>JBDUEA010000036.1:0-24274 GCA_040002695.1 Gemmatimonadota bacterium | reverse complement strand
TATCGGCTGGCAGACCATCTCGGGCTTCGTATGGGGCAGGTCAAACACCCGTTCGGCATCTACACCGAGGTCTTCTCGGTAGGCACGCTTCGGCCATTTCTGGATCTTCCCCAGGGAGTCTACGGTCCGGTTGGCTTCGCCGGACAATCCTACAAAGGCATCGGACTGACCGGCGTCGCGGGCGGGGGCGCCTGGAGCCTCGACTACGACGTGTATGGTGGCGGCAACGATCTGCAGAAATTTGCCGTGCCCGAGGCTTTCCTCCACGGTGACTCCCTCCAGCGGGCGTCCTCGGAAATCGAGCTTCAATCAACTCGCAATGTCATCGGCGGCCGGCTCGTGCTGCACACACCTGTACAGGGCCTGAGCGTCGGCGCTTCATCGTACACCGGGATTCTCAACGAGCCGGCCGCGAATCGGGTCACGGTAGCGGCCGCGCAGCTCGAGTACCGGTCAAATCGCTTCACGTTTGAGACCGAACTGGCTCACGAGAATCAGGCGGGAGACGAGTACGCGACCGGCTATTACGCGCAGGCGGCGTACCGTCTCTCGCCGGAATGGCAGCTTGCCGGGCAGTACGATTACCTGAAAAACACCTTCGTCGGCGTGAGCTCGGCCGCCGCGCCCTCGCTGCAATACCACAAAGAGGGCGCGCTCGCCCTCAGCCGCTGGTTCTCCCGCTCCCTGGTACTGCGCGCAGAGTATCACCGGATCAGCGGGAATCGATTTGCGATGCCGCATCCCGAAGATCTGCTGGGCGCGGTGAACGCGGGCACACTGCGGACGACGACCGACCTGGTACAGGTCGGTGGCCAATTCAGTTTCTAAGGAGACCGGCAATTCATGAAACCGCTGCTGCTTGTTGCCTGCGTGGGGCTGCTACTGCTGCACGCGCGCCCGGCCCGCGCACAGGAGGGATTCAGGATCATCGTGAATTCCGCGAATCCGGTGAGTGTGCTCAAGAACGGGGATGCGTCGAAGCTCTTCCTGCGCAAGCAGGGGAAGTGGGCCAGCGGCCAGCCGGTCCAGCCGGTCGATCAGGTCGAGTCGTCCGCGGTGCGACGGGCCTTCTCCCAGGCCGTGAACGGGATGGATGTCCCCAGCGTCAAGAGCTACTGGCAGGAGATCGTGTTTTCCGGCAAGGGTGAACCGCCGGTGGAGAAGCCGTCCGACGCTGATGTGATCGCGTATATCAAGGCGAATCCGGACGGGATCGGGTATGTGAGCGCGGCCGCTGCCGCGTCAGCCGGCGTAAAGGTCGTGGCTCTGACGCAGTGATGGGCTGGAAGCAAGTCTGTCAGCGGTCGGCTACTCGGTGGCCTGGCCACCCATTGATCGAGGTGCGTTGTCCAGATGAAATCGTTTGCGAACACCAAATTGTCGAGCCGGCTGTTCGGGAGCTTCGCGTTGCTCTGCGGCATGACCGCGTTCCTCGGTGTATTCGCGGTGAGTCGACTGGCGCAGGTTCGCGCCGCGTCCCGTGATGTCGAGCTGAAGACTCTGCCGAGCAGCCGGGCGGTCGCGGGCATGTCCCAGGAGATCGAAGCGTTCCGGCTGGCTGAAGTCCTGCACATTGGGGCCGAAACCGCCGGGCAGCGCAAGTGGTACGAATCGGAGATGACGAATATCCAGGGTGCGCTGGCTGCGACTCAGGCCTCCGCCGAACCGCTCCTCACGTCCCCGGAAGAGCGCGCGCTCTATCGGGATTTCCAGGCGTCGTGGGCCGACTATCTCGGCCAGCACCAGCGCGCCCTGGCATTCGCCAGCGCGGGCAAGACCGATTCCGCGAAGTCCCTGCTCCGGACCGACTCTCAGACGAGCTTCGCGCGATCTCTCGGCAAGCTTCAGGAGTTGCTGGATCTCACCGTTCAGTCTGCTGAGAAGGCCATCGCTCAGAGCGAAGCGACGTACCAGTCGTCCCGCCGGTTTGTCATTGGCAGCCTGCTGCTGGCGATCGCCCTCGGATCCGGCATGGCGTACCTGCTGGTACGAGCGATCATCGGCCCGTTGCGGCGGACCGCGGCGGTGCTCGAGGCAGTCGCGGCGGGCGATCTATCGCAGCGGCTCGAGGTCGAGGGTACCGATGAAATCGCGCGCATGGGTGCTGCGCTCAACCAGGCCGTGATCGCGCAGCGAAATGCGCTGGACGCGATTCGAGTAGCCGAGGAAGACCGGCATTCCCAGGAGCGGGCCCTCGCGGAGCGGGAGCGGAGCCAGTCGGAGGAGCTCGCAGCCAAGGTCGACAGCATTCTGAGCGTCGTCAATGCCGCGGCCCAGGGAGATCTGACGCGCGAAGTCACGGTCCGCGGCGAGGATGCCATCGGTCGCCTCGGGAGCGGATTGAACACCTTCTTCCATGATCTCCGCGGAAGCATCGGTACGATCGCGCGTACCGCGCAGGGTCTTTCCGAGAGTTCCGAGAATCTCAACGCGCTCGCGAGACAAATGGGTGCGACGGCCGAAGAAACGAGCGGCCAGGCCCGTGCGGTCTCCGCGACGGGTTCGGAGGTGTCGGAAAGCATCAATATTGTTTCACTCGGTGCGGACCAGATGGGGGTCTCGATTCGGGAGATCGCGACGAATGCTACGGAAGCTGCGAAGGTCGCCGGGCACGCGGTGCTGATGGCGGAGGAGACCAATGCCACCGTGGGAAGGCTCGGATTGAGCTCGGCCGAAATCGGAGCGGTCGTCAAGGTCATCACGGGCATCGCGCAGCAGACGAACCTGCTCGCGCTGAACGCGACGATCGAGGCCGCCCGCGCGGGAGAGGCCGGCAAGGGCTTCGCGGTGGTCGCCAACGAGGTGAAGGAGCTGGCCAAGGAAACCGCCAAGGCGACCGAGGAGATCAGCCAGAAGATCGCCGCGATTCAGGGCGACACGGCCGCCGCGGTGGCAGCGATCGGCGCGATCACCGGGATCATCACGCGGATCAGTGAGATTCAGACGATCATCGCCTGCGCGGTGGAGGAGCAGACCGCCACGACCAACGAGATCGGCCGCTACGTGGGGAGCGCCGCTCAGGGCAGCGCGAACATCGCACTGAACATCACCGGCGTCGCCCGTGCCGCCGAGCGGACGAGCATCGATGCCAGGAACAGCCAGAGCGCGGCTGCCGAGCTGGCGCGCATGGCGGCCGAGCTGCACGAGCTGGTCGAGGGTTTCCGCTACGCGGTTGATCCGGGCGGGCTCGGCCGGGCGAAGACTTCTCATCTCGCGGCGCACCCCTAGAGACGAACGGACGGCTGCAGGCGGCTGACGCGGACAGCCCACGCCATCCGCGACCGATCGAGCAAATCCCGGCCGGCGGGCCCCGAGAGGGGCTGCCGGCCCTTTGTGCGTCTGGCCGGGACACCCGTCCTCAGTCCGCGGGGGGAACCGACCTGCAAGAAATCATGAGGGGCGAGTAAAGGCGTCGTCATCATTCAAGTTTTGCGTCGCCGGGTCGAAATCTGTTGGAGCAGGCTCCGTCAACAACTATCGCTCCCCTCGGAAACACCTGCGGATCATCCGGCGGTGCAGGCGGAAATCAGTCATTCACACGCCGAGCAGTGTCGGCGTCACAGAGTCGTCATCATCGGAGGATCACAATGTCGATTTGGCTCAGGGCCGCAGGCTGCGGCGCGGTCGTCATGACGTTGAGCGTCGCACCACTCGCGGCACAGGCCTTCTCGGCGGATCGCCTCCAGGTGCATGGCTACCTGACGCAGGGCTTCGGCGGCGCCTCCGACCTTCCGATCTATGGACTGGAAAAGAAGGGAAGCGGTGACTTCCGCGTTGCCGCGCTGCAGTTCCGCTACGCGGTCACGCCTAAGGACAACGTCGTCTTCCAATTCGAGCATCGACGGATGGGGTCCAGCCTGATCAACACGCTCACCGACGACGTAACATTCGACTGGGGCTTCTACCAGCACCGGTTCGGACAGCTCAGCGTCAAGGCGGGCAAGATGCCGTTGCCCATGGGCATCTTTACCGGCTATCGCGACGTCGGGACCATCCTGCCGTTCTATCGTGCGCCATTCACCTACTATCCCGATTCTTATGAGACCATCGACGGTGCGCTTGTCGGCACGCGGCTGGATCTCGGTCACGGCTTCACCCTGGCACCGGAAGCGTACGCCGGAGGCTTGAATTTCTTCGGCGTCTTCCCAACGCCGGTCGGCCCGCAGCCGGTCAAGGTTCGGGCGAACGGCGTATATGGTGGACAGGCCTGGCTCGAGCTGCCCATCAAGGGGCTTCGGCTGGGGGGCGGTTACCTGACATCCAGCATGGTGGGACTGGAAACTCACGCTCCCCATGTATCGATCGACGGCAACTTCGAACGGTTCTTCGTGCGCGGCGAATTCATGGGCATCGGCGGCAGCGGAACCCACCTGCGATTCTACTACGCGCAGGCGGGAGTGCATGTCACCCGGCGCCTCGGCTTGAACGGTCAGGCGGAATTCTCCGACAACGGGATCGGTATTGTCGGCTACAAGAATACGCTGCGCGACGTCGCCGGCGGTGCGACCTTCGCGTTCACACAGGGGCTGGTCGCCAAGTTCGAGCAGCATCATGCCACCGGATTCGGCTTCGATCAATTCGCGGCGAGCGCTGCCGGCCCCCGCGGACAGACCTGGTACAGCATCGCGAGCCTCGCGGTGAGCTTCTAGGCGCTTCGGCTAATTCTACCACGCACTCAGCGAGGATCGACTTATGAAGCGGATCGTTCTCCTGTTCCTGGTGCTGGGGGCCTGCATCGCCGGCCCTGCTTATGCCCAGGCCTATCAGGTCATCGTCAATGTGGGCAATGACGTTACCAGCCTGAGCAAGGACGAAGCGTCGAAGCTGTTTCTGAAGCAGACCGGAAAGTGGTCGGACGGCAAGGCGGTGACGCCGGTTGACCAGGACCGGGACTCCAAGGTGCGAGAGGCATTCTCTCACGTCGTGCACGGCCGTTCCAGTTCCGCCATTACGGCCTACTGGCAACAGCAGATTTTTTCAGGGCAGGACGTGCCGCCGATCGAGAAAGCTGGAGATGCCGACGTCGTAAGCTTCGTCCAGGCGAATGCGGGCGCGGTCGGATACGTCTCCGGCGGGGCTACCCTGGGCTCGGGCGTCAAGGTCGTCGCCATCCGTTGATCGGCACGGAACGGAGGTCTCCCACTACCCGAGGAAGGTCGCTGCCGGCGACCGGTTTCCGTATGCGAATGCCGAACCTGTCGTTCCGTCGAAAGATTCTGGCCCTGCCGGCTCTGGCCGGTGCCGGCGCGCTGCTTGTACTGATTGCAAGCCTGGCCCTCGGGCGATTGACCACAATAGAGGAGGCGCGGATCGAGCTCGGCTATACGCCTTCACTCGATCTCAGCCGCGATCTGGAAGAGATGGTAGGCGGTCTTCAGCGACGGCTGCAGGACGGCGTCGCCGCGGCCGATACCTCGGCTCTGCATGTAGCAGACTCGCTGTCCGCCGGGATTCTGGCGCGACTCGATTCGAGCCAGGACAATCCGGTCATCAATGCCGCTGAGCTCGATTCCCTCCGCGCCGATTTCACCGCGTACTACGGTGTGGCTCGAGGCGTGACCCGAGGCATGATGACCGGCGCCCGCGGCGACGTCCAGATGGCCTCGCTCCGCGACATGACCGGCCGCTTCAGCCAGCTCCGAAGCCGATTGGCTCGACGCACCGAAGACGACCAGACGCTCATCAATGCGGCCTTCGGAAAGGCTCGGGATCATCAGCGCGCGGCGACATATGTCACCACGGGGATCCTGCTGGCGCTCGTCATCGTGCTCGCTCTCGCCTCCCGGCTCATTCTGCGAGACGTCCTCGCGACTCTCGAAAGCATCTCTTCCGCCGCCGCCCGAATCGCCGAAGGTGAGCTCGATCAGGTCGTGAGCTATGAATCCGGCGACGAGATCGGACGACTTGCCGAGTCCTTCCGCGCCCTGCTCAAGTACATCGGTGGCGTAGCGCTGGCCGCGGATGGCCTCGCGAAGGGAAACTTCTCGGTGCAGGTCACGCCGCGCTCCGACCGCGACGTGCTCTCCCAGAATATGCACCGCGCCATCGCGACGCTCCGGAGCCTCACCGAGGAAACCGGTCACCTCGTGGCGGCCGCGGAATCGGGCGATCTCCGCCGCCGGGGCGACGCAGGGAAATTCGAGGGTGCCTACCGCGACCTGGTGCACGGCATGAACGCGACGCTGGACTCGACGACCGCGCCGATTGCCGAAGCGACCGAGGTCCTCGAGCGGATCGCACGGCGGGATCTCACATCCAGTGTCGTGGGGAATTATCGGGGAGACCACGCCAAGATCAAGGCTGCGCTCAACACCGCCGTCAGGGAGATGGAACACACGATCGGCCTGATCGGTCAGAACGCGAACATGCTGGCCGCGAGCAGCGAAGAGCTGAGCACCGTCGCAGTCCAGATGGGCACGAACGCGCAGGAGACCTCGACGCAGGCCGGCATCGTGAGCGCTGCGAGCGAGCAGGTCTCCAGAAACGTGCAGACGGTCGCGACAGGAACTGGGGAAATGGGCGCTTCGATCCGGGAGATCGCCCGGAATGCATCGGACGCCGTGCGGGTGGCGAGCCGCGCCGTCGCCGTGGCCAACCAGACCAATGCGACCGTCGGGAATCTTGGCGTGAGCTCGGCCGAAATCGGCGCGGTCATCAAAGTGATCACCAGCATCGCGCAGCAGACCAACCTGCTGGCGCTGAACGCGACCATCGAGGCCGCGCGCGCTGGGTCGGCGGGCAAGGGCTTCGCGGTCGTGGCGAACGAAGTCAAGGAACTGGCGAAGCAAACGGCGGAGGCGACTGAAGATATCAGCCGCAAGATCGAGGCGATCCAGGGCGACACGACGGCCGCGGTGCGGGCGATCGGCGAGATCGGTGGCATCATCACCCAGATCAACGATATCCAGACGACGATTGCGAGTGCGGTGGAAGAACAGACGGCGACGACGAATGAGATCGAGCGGAATGTCGGCGAGGCGGCCCGAGGCAGCGCCGAGATCGCGCAGAACATCACCCGGGTCGCGACGGCGGCGCAGGAGACGAGCGGAGGCGCACAGAACAGTCAGCAGGCCGCGGCGGAGCTGGCGCGGATGGCGGCGGAACTGCAGAAGCTGGTAGGACAGTTCAAGTACCGGGATGACGGAATTGCGTCCCAAACCGTTCTGCCGTCAGCGAACGGCAGCGGTTCAGTCAGAAACGGCGGCAATCGCGGAGTGAATCGCCTGAAGCTCGGAGCCTCGCCCGACGTCTCCCGAAGCGCCTGAAGCAGGACTCCTATAATGAAAGCGGGGCCATGCCGTCCGGGCTGGCCCCGCGTCGTTTTTCCGGGCCTGCCGTTCTCATTCTTCGGCCCCGCCGGGCCGATAACAGTGAGGCGAGCCACCGCTCGACGGACGTCGCAATCCGCCAGGAGACGGGCATGAGTGAGTCGGAAGAAATCGTTGCAGAGTTCCTCGTCGAGAGCCGCGAAGGCCTCGACCAGCTCGACCGGGACTTGGTCGCACTGGAACAGAACCCCTCGGACCAGGAACTGCTGAAACGGATTTTCCGCTGCATCCACACGATCAAGGGGACGTGCGGCTTCCTCGCCTTCGGCAAGCTCGAGTCCGTCACTCACGTCGGCGAGAGCCTGCTTTCCGATCTCCGCGATGGTCTCAAGACTCTCTCGCCGGAAATCACCAGCGCACTGCTGGCGCTGGTGGACGCGGTCCGTACCATACTCGAGCGGATCGAGGCGACCGGCCAGGACGGCGACGAGGAATACCCGGACCTGATCGCTCGCCTGACGAAGCTCCGGGAAACCGGAACTGCGTCCCTCATCGCGCCGCTCGTGAAGAAAAAACGCGCGCCGAAGAAGCTCGCGCCGCCCGTCACCGACCCGAGCCCGATTCATCCGCCCAAGCCGGAGGCGCTCGCCGCACCGGTCCGCGTCCCGGAACCGCCGGTCGATTCGCCGCCACGCGCCTCATCCGACGAGAGCCGCAGTCTCCAGACGGCCGACAGCAACATCCGCGTTGACGTAAGTCTCCTCGACAAGCTCATGAACCTGGTCGGCGAGCTCGTCCTCGCGCGGAATCAGATTCTTCAATTCGCCGCGACGCAGGACGATCCCGGCTTCGTCGCGACCAGCCAGCGGCTCAATCTCATCACTACCGAGTTGCAGGAAGGGGTGATGAAAACCCGGATGCAGCCGATCGGCAACGTGTGGAGCAAGTTTCCGCGCGTCGTGCGGGACCTCGCGATCGCGTGCGAGAAACAGGCGCGCCTGGACATGGAAGGGCAGGAGACCGAGCTCGACAAGACCATCATTGAAGCGATCAAGGATCCGCTGACCCACATCGTGCGCAACTCGGTGGATCATGGCCTCGAGCGTCCCGCGGACCGGATCGCCAGGGGCAAGCCAGCCGAGGGACGGCTGCTGCTCCGCGCATACCACGAGAGCGGCCAGGTCAACATCGAAATCTCCGACGACGGCGGGGGAATCGACCCGGAGCGGCTCCGGCAAAAGGCGCTCACGCGCGGCCTGATCACGCCCGACCAGGCCAGCCGGTTGAGCGATCATGAGGCCCTGAACCTGGTTTTCCTTCCGGGATTCTCCACTGCCGAAAAGGTCACCAACGTCTCCGGCCGAGGAGTCGGGATGGACGTGGTGAAGACGAACATCGAGCGCATCGGCGGAACCGTCGATATCCAGAGCGCGATGGGCGAGGGCACGACCCTCAAGATCAGGATTCCCCTCACGCTCGCGATCATCCCTGCGCTCATCGTCACGAGCGGCGGGGACCGGTACGCGATTCCTCAAGTGAGCCTGCTGGAGCTCGTGCGACTGGAGCCCGAAACGGCGCGGCAGGAAGTGGAGATGGTGCACGAGGCGCCGGTGTACCGGCTCCGGGGCAAGCTGCTGCCGCTGGTCCACCTCAACCACGCGCTGGGCACTCAGAGCGGATTCTGGCCCGAGTCCGCCTCCGAGTCGGCGGTAAACATCATCGTGCTTCAGGCGGAGGAGCAGGCCTTCGGCCTGGTCGTCGAGTCGATCAACGATACCGAGGAAATCGTGGTCAAGCCGCTCGGCAATCAGCTCAAGGGCCTCACTTCGTATGCGGGGGCCACGATCATGGGCGATGGCCGCGTGGCGCTGATCCTGGATGTGCTCGGGCTCGCCACGCGCGGGAAGGTGCTCGCCAAGGCGCGGGACCGCTCTCCAGGCGATGCACCGGCTGTCCCGAGCGAGGCCGTCGGAGACCGGCAGATGCTGCTGCTGTTCCGGCTCGGCGCGAATCGGCAGATGGCCATTCCACTCTCACAGGTATCGCGCCTCGAGGAATTTCCCCGTACGACGATCGAGCGCGCCGGCGATCTCGAGGTCGTTCAGTATCGAGGCGGACTCCTGCCCCTCATTCGGCTGACCCAGGTGATGGATCCTGCGGCGGGCCCGGATGCGACCGCCGCTGGAGCCGAGATGATCCAGGTCGTGGTCTATACCGCGGGCGGCCGCCATGCCGGACTGATAGTCGAGAAAATCACCGACATCATCGAAGAGGTGGTGACGGTTCATCACCGCGCGAACGGCGGGATGATCTTCGGCACCGCGGTCATTCAGGAGCGAGTGACGGATCTCGTGGATGTAGGGGCAGTGGTACGCCGCACCGGGACCGAACTTTTCAACGAATCATCGGCCACCGAACTGGCCGAGGTGGGGGCGTGAGCATCGTGTCCGAGGATCGGCAGTTCTGCACCTTTCACCTCGATAGTCTGTTCCTTGGCATCGAAGTGCTCAAGGTGCAGGAGGTTCTCCGGGCGCAGCCGATGACCCGGGTTCCGCTGGCGTCCAGCGCCGTGAAGGGCCTGATCAATCTGCGAGGACAGATCGTCACCGCAATCGATCTCAGAGAGCGAATGGGGCTTGCACCGCGGACCGACGGTCGGTCGCCGATGAATGTCGTCATCCGGACCGGGGAGGGCGCGGTGAGCCTGCTGGTTGACGAAATCGGCGACGTTCTCGAGCCATCCGAACGCCAGTACGAGGAGCCACCCATGACGCTCCCGGCCCGGGCGCGCGAGCTGATCCGGGGAGTCTACAAACTCCCTGACCGTTTGCTCCTGGTGCTCGATACCGAGCGCGTGCTGCAGCTCGAAGGAAGCGTGCCCGGGGCCGCTTTGGGTTGAGTGACCGACGCGGCGTGCTACAAGCCGGACGCGAAGCAGGGGGCGGGCAGCACGAACACAGCAGCTCGACACCATCAGCAGGAGGGAACGCGGGACTATGAGTCGCACAGGTTTTCTTACCCGGAGCCCGGATCGGACCACGCTCTTCGATCGGATCGGCGGAGTCGATCTCATCGACCGCGTGAGTCGAGGCGTGCTCGACCGCATTGAGGCGGACAGCGGGCTACGTCGGCTGCTCGTGGACGTGAATCTCGCGACTGTGACCTGGCAACTGCAGATGTTTCTCACCGATCTCATGGCCGGGCCGGTGACGTATGATGGTCCGAGTCCCGCTTCCCTTGGTATTGGTGCGCAGCTCCACCGTCACGAGTTCGATCGCCTGGCCAATATTCTCCAGGATGCACTACGAGGCGCGGGAGTTCCGGAACCGGAGACGGCCGATGTCATCGCCGCCTTCATCCCGTTTGCCGACGGAATGACGATGGCGATCGGTGGCAGCGGAACTCCGATCACCGAGATCGAACGTCTCGTCGAGGCGGCCGCGCGGCAGGCGGAACTCGACGGTGTGTCGGGAGACAATCTCTTCGTCGCTGATCTCGAGCTCAATCTCGTCCACCTCAACGGCTGCGCGAAGGCCGCCCTCCAGGCGCGCGACAGTGAACTCCGGCGCGCCTTCGGCCTCGGCGCCGCGGACCTGCCGGGAACATCACTCCTGCGGTTTCATCCCGCGCCCACGCAGCTCCAGGCGCTGCTCCGAAACACCGCCGCGCTTCCGTACGAAACCCTCTGGAGCTTTGGTCGGGTCGTGTGGAAGGCGCGTATCGGCGCGATCCCCGATGGCGACGGCGTAACGCTCGGCTTCCTCGTCTCGTGGGAGGACGTGTCCGAGCGGCAACGCCACGCCGCCGCCATGCAGCGGGTGTGGGCATTGGCAGAGGAGCTTCCGGTACCGGTGATGTATCCCGAGACCGGTCTCGAAACCTGGCGGGGAAATCCCGCCTGCGTGCACGCCTTCCAGCGATTGGAAGGCTACCTGCCCGCGAAATTCGACCCGGCGGCCGGCATTCCTATCGAGATCTTCTTTCCCGATCCCGTTCATCGCGCCGAGGTCTTCTCCGGCCCTGACCGGCTCCCGCACAAGGAGCGGCTGATTATCGGGCCGGAAACGATCGCCGTGCTGGTGTCTGCGGTGCGAGGCCAGGAGAAGGAGTATCTGGGTCCGCAGATCACCTGGGAATTCATCACGCACCTCGAGAGCCGGGCAGTGCCGGCGCCGTCCGTCGCTGATTTGACGGTAGTGCCGGTTGGAGATCCGCAGTCACCGCTGCCGCCCCGAAACGATCCAGTGCTGGACCTTCGCGCGCATGCGAGACGTTTCGCGCGTGCGGCGGAGGAGATGGTTTCGCTCAGTCGGCTGCTCGATACGGTGGCGGATGAGGCCGGGCGGAATGGGCACTCCGACGGCACGCCGGTCGAACCAGCCGCACTTCAGGGCCTGGCCCGGAGCGGGGAACAGGCGGCGCTGGCTGCCAGGGCCGCAGTGCGCATAGTCGGAACCGCTCGTGATGCAGCGGATATACTTGGCCGCACTGATAGCGAAGCGGCGCGGCTGCTTCGGTCACTCGCCGCCTTTGCGCGCGAGACGAACCTGCTGGCGCTGGACGCGACGCTGAACGTCACCCGCGACGCGACCCAGGCGGAGCTCTCCGGGCTGGCCGGCGTCGCCGGTGAACTCGGCGCGCAGCTCGACCTTTCTCTCGGCGCGCTCCTCACTCGCGCCGAGCAGGCGGCTGCTTCGGTGCGGGACGCCCGGGAAATTTTGGGCCGAGTCGCGGAAATTCGGGAGAGCTATCCCGGTGACGCCGATGCGCTGGTGCCGGCATGAGCCGCTCGAGTGAGTATGCATGCCGGCCGACGAATTGGCCGTGGAGACAGGATCACAGATGCCGATGACCCCCAGCGATTTCACATGGGTGAGCCAGCTCGTGCGTCAGAAGTCGGCAATCGTGCTGGAAGCGGAGAAGACCTACCTCGTCGAGGCCCGCCTGGCACCGCTCGCGCGCACCGAGGGCTTCGCGTCTCTCGGCGCCATGCTCACGAAGATGCGGAGCAGCCCGGCCAACGGGCTCCACCACAAGGTCGTCGAAGCGATGACCACGAACGAAACCAGCTTCTTCCGCGATCTGTACCCCTTCGACGCGCTCTGGAAAGTTGTCATTCCCGAGCTCCTGGCCGAGCATGCGGCTTCCCGCCAGCTCAACATCTGGTGCGCCGCCGCCTCCAGCGGACAGGAACCCTATACCATCGCGATGGTGCTGCGGGAGCATTTCCCCGAACTGGCGACGTGGTCCGTGCAGTTCCTCGCTACCGATCTCTCTCGCCAGATGCTCGTCCGGGCGCGCGAAGGTCGTTTCGGTCAGCTCGAGGTGAATCGCGGGCTGCCCGCCCCGATGCTCCTGAAATATTTCGAAAAGAAAGGCATGGAGTGGCAGGTCCGGTCGGAGTTGCGCGAGATGATCGAATTCCGTGAGTGGAATCTCATCGAGCCATGGAGACCGCTGCCACTGATGGACATCGTGTTCCTTCGAAATGTGCTGATCTATTTCGACGTCGAGACCAAGCGCTCGATCCTGGCGAAAATGGTACGCGTGCTGCGTCCGGGGGGATTCCTCTTCCTGGGCGGCGCCGAGACCACGATCAATCTCGGCGACGATTTCGAGCGCCTGCCGTTCGAGCGGAGTGGATGTTACCGCCTCAAGCGCACTGGAGGGACGTGATGTCGTATCTCGAGCAGGAAATCATCCAGGTGACTCGAACGGTGTGGGAGACGGTACTCGGCCTCGAGCTCGATCGGCTGGAGACTCACCCGGTCGTCCGGGACGGTGAACGTACGATCGCCGGATCAGTCCGGTTCTCGGGCGCATGGAACGGCGCACTGGCGCTGCAGTGTCCGCGGTCCCTCGCCCGGCGGGCGGCCGCCACGATGTTTGGAGTTTCCCTGACGGAACCCGCACAGTCGGAAATGCAGGATGCCGTTGGCGAGCTCGCCAATATGACGGGCGGAAACCTGAAGTCGGTACTCCCGGAACCTTGTCGCCTGTCTCTACCGAGCGTGGTCGAAGCGATCGACAGTGTCCCCCTGATCGCCGGCATGGAACTCATCACCGAGATTGCCTTCGACTGTGGCGGGGAACTGGTGCTCGTGCGACTCCTGCGCGAGGAGACGAAGGTCGAAGGACCGCACAAGGAGATCCGCGAATTCACCCGGGTGCATGCCGAAGTCGGTGTCGAGGTGATTGTCGGGGCGCAGGTGATTTGCACCGGCCACCTCGTGAATCTGAGCCTCAACGGAATGTTGCTCCTGCCGGTGCGGGGCGTCGAAATCGGAAGTCCCTGTCAGGTCACCCTTGTCCTGGGAAGCGACGGTCCGGCCATTCGCGCCAACGGACGCGTCGTTCGAGCCGGCGACGATGGTCTCGGCGTGTCGTTCGAGGAGCTGGTCGGGGTCGAGAGCCTGGAGCACCTGCGCAACCTGATCCGCTACAACGGCACCGATGTGCGCCGAATCGACGGTGAGTTCGAGTGCCATCTTGGCCTGCGGTCCGAGCCATGAGAGCCGCGACCGGCTCAAGCCGCGACCCCGGACCGCCGATGCTCAGGGCAGCGGCTATAGCCTCTCGGTCCTCGAGAGGCCGGGCCGCCGGTCCGATGCTCAGGAGGTCCGTGTGCGCGCGCTAGTGGTAGACGACTCGCGGGCCATCCGGAGCATCATCGGCAGGATCCTGAGCGAGTCGGGGTTCGAAGTCACCGAGGCGACGCACGGTGGGGAAGCGCTTGAGTGTCTGCGGAGCGCCGGGCCATTCGATCTCGCCATGGTGGACTGGAACATGCCCGAGATGAACGGCTACGAGCTCGTCAGCGCAGTTCGGGCGAATCCGGATTGGGCCTCGATGCGAATCGTCATGGTGACGACCGAGACCGAAATGGCGCAGGTGAGCCGGGCCCTCGAGGCTGGTGCCGACGAATACGTGATGAAACCGTTCACCCGGGAAATCCTGCACGCCAAGCTCGAGCTGCTCGGCTTGAGCATGGGCTGACGCATGAACCGGATCCGGGTCCTCGTGGTGGATGATGCGGTGGTCGTCCGGCGGATGGTCTCCGATGCGCTCGGTGCCGAACCCCTCATCGAGGTTGTCGGAACAGCGTCGAACGGACGGCTCGCCCTCGAGCGAATCACGCAGTTGCAACCGGACCTGGTGACGCTCGATATCGACATGCCGGAAATGGATGGGCTCGAGACCCTGGCAGCGATCCGGAAGAGCTGGCCCAGGCTGCCGGTGATCATGTTCAGCACATTGACGGAACGGGGCGCGCTGACCACGCTCGACGCGCTGGCTCTCGGCGCTTCCGACTACGTCACCAAGCCGTCCCACACGGGCAGCATCGCCGCGGCGCAGCAGCGGGTGCGCGAGCAGCTCACGCCCAAGGTTCTCGCTCTCTGCAGCTCACGGTGGGGGCCCGTGCCTGCCGTCGCCGCGGCCCCCAGGATCGCGCCGCCGAGATTCGAGACGTCAGGGGTCGCCGGAGGGCGCGTGGACGTCGTCACGATCGGGGTGTCGACGGGCGGGCCGAATGCGCTCGCGACGATCCTGTCTGAATTGCCCGTGGATTTTCCGGTTCCGATCGTAATCGTGCAGCACATGCCACCACTGTTCACCCGTTTCCTGGCGGATCGACTCACCGCCGCGAGCCGAATCAACGTGCGGGAAGCCGAGGCCGGTGGTGTGCTGACACCGGGAGCGGTCTGGATCGCGCCCGGCAATTTTCACATGACGCTGTACCGGGTCAACAACCAGGTGCGTATGGCACTGAACCAGGACCCTCCGGAGCACTCCTGCCGACCTGCCGCGGATGTGCTCTTTCGTTCGGTGGCGGAGGTCTACGGCGCGCGCAGTCTCGCGGTTGTGCTCACCGGCATGGGGCAGGATGGCACGCTGGGGTGCGAGCGGATCAGAGAAGCGGGCGGTCAGGTCATCGCGCAGGACGAGGCTACCTCGGTGGTCTGGGGAATGCCCGGGTACGTCGTCGGCGCGGGGCTGGCCAGCGCGGTAGTGCCGCTCGATCGCGTCGCCAGTGAAATGTGCCGGCGCGTATCGACCGACCGCCTGCCCGGTTTCTCCGCCATAGCCCGCGCGTCATAGTCTCAGGGATCGCTACCATGACCATCTCAAACGAAAACTCGATGAAGATCCTCATTGCGGAAGACGACGCCGTCGCCCGGCGAGTCCTCGAAGCCTCGCTGACGAAGCTGGGCCATTCCGTGATCACGGCGGTGGATGGAGCCCAGGCCTGGGAATATTTCCAGGTTCAGGAAGTGGACGTGGTGATCACCGACTGGATGATGCCGAACGTCGACGGGATCGAGCTGTGTCGCCGGATGCGTGCTCATCCCCGCGCCCGGTACGTCTGGGTCGTGATGCTGACGGCACTCGGCGGAAAGACTTGCTACCTCGAAGGGATGGAGGCCGGCGCCGACGATTTCGTGACCAAGCCGGTGGATCGCCCCGCGCTCGAGGCCCGGCTTCGCGTGGCTGCGCGCGTGCTCGGCCTGCAGGCGGAAGTGAAGCAACTCGAGGGATTGCTCCCGATCTGCTCGTATTGCAAACGGATCCGGGACGAATCCGATCAATGGTCCCAGGTCGAGCAATTCATTCAGCACCGGACGGCAGCGCAGTTTTCCCACGGCATCTGTCCCTCGTGCTTTGAGTCTCACGTCAGACCTCAACTCGAGAGTATGCCCCCGGCGCTGGAGAAGCAGGGATAATGCTCGGCCTTCCCGTGAATACATGCACCTCGTCGCCGCCGACTCGGACACCGGATGAACCTGCCCGGCTGGTCTCGCCGTCACGCGATCACATTCGCGACATTCCCGCGAAACCGGCACTCGACCGATTGACGCAACTGGCCGCGCAGATCTGCGGGACACCGATCGCGCTGGTGAGCCTGATCGTCGGGGATCGAGAGTGCGTCAAGAGCTCGGTCGGGCTCGGTGAATGTCCGACGCTGGATGATCAGGCTTTTTGCGCCCATGCGATTCGGGGGCCCGATCTCTTTCTGGTCCACGATGCGCTGGCCGATCCGCGCTTCGCCAACCACCCGTTGGTCACCGGTCCGGAGCAGATCCGATTTTGCGCCGGCCAGCCGCTGATCACGCCCGATGGGCAGGTGATCGGCACGCTCTGCGTCGAGGACCGGGTGCCGCGCTCGCTCTCCCGCGAGCAGGTCGATGCCCTGGGTGCCCTGGGTGAGCAGATCGTGACTCAACTCGAGTTGCGCCGAGAACTCGATACTGCGGTCGAGAATGAGCGGCGGCTGCGATCCCTGGTGGAGCATCTGCCCGCCGGCGCGGTGTACATCGAGGGCGGCGTCGTCTCGTACAATCGCACCGCCGGTGAAATTCTGAGCCTCGCGCCGAACGAGGTCGTCACCGTTGACCGGTGGCTCGACACGGTCTACGGCGACAAGGCGGCCTCGCTTCGCGCCAGCACCGCGGCGGAATGTGCCCTGATCGTTCCGGGGCCCATTACCGTCGAGATCAGAAGGCGGGACGGTGAACTTCGGCAGATCGAATTCACCTGCTCCCTCGAGGCGCACGGCGAGGTGTGGTTGCTGCACGACGTGACGGAGAGGCTCAAGGCCGTCACGCAGGTAAGGCTCCAGGCCGTGGAGCTGGAAGCGATTCTGGACGCAATGCCCGACCTCTTTCTCCGTCTGGACACCGACGGACGCTTCCTCGAGTGCCGGGTAGGAAGAAGCCAGGACCTGCTGGTCTCACCGGAATTGTTTCTCGGGCGGCGGATTTCCGAAATCATGCCCCCCGGACCTGCCGAGCGACTCGAAAACGCCATCCGTCGAGCGGTAGTCAACCAGCGGCTCATGCGCACCGAATTCCTGCTTCCGATCGCCGGCGAGATGCACACCTTCGAATGTGCGGTCTCGCCGCTCGGGAATCAGCAGGTCATTCTTGTATCCCGGGACGTGACCGAGCGAATCTCGGCCGCGGAGAAGCTGGAGCGGAACTTCGCGGACGCGCGGGATGCGAGGGAGCGGGCGGAACGGCAGGCAGTCGAGATGACGCGCCTTGCGGAGGAACTCGTTGATGCGCGCAATGTCGCGCTCAACGCAGTACGCCTGAAGAGCGAATTTCTCGCCACCATGAGCCACGAGATCCGGACACCGCTGAACGGCGTGATCGGGATGACCGGCCTGCTCCTGGACACGACTCTCTCCGATGAGCAGCGGGACTACGCGGAGACGGCGCGCCGTTCCGGCGAGACACTGCTCAGTCTGATCAACGACATTCTCGATTTTTCCAAAATCGAGGCGGGGAAGCTCGACCTCGAGCGAATCGACTTCGAGCTCCGGGATACTGCGGAGCAGGTCATGGAGCTCCTGGCTCCGGCGGCGGCGGCCAAGGGAATCGAGCTCGCCTGCCTGCTCGACCCAGCGCTGCCGCAACGGCTCAACGGCGACCCCGGCCGCATCGGTCAGATCCTCACCAACCTCGTCGGCAATGCGGTCAAGTTTACCCAGCGGGGAACCGTTACTGTGCGCCTCAGTCTCGATGGTGATGTGGCGGACAACGTGCGGGTGCGCTTCGCCATCACCGATACTGGCATCGGAATCAATGAGGCGACCAGGGACAATCTCTTCAAGCCCTTCTCGCAGGCAGACAGCACCACCACGCGTCGTTACGGTGGCACCGGGCTGGGGCTCGCCATCGCGAAGCGGATGTCCGAGCTCATGGGCGGGAGCATCGGCGTCGACAGTGTAGCGGGGGAGGGTTGCACCTTCTGGTTCACCGTGATGCTCGACACCGCCCGGACGGCTGCACGCGAGACGCCGAGCCCTCCGCGGAAACTCCGGGTTTTGATCGTAGATGCCGGCGCCGCCACCCGTGAGGCGATTGTTCAGCAGCTTGCGGTGCTCGGCCACCATGCGGAGGCGCTGCCGGACCTTCACTCCACTCTCGAGCGTCTGAAGTGCGGCGGGGACCCGTTCGACCTGGTGCTGCTCGATCTCATGCAGCCTGGCATGGAAGGTCCCAAGGCGGTGCAGGCCCTGCTCAGCGCGACAGCGGAGCGACCGCCCGTGATCATGCCGCTCATTCCCTTCGGCGACACCGCGCTTCGTGCGGACGCGCAGCGATTCGGTCTGCTCAGTTACCTGCACAAACCGGTGCGGTTCACGCAGCTGCAGGTCGCTTTGCGCTCCGTGGCGTCCAACGTCGCGCCTGGAGCTGGTCTCTCGGGCCCCGCGGTACCGCAGGCCCCTGCCCGTTTCTCCACGCGCATCCTCGTAGTCGAGGACAACGTGGTGAATCAGCGGGTCGCGGTCGCCATCCTCAGCCGGCTGGGCTGTAGAGTCGACGTGGCCGCGAACGGCGTCGAAGCGCTCGAGGCGATCGAACGTATTCAGTATGGCATCGTGTTCATGGACTGTCACATGCCGGAAATGGATGGCTTCACGGCCACCGGGATCCTGCGCGAACGCGAGGATGAACGTGCCAGGGCCGGAGAGGACGTCGGGACTTACCGCCGAATGCCCGTGATCGCCATGACGGCGAGTGCGCTGAGTGGAGACCGCGAACGCTGCCTGGAGGCCGGCATGGACGAGTACATCACCAAGCCCGTGACTCCCGCGCAGCTTGCCACGCTGGTCGAGCGCTGGGGCGGCGGGATTTCGCCGCAGCCGGTATTCGATATTCCCGAGAAGTCGCCGGATACCGAAGCCGTCGTGGACCAGCGGACGCTGGCAAGCCTGCGCGAGCTCGGTGGCCCGGACGACGCCGGCTTTCTGGATGAGCTGATTGATTTGTTCATGACCGAGACGCCCGAGCGGATCAAAAACTTGCAGGTCGCGGCGCTGGCGGGCGATGCCAGGGCGGTGGCGCAGGTGGCTCACGCACTCAAGGGCGGGGCCCGCGTCCTCGGTGCGCTTCAGCTCGGCAATCTTGCCCAGGAGATGGAGACCGAGGGACATGCCGGCATCTGCCCGGCCGTTCACGCCGTCGACAACCTGCGGGCAGAGTTTACGCGCGTCGGTCATGCCTTCGAGCGAGAGCGCACGGCCATCACGGTGCTTCCATGACGAGTCGAGGTATCGCCGCCGACCGGGTCGTGTCCGTCATCGCCACCGATGACCTGGCCGTGGGCATGGTCGTCGCCGAGGACGTGGCCGATCAGCAGGGTCGTCTGCTGCTGGGTGCGGGGACGACACTCACGGAGCGGCACCTGCGTGCGTTCCTGATGTGGGGCATCCGCGGCATCCGGGTCCGCGGAGCCGATGACGAGGAGATTGTCGCGCCCCTTCCGGTCTCTGCCGAACGGCTCGCGGAGGCCGAAGAGCTGCTGCGTCCCCACTTTCAGCATTGTGAGATGTCTGATCCGGTGATCGCCGAGCTCTTCATGTATTGCGCGTTGCGGGAGGCTCAGCACCCGGGCGGGCGAAGCAGCCATGCCTAACGCCTCCGATCTGCTGAAGGGCGTGGTCACCGTCGCGTCGCTGCCGGGCATCTATATCCGCCTCTCCGATGTCATCAACGATCCGCGAAGTTCGGCGGACGACGTGGGAGCGATCATCGCGGATGATCCCGGTCTCACCGCGCGACTGCTCAAGCTGGTCAACAGCGCGATGTACGGCTTCCCGTCGAAGATCGAAACGGTATCGCACGCCATCAGCATCGTCGGCACGGCGCAGCTCCAGGACCTGGCGCTCGCGACCTCGGTCATCCGGCTCTTCGCCAACATGCCGGAGGACCTCGTCACGATGGAGTCCTTCTGGCGCCACAGCATTGCCTGCGGAGTGACGGCGCGTATCATCGCGGCCCGGCGCCGCGAGCCGAACGTCGAGCGGTTCTTCGTGGCCGGCCTGCTGCACGATATCGGGCGTCCAATCATCTACATGCGCGCCGCGGATCAGGCACGCGTGGCCATCGATCGGGCCCGGGAGGAGAAGATTCCGCTCTTCCGCGCGGAGCAGGACGTTTTCGGATTCACCCACGCGCATGTGGGCAACGCTCTGCTCGAGACCTGGAAGCTGCCGCCGACGCTCCGCGAGGCCGTCGCCTGCCATCACTTCCCCGATCGGGCCACGCGCTTCCCCGTCGAGGCGGCGGTCGTGCATGTGGCGGACGTCTTCGCCAATGCGCTTCGTCTGGGCAGCAGCGGCGAACGCCTGGTGCCGCCGTTCGATGCGCGCGCCTGGGCGACCGTCGGACTTGCGCCCGCTATGGTACCCGGCATTCTCGAGGAAGCGGAGCGACACTACGACGCCGCCGTGCAGGCGATCGCGGTGGATGTCCGCCAATGACTCACGTCCTCGGGAAGGGTGCATCGGCGGGTTCCGGTCCGCCTCTCGGCGCCCACCTTTCGGGCAACTTATGGCTCCTCGACTGCCTCGACATGGTCGCGTCTCTCGGTGCGTATCGCCCGGGGCGGGACCATGTCGACGGTCCGTCGGTGCTCCTCGCCAACGCCATGCCCGCGCTTCGTCGGCTGATTAATTTCCGGGATCTCGCTTTTTTTACGCTGGATGCCGACGGTCTCGACTTCTCACTGCTCCAGTATGAAGGCTCGCTCGATCCGGCGCTCTTTCGCCAGGAAATCGACCACCAGATCCGCGAGGGGGTGTTTGCCTGGGCGCTGCAGCGAAATGCCCCGGTCCTGATCCCCGGCACGTTCATCGGGCCGACGCTCGTCCTGCATGCGCTCGCGACGCGCTCCCGGGTCCTCGGCATGTTCGTCGGCGTCACGGAAACCGCGGGGCTGTTCGTTCCCGATGCGAACCAGAAGCTGCTGTCGATCGTGCTGCTCAATCTTGCCAGTGCCCTCGAGAGCCAGCAGCTCTACCGTGAGCTGAACGAGTACAACGCGAATCTCGAGCGCCTCGTCGCCGAGCGCACGCGAGAGCTCCTGGCCTCGAACCACGCGGCTCAGGCGGCGAGCCGGGCCAAGAGCGAATTCCTCGCCAACGTCAGTCACGAGCTCCGCACGCCCATGAACGGCGTGCTCGGCATGACCGGTCTACTGCTCGATACCGAGCTCGACGACGACCAGCGCGATTTCGCGGAGACGGTGCACCGCTCCGCGGAGTCACTGCTCACGCTGCTCAACGATATTCTCGATTTCTCCAAGATCGAGGCCGGCCGGCTCTCGATCGAGCCAATCGGCTTTGATCTCCTCGAGGCGATCGAAGAGGTGACCGAGCTGCTGCGGTTCAAGGCCGGCGAGACGGGACTCGAGCTCATCGTGCGTTACGCGCCCGATGCGCCCCGAGCCCTCATCGGCGATCCGGGACGCGTCCGCCAGATCGTGATGAACCTGACGGGCAACGCGCTCAAATTCACCGAGACGGGCCACGTCCTGATTCATGTGGAGTGCGAGTCACGCGATGAGACCTCTGCCCGGATCCGGCTGAGCGTCGAAGACACCGGAATCGGCATCGCCGATGACAAGCTCGGGCACATCTTCGAGAAGTTCACCCAGGCGGATGCGAGCACCACCCGGCGCTACGGTGGCACCGGGCTCGGGCTGGCCATCTCGAAGCAACTCGTCAAGCTCATGGGCGGGGACATCGGCGTCCAGAGTGTGGTCGGGGCCGGGAGCACTTTCCAGTGCACCATTCCGTTTCTGCTCGACAGAGGAGCCCTTGTGCACCCCGACCCGGTGTCACTCCGGGGAAACCGGGTGCTGGTTGTGGACAATTATGCCGTCCGTCGCGAGGCGATGGCCGAGTTGCTCGCTTCCGCCGGCATGCGGGTGGAACGGGCGGCGGATCTGTCAGCCGCAGCCGTCTCCCTCGAGGCCGCACGCTCCTGTCGTGATCCGTTCACCTCGGCGGTTGTCGACTCGACCGCGTCGCGCGAGCGCGGGCTCTTCGACGCCTTTGCCGCCGCCGAGGGCGGGTGCACGAAGATCCTGGTCCTGGCCTCGCTCAACGAGCGATTCCAGCTGTCGGGTGAGAACGACAGCGCGATCTGCGTTTTGCCGAAGCCCGTCGGACGGATCGATCTGTTGCGGGCCCTACAGAATGAGTCTCAGGAGGAGCTCCTGCCCGCCTCGAAGCTGGCATCATCGGGAGCGGCGCCGAGCGGGCTCCGAGTCCGGGATGCATCATTGCCGCGGCCCCGGGTCCTGGTAGTCGAGGACAGCGTCGTGAATCAGCGCGTCGCCGGCAGCATGCTGCGGAGTCTCGATTGCCGTGTCGATTCCGCCGCGAATGGAGTCGAAGCGATCGACATGGTCAGGGTCTTTCCGTACGACATGGTCCTCATGGACGGACAGATGCCCGAGATGGACGGCTTCGAGGCGACGGCGGGGATTCGGCGCAGGGAACGGAAGACCGGTGGCCATCTCGTGATCGTGGCGATGACCGCGCATGCGATGCAGGGCGACCGGGAGCGCTGCCTCGCCGCCGGCATGGACGACTACCTGAGCAAGCCGGTGCGCAAACACGAACTTGCCGTGATGCTCGATCGCTGGCTAGGTACGCGTGGCATCGAAGCAGAGGAGACGACCAGCTCGCAGACGCCTGCGAACATGGATCAGGAGGTCCTGCTCGCGTTGCGCGCGCTGCAGACTGATGGCGACCCTGAATTCTTCAGTGAGCTCGTAGGAATATTCTGCGAACAGTCGCAAGGATTTCTCGGCCAGATGAAGATTGCCTCGCTCGCCGGCGACTCGGCGTCGCTCCAGCTGATCGCCCACGCCTTCAAGGGAAGCTCGGCGTCCGTGGGCGCCCGAATCCTGGCGCAGCTTTGCGCGGAACTGGAAGCGATCTCGCGGGAGGCAAGCGGGGGAGAAACGAACGCGGTTCGCTGTCGAACGATCGTCGCTGAACTCGAATCTGAGTTAAATCGGGTTATCGAGGCACTGGACGCGGAGACGAGGAAGGAAGCTTGAAGCCTGCCACCTGCTACCTGCCACCTGCCACCTGCCACCTAAAACCTAAAACCTGATCCTTCACCCGGCTTCCACCCCCGCCCGTACTTCCGCATAGTGACACGCCACCATCGCTCCCTCGAGCGGACGCAATGGCGGGACTTCGTTTACGCACCGGGCATCGCGCATCGGGTGAAAGCAGCGGGTGTGGAATGGACATCCGGAAGGGGGATTCGACGGACTCGGCAGGTCCCCGGTGAGGACGATCCGGCCGCGCTGACGCTCGGGATCAGGCTCCGGAACCGCGGAGAGCAGCGCCTGCGTGTAGGGATGCTTCGGATCCTGCAGCAGGGCCTCGGTGGGTCCTGTCTCCACGATCCGACCGAGATACATCACGGCGACCCGGTGCGCGATCTGCCGAACGACCGCCAGGTCGTGCGCAATGAAGAGATACGACAGCCCGCGCCGGCGCTGCAGATCCGCGAGCAGGTTGAGGACCTGGGCCTGCACCGAAACGTCGAGCGCGGAGACTGGCTCGTCGCAGACGATGAAGGACGGCTCGACCGCCAGCGCGCGTGCGATGCCGATCCGCTGCCGTTGTCCCCCGGAAAATTCGTGCGGATAGCGTCGCGCGTAGTCCGGATCGAGGCCGACCTCCGCGAACAGCGCCGCGACGCGGGCCGGAATCTCGGCGCGAGGCGCCAGCCGGTGAATCTCCATGCCTTCCGCGACCGCATCCCCCACCGTCATCCGAGGATTGAGTGAGCTGTAAGGATCCTGGAAGATGATCTGCATCTTGCGCCGGAGCGCGCGAAGTGGCGCCGGCGCGAGTGCAAAGATGTCCTGGTCCTCGAAGCGAGCCGTTCCTGATGTCGGCTCCTGGAGACGGAGCAGGGTTCGCCCGACCGACGTCTTGCCACACCCCGATTCCCCCACCAGCGCGAGCGTCTCCCCCTTCTCGATCTCGAACGAAACCCCATCCACCGCCCGCACCGGTGGCGCTGATCCCCCGAAGAATCCGGAGGAGCGGTAGTGCTTGACGAGATTGGAGACAGTGAGGAGCATAGGCCGCGGGGAAACGGGAAAGGGGAAAGGGGAAACAGGGAAACAGGGAAACAGAGAACGGGGAAACGGGAACGGGGAACGGGCAATGCACCGTCCCGTCG
>JBDUEA010000035.1:0-24593 GCA_040002695.1 Gemmatimonadota bacterium | reverse complement strand
CCGAGCACCTCGGCCTTGAAGGGAGCGCCGATGTCCGGATTGGCCGACGTGCACCGGCCGAGAATGCCTCCGAGATTCAGGACCTCGATGGTGTCGCCGACGGCGATCTGATCGGGGACTACTCCGGCATAGCCACGCAACGCCCGGCGGCAACCGAGCGTACCGGCGAGAACATCGCCGGCGCGGAGTGAGACCATGCGGCCGGTGAGGTCCTCGACGGTATTGTAGGTCGACTTGTCATGCAGAATCCGCACGGCCAGCAGATACCCCTCCGCCGCGACGATCTCATCGCCCACGATCACCTCGGCCGCGAGACTGGCGTTTCGGGTGGAGGAGGAAATCCGGTCGAGACGGATGCGGGTGGTCTTTACCATTTTTGCGTTACTCCCTGGTGACAGCGGGACGTAATTCAGCGGCTGAGAGCTGAACGCCGGTGGTTCAGCTCTGGAGCCGATGCGACAGTATTTCCGGAATTGCCGAGACTCTCGCAAAGGCGCGAGCCTCGTCGCCGTTCCAGAGCCGATTCTCCTCGCCGTAGGTCGCGACGGCAGTGTCCATGAGCGAGTTCGGACTACGAGTGCCCACGACCTGAAATCGTCCGGGGGCGAGATGGACCCGCGTCTCTCCGGTCACGCGCTGCTGTGAGCTGCCGATCATCGCTTCGATGTCGCGGAGTGACGGATCGAAGTAGTGACCTTCGTGCAGCCGGTCACCGTAGAACCGGGAGAGCTGGTCCTTCCAGAAGGTCTGCCACTTGGTGAGCACGAGTTTCTCGAGCTCACGGTGCGCCGCAATCAGGAGCAGTGCCGCCCCGGCCTCGAAGCCGATGCGGCCCTTGATGCCAAGCGCGGTTTCTCCCACGTGAATGTTGCGCCCGAAGCCGTAACGCTCCCCGAGCTCACCGAGACGGCGGATCAGCTCGGGACCGTCGTGCGATTCACCATCGAGACTCACGGGAAGACCCCGGTCCCAGGCAAGGATGATTTCCCGGGGCGCCATCGCGGGATCCGGTGGATTCAAAAGCTCCGCGGGCGGCCCGGCCCAGGTGTCGTGCGTCCAGCCTCCGCCCCAGGTCGTCCCCCAGAGTCCGCGGTTGATCGAATAGACGCCCGCCTTGGCGGGCACCGGAAAGTTGCGCGCCTTGAGATAGGCGATGGCCTGCTCCCGCTTGAGCCCTTCGTCACGAATTGGAGTGATGATGTCGAGGTCGGGTGCGAGCACGCGGAAAGCGATATCGAACCGCACCTGGTCATTGCCGGCGCCGGTCGAGCCGTGCGCGACGGCCGACGCACCGAGCCGGTGCGCCGCTTCTATGACCGAAAGCGCCTGCTGCGTGCGCTCGGCGGCCACGCTCAGCGGGTAGACTTCGCCGCGGAGAATGTTGCCCTGGATGAGAAAACGGACGAAGCGTTCATAGACCGCGGCCCTCGCGTCGATCTCGGTATGGGAGACGGCGCCGACGGATTCCGCCTGGAGACGGATGGCCGCGCGCTCCTGCTCGGTGGAACCACCGGTATCGACGAAGACGGTGTGGACGGCCCAGCCTTGTTCACCGAGGCGAGGGACGCAGTAGGAGGTGTCGAGACCACCAGAGAACGCGAGGGCGACGGCCTTTGTTTGCATATTGCATAAATATGCCAAGTGCCCGCGCCTCACGCAAGAGGATCGCGAGCTCGACGAGGTCTGCCTGTTCCGCGACAGACCTGTCGTGTCACGACCACAGGCCACGCTCCGCGAGAGCGCTGAATCAGGCTGCGCCCTGCCGTGGACCTTCCCCCTCGGCGTCGGCCGCGAGGCACACCGGGAATCTTCATGAAGCCGCGAACCGGCCTGAGACTTGCCAGTTCGCATGTACTTGGCGCATCATTCCGCGTCACCCGAAATCAGCTGAATCGTCTTTTCCCACCGCCCGGGCCCCGCTCCGGCGGATTCGCATGGCTGGCGACACCCGCACAGGGCTGCGCCCGCCTCGGAGCGTGTGCCGCGGGCACCGGTCTCCTCACTCTTCAACACAAGGATCCAGGGTTCATGCGCATCGCACAGCGGTGGGGACTCGTTCTGCCCGTGGTCATGGCACTCTCGACCGCGGCGATTTCGGCGACACCGTCGGTGGCCGCCGCGCAGGAAGTGCTCACGACGGTGTCGGACAAGCGGATCGAGTCGATTCTCGGCGGGATGGGCTTCGACTACACGAAGGTGAAGGACGGCACCTACAAGTTCGAGCTGAACGGCTACAAGGTTCTGCTGATCCTCGAGAACAGCAACACCGACGCGCAGCTCTATTTCGCCCTGGGCGACGTGCAGACCACGATGGCGAAGATGAACGAGTGGAACAAGTCGAAGCGTTTCTCGCGCGCCTACATGGACAATGACGGCAATCCGGCGCTCGAATCCGACATCAATTTCGACGGCGGCGTGACCGAAGAGAACATCAAGACCTTCGTCAAGCTCTACCGCACCTTGATGAAGAGCTTCGTCGAGCATATCCAGTCGTAATTCGATCGGGACCGCAGCAACGAAGGGGCGCACTATCTGTGCGCCCCTTCGGCTTTCCTCTTCCTGACCACTTACCGTTTACCGCTCACCGCGCTTTCTCCACCCGTCCACAGACACGACGTCTTCCTCGCGCGGCATCACCAGAACAAAGAGCAGCAGCGCCGTCCGCGGAATGACATGAGTATGAAATTCGTAGAGCGGTTCGAGGACGAGGTGGCCAAACGTCACCAGTACCAGCACGCCGCCGAGCGCCAGCAGGGCGGGCCGAGTCCGGAAACCCACGAGCACCAGCGCCCCCGCGATCAGCTCGATGAACGGCACCACGGTGCCGGTCGCCCACAGCGACCACGCGGGCAGGAAGGTGTGGGCGTACGGCACGACGAAGAGCTGGCGGGCATGCTCGACCGGGCCGAGCTCGAAGACCTTCCAGGAACCGGCCATGCAGAAGATGAAACCGAGAATGGTGCGCGCGAAGAAGATGGCCCACGCCCGGTCGCTGATGCGAGGATTCACCATGCCTCCACCGTGGCCCGCACGATTTCCGCCAGGCTCACGACATCCTTGAGATCGATGACTTCCGCGGGAGAATGGGAGTACCGGAGCGGCCAGCCCACGGCGACGTCCGGGACACCATATGCGGCAAAGGCGGAACCATCATTCCCACCGTTGGTCGTGCCGACCTGGAGCGCGATGCCCCGTCCGCGGGCAATAGCCACAAGCGAATCCACCAGCGCCGGCGGTGTGACGGCACTGTTGTCGAGCGAGCGCGCGACGGCGCCTCGTCCCACGGGCGCCACGCCGAAGGTCGGAAGCTCGACCGGGGAATCAGCGGAGACGAAAGTGTCGATGCCATGCACCCGCGTCGTCGTGGCGCCGAGGGCGTTGGCAGCCGCCTCGGCGCCCTCGAGGCCGATTTCTTCCCGCACGCTCCAGATGAAAATGACGGCGTGCCTCAGGTGAGCCGGATCGAGGCGTCGCACCGCGAGAATGAGTGCGGTGCACCCGACCCGGTCATCGAAGCTTCGGCCCGTCGCGCGAGTTCCGGCGAGCCGGGCATATGACTTGGGGGACGTAATCTCGCTTCCGATCGCGACGCCGAGGGCCTCGGTCGCGGCTCGAGTGGCGGTACCAACGTCTACACGGAGCGACGGCGGGGTGCGCCGAGGAGATGCGCCGGTGGAATCGCGTGGCATGAACACGCCGGGCACGATACCTCGGGTTGTGTGAACCAGCGCGGGACGCGACTCGTACAGCGAAGAGAAGAACCCGCCACGCTGCTCCAGTTCCAGGCTTCCATCCTCGCGAATGGCCGTGACGCGAAACCCGATTTCATCGGTGTGCGCGATATAGACGACCGTGGGCGCGCCTTTGCCGAGCCGAAGCCAGAGGTTGCCCGCGGTGTCGGTCTCGGTCTGGCGTCGGGCCCATTCGGGGAGCAGCCTGAGCACCGTCTCTCGTACGGGCCCTTCCATGCCGGAGACGCCATAACTCTCGACCAGCGGTGCCAGCACCTGCTCCGCTTCGCGGACACTCGGCGCGACCGGCTGTTTGTGCTGCGCGCTCGCGCTCGACCAGGCCGCGCAGGTCAGAATCATCGCGATGGCGGCGCTTCGGGAAATCCAGCGCAGAGGCGCAGAGAACGCGAAGGAGTGCGCGGAGGACGGTTTCGTGGTCCCGCGTCCCCACGACGACCTATTCGTCTTAGTGCTCATTGAGCACCTCCGATCCATCCGCTGATGCGATCAGCGAGAGCATCGGCATCTCGCAGCGTGACGGTCTCCACCGGCGTATCCGGATATCGCACCGGCAGGATCATGCGGCTCAGCTTGCCCAGTGCTTCAGGGACAGCGCTGGTGTCCGCGGACATGGTGAGCAGGCCCGGAGTGCCACGGCCGCCGTCCACGAACAGCGTCTCACTGAACGGTCCGCTGGTGTTTCCCGCCGTCAGCAGTCCTCTTCGACCCAGATTCTGTTCCACCACAAAGGCGAGCACGACGGTCCCCTGCACCGATGGTTTCGACAGCGCCACTGACGCCAGCGCCGCGCATGCGGCCCGCCGTCCAGCGACCGTGCTCGCCATGAGTCCATCGCCATATGTGTGAGGCTGCTTCGTCAGGGTAACCGTCGAGAGAACGGCGACGCCGAGTGCGGCGACCTCACGGTCCGACGAAGCGCCGATATCCACGTAGGCATTGTCCAGGTTGAACGGCTCATCCACTCCGGCCCCGCGGCCGCGAGTCAAATGCACCGACCGAACCGCAACGACCCCCGGTAGCAGGCCACGCCTTCCTTGCACCATGACGCGCTGACCCTCGAGCTGCTGATCGAACAACGGAGAGGCGGAACGCACACCGAGGCGACGAAGCGTGAGGTAGCCATCAGGGCGGATTCCTCCGACCACGTAACCCGGCTCGTCCATTGGACAGGCGATGAGACGTCGCGGATCTCCGGTGCCGAGTCGGACGAGCACATTTCCCGCCCGGTCGCGCGTGGCACCGGGAAGGAGTCGGAGCAGCGAATCGGCCATGCGCTGCTCGTAGCCGGTCACCGCGATCATCGCGGCGAACCGCGGAGCCAGCGCGCTGGCCGACGTACCGGAGAATTGCGCGGCCAGTGGCGATGCAAGGAACATGGCGAGGGGAACCAGGGGAATGAACACGGGAAATCGCATCAGCACCTCAGGATGACGGAGACCGAGTCTGTTTAATACGCGAATGGCGTGTAGGATTAGCGTAACCTGTCACACGGTACAGCGAACTTGAGTGATATGCCAGTAATGCCACGTGGCTGAACTCACGCTCTTCCTCTCCGAGGATCCTCGAGCGCTGCTGGAGCACGCCGCGGACGGCTATCTCTCGCCGCCGCGCGCGAGCGCGAGCGACCCCTTTCCCAGTCCTCGATTCATGCTCGCGCTCCGGCAGGGTGGCCTGCGCGACGACCTGATCGCGCTCGCGGCCGCGCGGAGCGTTGGTGGATGGTACGATCCCGCCTTCTGCATCTTTCACGAGCTCCCCACGTACCTCGGCAGCACATTGCTCACTCCGTGCTCGAGCATCGAGCGCGCGGCACTGCTCGCCGAGTGCATGCGGAGTAGCGGCGGCGAGCTCTTCGGACGGTTTCGCAGGTCCAGGGAGTTTCTACAGTCGGTCGAGCAGCTGTTCGGTGAGCTCGCGTCCGAGGGCGTGACCGCGGATGAATATGACCGGGCGGTCGGCAGCTGGGCGCCGGGCACTTTCGAGCACCGGAGGGACAGTGGGCTCGCGCGCGGATACCGAGCCTACTCCGCGGCGCTGCTTGCGGCCGGCAAGCGGGATGGGCGGGATAACTGGTCAGACTCGGCCCAGGCGGTTCGCGCCGATCCTGACGGCCTGGCCCGCCGGCTCAAGGGGCGGCGCGAACTTCGGCTGTTCGGGCTCCAGGATCTTCGAAGCGGCTGGCGTGACCTGCTTGCGGCGCTGGTCGACTCCGCCGCGCTGGATCGCGTCTCCATCTACAGTTCCGTGGCTCCCGAGATTCCCGCGCAGCTGCCACACACCGTCGTCGAGTTGTCCGGGGCCTCGACATCGCTTGCGCGGCGGCTCTTCGGCACCACGCGCGGCGATGAAGTGATTCCCCTGATTGCGGCGCCGGACGCGGAACGGGAACTCGAGGAAGTGGCCCGGCGAATTCATGCGCTCGCCACGGCAGGCACAGCGCCGCTCGAGCGAATCGCCATCATCACCCGCCAGGCCAGGCCGTATGTGGATCTGGCGCTTGCCGCACTCGCCCGATTCGGCGTTCCCGCGACCGCGAGGCGACGGATTGCGGTCCAGGAGGTCCCGGTGCTTCGCGCCGTGCGCGCGCTGATCTCGGCCGCGGCAGCGGGATGGTCGCGGCACGAGCTCATCGAAGTCGCGGAGCATCCATACCTGGCTCCGGAGCTGGACGCTCGCCTCCTGAACAAGCTCGGCTATCAGCGGCACATGGGTTCACTCGACGAGTGGGACGCCGCGCTCGCTGAACTGGTGCTCCAGACGAAAACCACGCTCGAGGCGACTGACGACTCCACCAGGCGGCACCGGGGAGGCGTGCCCGCTACTCCAGCAGACGCAAACGGGGCGCTCGAGGGGTTCCGGCGATTTGCGCTGGTCGCGCGTCAGCTCGATGGAGAGCGTCCGCTCGACGATTGGGTAAGCTGGCTGCTCGAGTTCCTCCGTCTCGACCCATTCGGAATTCAGGCACGCCTGCGCGCGGTTCCGGATGGCCGGTTTGATATCGTGCGCCTCGATCTTCAAGGATGGGACCTCCTCGTCAGCGTACTCGAGGAATGGCGGCGGGTGCTCCAGATCTGGGGCGGCGGCAAGGAGATTCTGACGCCCTCCGATTTTTCCGCCCGCCTTGAGGACGTGCTCGATGGGGATGTGCCCCTGTGGACCGAAACCATGCGTGGCGTGCAGGTGGTCGAGGGACTGGCCGCCGCGTACCGCTCCTTCGATCACGTCTTTCTCGTTGGGCTCGAGGCTGGCCGCTTCCCGGTGCGGGCGCCGTCCTCGTCTCTCCTCGACGACAGTGATCGCAGCCAGCTGCAAATCGCCGGACTGCCGCTGGAGCCAAGGGGCGTCTGGGATGCACGGGAGCGTGAGCTGTTCCGCCTGCTCGTGGCGAGCGCGTCGAAGAGCCTCACCATTTCATTCGCCCGCCAGGATGCCGATGGACGGGAGACGATACGCTCGGCCTGGGTGGATGTGCTCGGCGATGTCGCGGAGGTCCGAGAGGACACCATACCAACGTCGAGAGTCGTGACTCCGGGCATCCGGATTCTCGAGTCACCCGCGCTCGAGTCGCACGTCCGGCACGCCGCCACGATCGAGCGGCTCCGCCGGACTGGCGCACCATCGCCGTGGAATGGCCTGATCGAAGATCCCGCATTGCGCGCGTGGCTGGCCCGCGATTTCGGAGACGAACGTATCTGGAGCGCGACGCAGCTCGAGAGCTACGCCAAGTGCCCCTGGGCGTACTTCTCAGAGCGCCTGCTCGGTCTCGAGATGCGTGAGGATCCCGACGAAGAGATGCAGGCGACCACTCGGGGAACCGTTCTTCACGACGCGCTTGCGCGGATCTTCACGGCGCTGGGAGCGTCCAGAAGCCACCCGGTTCTGTTGCGGGAGGGGGACCTCGAGCGTGCGCGCGCTTTCGTCGCGCCGTCGCTCGCGCTCGCCCTCGAGGCTGCCGGCCAGGACGCGTGGCTCGGTGCGCCGGTATTCCGGCCGGCACGGCGACGGGAGCTCGAACGCCTGGTCGCTCGTTATCTCGAGGACGAGGTTGAGCACAATGAGAAGATGTTCAAGAATCGGGGCAAGAATCCACGGATCCTGCGTACCGGTGTCGTCGCGCATGAGATGAAGTTCGGCGACGCGGTGCTCGAGCGTGAAGGCGTGATCGTGCGGTATCGCGGCTCCATCGACCGGGTCGAGTTTGGTGTCGATGAGCGACTGGATGCCACGTCATTCGTCGCGGCGGTCGACTACAAGAGCTCGAAGGGCTCCACTCCGGCTGGCGGCGAGAAGGCGGGATGGGAGGATGGCGTCGTGCTCCAGTTGCCGCTCTATGCGCATGCGCTCCGGCAACTCGAGCCGACCAGGCGCGTCTCGCGCGTCGAGTATCGCGTGCTCAGGAAGCACGAGATCGTTCATGCTCTCGAGATGTATCAGGTGCAACCGAAGACCCTTGCGCTCGAGCCAGACGAGGCGGCCGCCGCCCGGATGGAGCAGGCGCTCGATAGCGTCGTGTCCCACGTGCGTCATATCCGCGGAGGCGACTTTCCCGCCGAGCCTGCGCCGTCCTGTCACTGCCCGCCATTCTGCGGCGCCTGGGACATCTGCCGCGTCAAGGGCGGGCCGAAGACCGGGCGCGAACGATGAGATGGACCAAATCCCAGTGGGCCGCGATCACCACAACCGATCGCCACCTCCTCGTCACGGCCGGCGCCGGCACGGGCAAGACGAGCACCGTCGTCGGGCACATACTCTACCTGCTCGGCGTCGAGCTCGAGGGGAAGCAGCGCGCCGCACCGCTCACTCTGAATGACATCGCCGCCATCACGTACACCAACGCGGCGGCGGCGGACCTCAAGCGCCAGCTCCGCGAAGAGCTGCGGACGCACGGCCGACGCACCGACGCCTGGGAGGTGGACAACGCGCGCATCGGGACGATCCACGGCTTCTGCGCCGATCTCCTGCGGGAGTTCTCACTCCGGGCCGGGCGATCACTCGTGGCGCACACTCTCGACGAATCCGAAAGCGTCGCGCTCGTGGCGGAGGTAGTGCGCGCTACGCTGGCGCGTGAAATGGAGCGCATGGCCGTCGACGGGCTCGAGCTCCTGCTGTCTACCCAGAGCCTGACGGACATCGAGTCGTGGCTCGGCAGACTGCTGGCCGAAAGCGATCGGCTACGAAAGATCCTCGCCCGTCGTAGCGAGCTCGGTCCAGCGGAGCGCGCAATCGCGGACCTGGCGGGCATGGCACTCGATGAGCTCGAGACCCGACTGGAGCACGAAGGAGCCGCCGACTTCGACCGGCTCATCGTCGGCGCTCGAGATCTGCTGCGGGATTCTCCCGAAGTGCGCGGGACGCTGCAGCGCCGGCTTCGCCTGCTCATTGTGGACGAATTCCAGGATGTGGATCCGGTACAGAAGGAGATCGCGTATCTGCTCGGCCAGCCGGAGATTGCCGAATCAGAGGCGAGCGGTGCCAGCCGTACTCGACTCATGCTCGTCGGTGACCCGAAACAGAGCATCTACCGGTTTCGGCACGCGGATGTCACCGTCTGGACCGAAGTCGAACGTGATTTCCGCGATCGGCATCAAGGCGCCGTCATCAACCTGTCGGAGAACTTCCGCAGCCCCGAGTGCATTCTCGCCTTCGTGGACGCGACGATCGGAAAGATTCTCGACCGTCCGGCCAACGAAGTCCGGCATGAACCCTACGAAATTCCGTATCAATCACTCGTCGCCGGCGCGCAGGAGCCGCCGCTCGCTGCCGGCGGCGTCGAGCTCCTGGTGGTATCGGGCGCGGAGCTCTCGGTCAACGAAATCAGAACGGCAGAGGCCGAGGGCGTCGCGCGACGGATTGTCGAGCTGACAGAGGAAGGAGTTGCCCTCCGGGAGATCGCGATCCTGCTCGGCGCATGGGGGTCGCTCGATATCTATCAGGACGCACTCGAGCGCGCCGGCATCCGGACCTACGCATTGCGCGGCGAGGGATTTTATGAATGCCGGGAAGTAGTCGATCTCATCCTGGCACTCGAGACCGTACGGGATCCAAATGAGGATCGCGCGCTCTTCGGATTCCTTCGAAGCCCCTTCGTCGGGCTCCGCGATGATACGCTCCTCACGATCGCGAGGCACGGCCCCTCGCCGCGCTGGCCGTCACTCGGTGTCGTCGACACACGGGAGCGATCGCTCCTCGATGCCGGCATTGCCATCATCACGCGGCATGCCGCGCTTCGCGACCGGATTCCCATCCACGAGCTGCTCCAGAGCATACTCGACGCGAGCGGCTACATCGCGCACCTCATGCTCCTGGGCGAGGAGGGCGAGCAGGCGCTGGCTAACGTGCGCAAGTTCATCGGCATCGCGCGGACGAATGCGAGCCTGGGCGTCGGTGAGTTTCTCCGACTGATCGACGGACTGCGCGAGAGTGACACCAAGGTGGGAGAAGCGCGGCTGCATGGAGACCGCGACGACGTCGTCACGATCACCTCGATCCACAGCGCCAAGGGCCTGCAGTGGCGCGTCGTCTTCTGGTGCGATCTCTGCCGGGGACTGCCTCCCGGGAGAGGAACGGACCTGCTGATCGGGCGCGACACGATGGTGCTGCGGGATCCCGACCTCAAGCCGGACGAACAATCGGCGGAATGGCAGGCGCTGCGTTCCACTGACGTGCTCGAGGAGGCAGCCGAACGCAAGCGTCTCTGGTACGTGGCCGCGACGCGAGCGCAGGAGCGCCTGATCGTCTCCGGGATTTACGCAGGTAAGGTGCGCGGGGAAGAAGCGACGGCGGCGTACGCCTTGTGTCAGTTGCTCGCACCGCCGGAGACGCATGGTGCCCATGCCGCTTACTGCGGGGCGAATGGAAGCACTTTCAATGCAACCGTTCGGCTGGCCGTCGTTGCGCCGCCGGCCGGGATCGACGGCGTCCACATCGACGTGAGTCGAGTCGCACTGGAAATTCCCTTCCCGCTCGAGCTTGCGCCACTCTCCGCGTCCGCCGGCCGTCGTCGCCATTCGGCATCCGAGCTGCTCGCGCGGACGCGATGCGCACGTCGTCACTGGCTGCGTTATATGGTCGGTCTTCGGGAGCCGGCCATGGAGCGTACCGGCGAAGCATTCGAGAGTGCGGTGGTCCGCGGACAGATCGTGCATGACGTACTGGAGCATCTCGACGCCGAGGCCGAGCTCGAGCAGTTAATGGAGGATGCAATCGGGCACTGGGCGATCGAAGCGCCGGGCGCCGACGTCGTCGCGGGCACCGAGTTCCGCCGACGGCTCACGCACGACCTCAAGGCCGTCGTCCACGATGAAGCGTACGCCGAGCTCGCCAGATCCCCAGGTGCCAGCCGGGAGCTCGGCTTCCTGCATGTGACCCCGAGTGGTGATTTCACCGAGGGGCGAATCGATCTCGCGGTATCACGCGAGGAAGGACTGATTCTGCTCGACGTGAAGACCAGCGACTGCGGCAGGGAGGAGGCCGAGGCACGCGCCCGTCAGTATGCGCCGCAACGCGATGTCTACATCTCGGCCGTCGAAGGGATTGGCGGGATTCCGGTCACGACCTTCGCGTTTCAGTTTCCGAAGGCGGGCCAGATCGCCGAATCCGTCACCGGGCAGATGCGATCCGATGCGAACGCGCGCTTCGTCACCGCCTGTGACCAGATCGCCGCTGGCGCCTCGCCACTCACGAGTCATCCAGAGGAGTGCATTTACTGCGGATACAGGAAGGCGGGGTGGTGCGAGGGAGTATCGGGCGGTGAGCGGTGAGCGGGAGCACAGAGCGGTGAGCAGTTAGGGGTGAGCACTCAGCGGGAGGCTTGGCCCACGAACGTGCGGGGAGCCCATCAGTAGCACGTGTCTGCCTTGGTACCTCCCGCTATCTGCGAACCGCTCACCGCCTCTTACTCCTTCTCCGGTCCCGTTCCTGCCTCCGTCCTCCGGATTGCCTCCGCGATTTCATCCAGATCCGTTGTCGTGAGAGTGAGAGAGGCCGCGGCGATCCAGCCATCCACTTGCTCGGGAGAGCGCGCGCCTACGATCGCCCCGCTGACGCCGCGCCAGGAGAGTACCCATGCCACCGACACGGCCGACACGCTCACCTCGTGCCGCGCCGCGATCGGCCTGAGCGCATCACGCAATGCGAGGTTTCGCTGCAGCTTTGGCGGCTGGAACTGGTCCGCGCGGTTGCGCCAGTCGTCGGGTGCAAGCTTTGCCATCCGCTCCGCGGTGAACGTATCGGTCAGGATGCCCGCCTGCATCGGGCTGTAACACAGGAAGCCGGTGTGATGCGCCTCGCACCACGGAATGAGATCGGTCGCGGAGTCTCGCCGGATCATGGAGAAGGGTGATTGCTCCGAGGAGACATGTCTCCGCGCCTCGCACGATTCCAGCAGTGGGACCGAGAAATTGGAGACGCCGCCGTAGCGGACTTTTCCTTCATCGATCAGGCGGCCCATCTCGTCCCACGAATCCTCGATCGGCAACCCATCCTCACCCGGCCAGTGAAATTGGAACAAATCGATACGCTCCACACCCAGCCGGCCGAGTGAGGCCTCGCACTCGGCGCGGATGGAATCGGGACGAAGAGTACGTTTTGCGGGACCCATCCGGTCATCCGGGTCCCACACGAGACCGCATTTGGTGAAAACCAGCGGCCGGTCATTCGCGGGCATGGTCCGGAGAAACCGTCCCACCAGCTCTTCCGAATGTCCCAGGCCATAAATGGCCGCAGTGTCGATCCAGGTCACACCGAGCTCGATAGCATGGCGCATGGCCGCGATGGATTGCTCGTCGTCCTGCGGTCCCCAGCCGAAAGCCCATCCGCCGCCGCCTGCTGCCCACGCGCCGAATCCGACCGCGCTGATGTTGAGACCGGTTGCGCCGAGCGGCCGTGCGGGAAGCGTCGAGGGACCGACGCTGGGAGATTTTGAGCTCTGATCCATTGGATTCATCTCCGTATCCGTCGTGCGCCCCGTTCGATAGGCCGGGTGCTCATTCGACGATGATGTTTACGATGTCGCGCGAGGCTGCCGATTCCGCGACGATCGTATGATGTCCGTGAGCGAGTGGCCATCGTGGTCCCTGAGTACGGTGGCCGTCGATCGTCCATTGAACGGTTGTACCCGCCGGAACGCCGGTGGCTCTGAGCGCGAGGGTCGCGAACTGTGCGTCCACTCCTGGTGGCAGCCGATAGCGATCCCCTTCGAGTGGAGAAACGATCTTGAACGCTGCAGCCGGTGTTCGGGCCGGCGCGGGGGATGATGGCGTCTCCATAGCAGCCGCCAGTCCCCTGGCATGTCCCTGACCTCCCTCGCGTATCCCCGATTCGGCAAGCCATTCCGTGTACTCCGCCGGCAATTCGATGCGACCGTCGCGATGCCAGTCGCAGAGGCGGGTCGGCTCCGTGCCCGGCGCAAACCATTCGATCAATTGAGGACAGTCCGCCGTGGCGCGAAGGCCGGAGAGACGACAGACCGGAACCGCGATCGCGCCCGTCTGCGCCGGTGTCCGAAACTCCCCTGGAGCATAACGGGCCGCCGTGAGAAGCACCGCCCGGTGCAGCAGCGGTCCGGCGCCACTCACGCCACTCACCCCTTCCATCGGCCGGCCACTGAAGTCGCCGGCCCACGCGGCGACCGTGAATCGTCCGGTGGCGCCGACCGACCAGTTGTCCGTGAAGTGTCGGCTGGTCCCACTCTTGGCGGCAACCGGAAAAGGAAAATCGAATGGCGTACTCACGCCGAACCCCGGAACTCGCGCATCCGCGTCACTGAGAATGTTCAACACGAGCGCGGCCGATCTCGCCGACATCACGCGTCGCTCGGCGCCGTTTGCCGTGGGGATCGCGCCACCGGCGCCGAGTTCCCACCGCACCGGTCGCCAGAGGCCGCCGTTGGCGATGGCACGATAGCCATTCGCCAGCTCGAGAAGCGTGACGTCTCCATTCCCAAGCGCGAGGCCCAAACCGTAGTGCTCGGCGCTCCGATCGAGAGTCGTGAAGCCGGCCAGATGAAGGCCATTGAGCAGCGTGGCGAACCCGATTTTGTCCGCGATCTCGACGGCGGGAAGATTGTACGAGCTCGCGAGCGCCTCGCGCGCGCGCACCGGACCATGGAAGCGACGGTCGTAGTTGCGCGGATGATAGGGCCCGCTCGCCGTCTGAAACGTCCGCGAAATGTCGGCGAGCACCGTGGCGGGAGTGTAGCCGCGATCAAACGCGAGCCCGTAGAGAAATGGTTTGAGCGCAGAACCCGGCTGTCGCGGACTCACAACCATGTCGACCTGCCCGGCCGTATCCGCCCAGAAATCCGGCGAGCCGACCCACGCGAGCACCTCGCCGTTCGTATTGTCGAGCACGACAACTGCTGCCTGCTTTCCTCCGCGATCCCTGAGCTGATCGACCGTATGCCGAACTTCAGCCTCGAGCGCCGTCTGCAATTCGAGATCGAGCGAGGTGCGCCAGACGCCGTCGAGCGGTCGTCCATCGGTTTCGGCCCATCGCAGCAGTTGCGTGGTGAAGTGCGGAGCGAGAAACGGCCGGCCGCGGTCGGGAGAGAGGAGTGGCTCCTCTGACGCGCGAAGGCGCTCCGCGTTGGAGACGAATCCGAGCGCCTGCAGTCGACCGAGCGCCACAGCGCGCCGCGCGCGAGCGCGTGGGAGGGACACGAGCGGGTTCTGGCTCGATGGCGCATGCGCGAGGCCGGCAAGCAACGCGGCCTGGCCAAGGCTCACGCGGGAAACCGATGTGTTGAAATAGAGTGAGGCCGCCGCGGCGACACCGATCGAGCCCTGACCCAGCGGAACCCGGTTGAGGTATTGCTCGAGGATCTGCTGCTTGGTGAGATGCGCGTCGAGACGCAGTGCCCATAGCGCTTGCTCAATCTTGCCAGTGGCGCTCCGGTCGATCGGCCGCAGCAGCCTCGCGAGCTGCATCGTGATCGTCGATGCACCGGAGACGACCCGCCGGCGCCGGAGGTTGTCCCGCACGGCGCGGAGCGCGGAGCGAACGTCGACACCGTGATGCCCGTAGAACCGGCGATCCTCCAGCGCGACGAACGCAACCAGCAGATCGGGATCCATCCGTCCCAGCGGAATCCAGCGGGCGAGGCTGCCGTCGCTGGCGCGGGTACGCCGGAGCGTGAGCCCGTTCCGGTCCACGATCGTGAGACTGCTCTCATTCCCCGCGGCGAGGATACCGGCGGGGACTGGGAGCGCAATCCAGGCGAGTCCCGCCAGGAGGAGCGCGCCGACGAACGCGCTGCTCCATAGGAGAACTCGAGCTCCCCGTCCGGGCTTGTTCATGCGGATTCTCGCCGGGCTACTTGGGTGTCACGGTGAAGAGACCACCATCGCTCCGACCGTGCACCGCCGGATTGTACATCTCCTCCGCATGCGCCGGTGGCCTGACGAAGATGCCCGGCGTCGTCGCGCGCGCGATGTACGACGCGGTATATGTGCCCTTCCAGAGCACGGTCGCGAAGTACACCACGCGATCGTCACGAATTTCCTGATGATCGAATGGAGACCACCAGCCCGAGTCCCAGCTTCCGTAGTACCAGTCCGAATCCCTCGCCTGACTGTCGCCTTCATCGCCGTCATCGTGCGAGACCGCGAGGTAATCGTGCGCCCGTTCATCGGTGCCCGGTCCCGGAAGCCCGCCAGCGGTGCGCAGGCTCAGGTCGATCGCCTCGAGGCCTGCCGGGAGCGCGTCGTCGAGCACCACGAACTGACGGTCCGACGGCACGGTGATGCGGAGCCGAACGCGCACCAGCTCGCCTTCGACGGCCTTGATGATCGGCGCAGTGCTGTCATAGCGCTCATACCACCGTTCGACCTGGATGCCCGCATCATCGGGATTGAGCGGGCGCTGCAACGGTACTTCGCGCACGGTCAGATAATAGAACACCCCTGGTCCGGCTCCCGCGGCGGCGAGTGACAGCGTGAGGGCCTGCTTACCGTCCCGACTGGAGAGCAGTCCGGTCAGCGCTACGCTCGAGTCCGCGCCAGTCCCTCCCTTCGGTGCTCCGGCCCCGGAGGCGAGAATCGTCTGGCCTTTCGAAAGCACCGCGAAGCCTCGTGTCGCGGCCGCGGCACGTCGGCGCTCGAAGGCCGCGAGCGCGGTCACCATCGATGCGTAGTCCTGCGTATTCCAGCTTTCGATCAGTCCCGCGCGTCCCTCCTGAACGAGCGTTTCGATCAGCGGCCCGATGAGCGCGTTTCCCGAATCGACTGCCATCGTCGCCGTGAGCAACCGCGAGACCGGCCGCACGCGGGAATAGAAATAGTGATACCTCGGCTGCGCCGAATCGGGAACCACGGCGCGCCGGCCTTCAATCCTTACGCCCTTCCAGATCGGCGCAATCAGGCCGCGCGCTGCCTTGACCGCACCGCGCCGTGCCAGAACTTCGGCCAGCCGCACCCGGTCTTCCCACGTCAGCTGGGCCGCCGAGCGCAGGAGTTCGTTCTCGGCTGCAAGATCGGGATGCCGGAAGCGACTCAGGAAATCGGCCGCGGCGACCTGGTCTCCGAGTGTCGTCGAATGTTCTTCGTACCAGGCCACGACCGGCGCGCGGATCGGTTGCGGATCGTGCAGCGAACCGGTCAGGTACCTGCCGAGGCGTGCGAGCACAGAGTCATCGACAGCGACGCCGACGGAGCGCGCCTCGATCAGAGTGATGCCGGCGTAAGCACTGAGCCACGGTGTCGTCCAGTCACCCGCATTCCAGTACCCGATGCCGCCGTCCGGCCGCTGCCGGCGGCTGATCATCGCGACTGCAGTTTCGATTTCGTGTCTGGGATTCCCCTTGAGGAGCGGCTTGCCGGGGATCGCCTGCTGCGCACGGTAGAGCGCGATGATCGGTTGCGCGGCGCTCGAGACCTGTTCGGTGCAGTAGTAGGGATAGACCTTGAGCTCGTAGCCGAGTCCGCGAATGACGCTCAGCGGTGAGGCTCCGAGACTCAGCTCCAGTCGGGAGCGCGCGGGGTCGATGTCCGACGGCAGCAGGAACTCCGCAGTCGCGGTGTCCTCTACGATTCCAGTGAGTGTATAGGCGCGCGGCCGGTATGCCGGTTGAATGGCGAGCCGATTCTGCACCGCGTCCTGATCGGCACCACCGGTGACCTTGAAGCGGAAGGTGGCGCTGTCGTTCAGAGACCGGCTCCCGGCGGGCTGCTGGAAATCAAAGCGGACCTCACGTCCCCGCCCTGCCTCGAGCGTCGCCGACCGCGAGGCAGCGCCGGACAGCTGCGCGTTCGCGGCCTCGGCCTGCACCTGTACGGTTGGTGTTCCACCGGCCCGCTGATTGACCACGACACCCGCGGTGAATTGATCGCCCTCGCGCACGAATCTCGGCAGCGCGGGCCGAGCCACCAGCGGCCGGGTCACGAGCAAAGGCGACTGGCCGTTGCCGTATCGATCCGCCTGAGTGACGGCGACCGCCATCACGCGGAAGGTCGTCAGGTTGTCGGGGAGCTTTGCCTTGGCCAGCGCATTCCCGGCAGTGTCCGTGACAATGCTCCCGAGAAAAAAGGCAGTGGTCTTGAAGCGCGACCGCAGAATGTCGCTCTCTCCGATTCCACCACCGCCGCCGGGTGCGCGCCCCTTCTCACCCTCCGGGACCTGGGGCGCGACCGTCGTGAGGTTACTCGAAAGGCGGAGTCCGAGGCCACGCGCCTGGTACAGCAGGTCGATCGGATCCGGCGTGCGATAGCCCGTGAGGGAAAGTACTCCCTCGTCCACCGCCCAGAGCGTGACTTCGCTGCGCTGTCCCTTGCCTGCCGCGTCCTTAACGCGGAGGCGCACCCGTGCCGTGTCGCCAGGACGGTACTCCTTCGCCTGCGGCTCGACCGCCACCGTCATCCGTTTGATTTCCGACGTCACCTTGAGCTCGGCGTACCCGACCCGAATCGTCGGACGCCCCGGGTCGTCGAGCGGTCCCGGCGGCGCGCTCCGGCCGCGCGCCACCACGATCGACACGAACGCATTCGGTGCGTACGCCTCGGTCACCGGAAACTTGAGCGTCGTAGAACCCGAGGTCAGACGCAGACGGCGCTGCTCGATCACTCCCTCGCGTTCGACCGTAACCCACGCCTCGGCGTCGGTGAATGGAGACGCAAACAGAATCGTCGCCGTGTCTCCCACGCTGTATCGCGTGCGATCGGGAATCACATCCATCTTGAACTGACTCTCGTCGCTCCAGGGCACCCAGCCCTTGCCGGTCGCCCACCGATAGAAGCTGGTGGAGACTGGATGCCCGGCCGGATCCGTCGCGCTGAATCCCACGATGTATTGCCCGCCCGAGGCGGGAGTGAATGCGCAGTTCACCGGTTGCGTCCCACTCGTAAGCGCGCAACCCGCAACAGTGTCGGAGACCCACTCGCCGACCGTCTCTCCGTATCCCTCACGATCGCGATGCACCTGGTGCCATTCGCGACGGATGATGCGGCCCTGGATTTTCACGCCTGGCACATGGCTGCCATCCGGACGCACCGCGAGCACCGCGACGGATTGCGGCGTCCCTCCGATCCAGAAATAGCTCGTGCCGAGCGGCTTCGCGGCGAGGTAGAATGCGGCCGGGTGCACGATCACCGATGCGGAGGTGCTCACCGTCTGTCGATTCACGTCCGTCACCGTGGCCTCCACGGTGGCGCGCGCGGGACGACCCTTGGGCGGAGCCTGGAGTCCAACCCTCAGCGTGCTGTGACCCGCGGCATCGAGCGTGTCCGTTCCGCTCGCGATGACGTCGGTCGCCGGACCGTGAGAGCCGTCGTCCTCCCACCACCAGCCGTTCTCTCCGAGGAAGTAGCCGTCGGTCCCGGGAATATCGAGATCCCAGAAGTACAGCGACGTCTGTCGCGCGGTCCACTCCAGCGACGCTCGACCCATCGGCGCGCCGAAGAGATAGCGCGCCTCGACGGCCACCTTGAGCGTGTCGCCTGGCATCCGTCCCGCAGTGTCCGCTACGGCATCCACGAGAAATTCCGGCGGCCGGTATTCCGCGACCCGGTAGCTCGTGTGCGCGAGATCGACCCACCGTCCCTGGAACTGGCGCTGTACTTTCACTTCATAGGTGCCGAGCGCCAGCCCCGCCGGAAGCGTGATCGTCTGCGCGGCGGTACCGAACGTCGAGAGCACCACCGTCGTGTCCCGTAGCGTTCCGCTCTCCCGATCCGAGAACAGCCAGCGCACGCGCGTGCCGACCGGCGGAGCCTTGAGCGCGCCGAGGTTGCCGTCGCGCAGAATCGCCTTGGCATAGACCGCCTCCCCCGGACGATAGATCCCGCGCTCGGTGAACACCGCCCCCGCCGCGGGCAGCCGCTCTTCACCCCAGGCGCTCCGCACATTGAACTGCCACGGACTCAGGTCGGGATCGTACTGACTGATCGTGGTGAGCGCCCGGTCGTTGCCGAGAGTCGCCACGACATAGCCTTCGAATTCCGAGGAGCTCTCCTCGCTCGAGGTATCGGGTCGGAAGCCGGAGAGATAGGCGACTCCATCGGCGTTGGTGCGCGCACTGGCCCGCGCGACTCCCTTGTTGTTGTAGAGCGTCACCATGGCGCCGGGTCGCGACTGTCCCGTGCTCGCCGCCGTCACCCACACCGCACCTTCCGCCACCCCGATCCGTGCGTGCACGCCGAGGTCGGTGACCTGGACGATGGCATGCGGCTGCGAAGCGCGTGTGACGCTGTCGAACTGTGGACTGGTGACCTGGACCAGCTGCAGCAGCGGACTGCCCGGTCGCTGCGCATTGTATAGCGGCAGCCGAACGCCGTAGATCTTCACCCGATCCTTCTCTCCGATCACCGCCACTCGCTGATGAGTACCCCCCGCGACGATCTTCGCGATCGTGGTATCGTCATCTCCGCTCCAGCGATTCCACTGGAGAAGTTTGGGCAGCAGTGCATCGGGAACCGGCGCAATCATCACATCCAGCGTATCCACGTTCACATACTTGACCGCGAGCGTCCGGTACGCGTTCCGCTCGACCGTCATCCGGCCGTAGGCGTGCTCCACCAGCGGCGCATAACCCGAGGTTCGGAATCCACCGGCAGGATTTCCCTCGAGATGCTGGCCGAAGATGTCCTTGATAGAAGGATCGAGCACAACAGCGTACGCCGTGTTCGCCTTGAGCTCGGTCTCGAGATACCAGCTTGACGATTCTTCCGTCGAATCGGAGATCGTGTAACTCGCCGAGGGAAGAATCCGTGCCGCGCGCAGCACCTCCGTGCCGCGGACGGGCGTAGAAAATTCGAGCCGGACTCCACCGGCCGGACAGTAGTGATCGCTCGAACAGGCGGCGCGAACCATCGAGAACGCGCCATAAGTCTGGAAACCCCATCGCAGGAACGGACTCGTCCGCTCGGCATCGACGGTCGAGAGCGCGACGACTTCTCCCGTGCAGCCGAGCGGCAGCGATTTCTCCGGCACGAACTGTACGACGCGACGGAGCGGATCGGCGTCGTGCGCCCGGTCGTAGCCGCCGGCATCCCGGAATTGCCACGGATCCTTGTCCGTGATCGCCCGCTGGCTGACCGGCTTGAGCCGGACGGTGCCGGGAGCAGAGCAGGCGTTACTGAATTCGAGATATGCGACGGCGGCGGCGGAGGACAGCTCGAGAGGGGCGCTATAGACCAGTTCGAATTTCTGGCTCGCGCCCAGATATGCCGGGTGATCGCCCTCGCTGACCGGATTGCCGGTGAGCAGGCGTGGTCCGGTCACCGTGAACGTGAACTGATAAGGAGCCGCGAGCCGGCTGCCGTCCATCGCCGCGAAGTTATTCGCGACCGTCACCGTATATGTCGAGCCCGGCTTGAGCGGGTTGGCCGGACGGAGGCGGATGGTGACCGGATCGCGCCATTCGAGCTTGCCCTCGACCGACGGATTGACGCGGAGAATGGTCCCCGGATCGACCGAGCGATCAAGCGACCCGGCGACCGGCCGGTCGAACGTCACCGTGATCTGCGCTGTAGGGCCCGCCTGGCCATCGGGCGAAGAGCGCAGAACCAGGAGAGTGGATGGCGGTGCGGCGATGTACGCGCCGGCGAGAACCAGCGCGGCGAGACGGGCGGAGAGCATACGGTGTCCGTGGGAGAGTTCGAGGTGGTCCAACTAACCACTCGCAACCCGCAGGGTCAAGAACGCGCGGATGCAGAGTTAATGACAGATCGATCACGATCGGGTGAGAACGCGCGCGGAGATTTGCTCCGGTAGGTAGCGCCTCCTATACTGGAAGCGGACACCGGACCGGAATCGGCGTCCACCGTGCCTTCCCGTTCAACTTTTCCAGGCGCGGCCGCAAGGCGGCTTTCCGCCCGATGTCATCCTGGTCTCTCATGGCCGAATCCCAACCGACCAGGCTCTCCATCCAATGGACCCTGCCGATCGCGATCTGCACCTTGATGCTCCTGGTGCTGCTCGTCCTCGGCTGGGTCGCCTATCGCGCCGTCGCCTTTGCCGAGCACAGCGCCTCGGAACAGCGGCTCGGCACCGTCAGCCGGCAATTCGTCGACGCGCTCGCGAGCGACGCGCGTGGCGCCGTGCGGGTGGAACGAGTGACCGCGGCGCTCCCTCCACTCGAGGCGTACCTTCGCGCTCCCGGGATCCGCACCGCCAAACCGGCGACCGGTGCGCTCGCGTACAGCGGGCCTCAGCCGGCCCAGGTACTCTGCGTGGAGCTCCGCGATGCCCGCGGCGCTGTCCTGCTCTCCAGCGGCGCCCGCTGCGCGGCAGTCTCCAATATTCTCCCTCCACATTTACTCGCCAATGCGGCGGATTCGGGCGCCGTCGGGCCGTTCCTGTCCGTGGATACGATCGTCGCGGTGCCGACCGCCGCCCCGATTCCGGCCGGCCCAAGGTCGAACGCAGAACCTCCTCTCGGTTTCCTGATCGAGTGGCGACAGGTCTCCGCCTCCGCCGCCGAGCGCGAGCAGACGACGCGCCTCCTCGGCATCGACGCGGCGCTTTTGCTGGGCAGCACCGGCGGTGTCTGGTTCGACCGCGTCGCCGTGGTCGACGCTCCGGCCATCGACCTCTCCAGCGGTGCGGCGCAATATTATAGAAAGCGGGGCGGCGGACTCCGAATGGCGCTCCCCGCGCCCGTCGCCGGCACGCCCTGGCTCCTCACCGTCGAATTCTCCGACCGCGAAGTCCTGGCCCCTGCGAGAAAATTTCTCCAGCGGGTAGCGCTCATCGCGGTGCTGCTCTTTGCCGGGACACTGGTAGGTGTCTGGCTGCTGGTCCGGCGGATCACGCGACGCCTCAGACAGCTGACAGACGCCGCGGAAGCCGTGAGCCGCGCCGACTACTCCGGACGCGTCTCAGTGCGAGGCCAGGATGAACTCGCCCGACTCGGCTCCGCCTTCAACCGGATGGCGGAGCGCGTAGAGGTCACTCACCGCCATCTGGAGGACAAGGTCGCCGAACTCCGGAATACTCAGCAGCAGTTCCTGCACGCGCAGCGCATGGAGGCGGTGGGACGACTCGCGGGCGGCGTCGCCCATGATTTCAACAACCTGCTCACGGTTATCATCGGTGAGACCGACCTCGCGCTGGCGGAAACCTCGGGAGACGAGGGAGTCGTCCGCTCGCTCAGCCAGATCCGGCTGGCGGGCGAACGCGCCACCCTGCTCACCCGCCAGCTCCTCGCCTTTTCACGGCGTCAGCTCATCGAGCCGACGGTATTCGACCTGAACGATCTCGTGCTCGATCTCGAGCGGATGCTCGGCCGGCTGCTCGGGGAGAATGTACGCCTCAGCGCCCGGACCACGGCCTCGGTCGCGACGGTGCGAGCCGACCGCGGTCAGATCGAGCAGGTGGTGATGAATCTGGTGGTGAACGCGCGAGATGCGCTGCCCTCGGGCGGCCAGATCGTGGTCGAAACGCAGAACGTCACGCTCGACGAGGCCTACGCCGAAAGCCATCCCGAAGTCACGGCCGGAGACTACGTCATGCTGGCCGTCAGCGACACCGGGGTGGGAATGGACGAGGAGACGCGGGCCCACCTGTTCGAGCCCTTTTTCACCACGAAGGAACGCGGCAAAGGTACCGGGCTCGGCCTGGCAACTTCGTTCGGCATCGTGAAACAGAGCTCCGGTCACATCGCCGTCTATACCGAGTGCGGCGTCGGCACCACGATGAAGGTCTATCTACCCGCCGTGCACCAGGTCCCCGAGACTCGCGCGACGAACGGTCCGGCTCTGGTCGGCGGGCACGAGACCGTTCTGCTGGTTGAAGATGATGAGGGAGTCCGCCGAGTGGCCGTTCGGATCCTGGGCTCGAAGGGCTACCATGTCATCGAAGCCGGTGATGGCGAGAGTGCCGTTGCCACACTGGCGGACCGGTCCATCCCGATCGACCTGGTCTTCACCGATGTCATTCTCCCCGGCATGGGCGGTCGCGAACTGGCGGAACGCGCCGAGGCGGAGCGGCCGGGCATCAAGGTGCTGTTCGCATCGGGATACACCGACGACCTGATTCTCCAGCACCAGCTTATCGCGCGAGGTGTCTCGCTGCTGCAGAAGCCGTTCTCCGTCCGGTCACTCCTGCAGAAGGTGCGCGAAGTGCTGGACGCGACCTGACGTTCCCGCTCGAGCGAACGCACTAGCTCACTCGAGCGGATGGTGGTCGGCGGAAGCGCACCCTTCAGAACTCTCCCGCCGGCGGGATCTCTCCCGCTCGCCGCCACCATCACGTTCCTGCCTTTCACCTACCTTCGGTTCCACCAGCCGCTGGGCTGTCGGCGGAGCCACACCACCGGCGCCTCCGCGCCCCTTCCCCGGCCGCTCCGCCGCCCGATGATCGCACTGGTGGAGCACCACGGTCCCTGTCGCATCTTCGCATCCTCCGTCAACGGGTTTCCGCGACCTCCGCGAGCCAGCCGTAGTCCTCGATCCGCTGCTGCGAGGCCTCCGCGTGCTCGTAGGGCAGCACCAGCTCCACACCATGGGATACGGTGAGGTACATCGTCTCGAGCGCATGATCGAAGTGGCCGCCGCAGTCACCGACCACCGACGCCCGGCTGCCGGACGCAACGGGGGCCCACGTGAGCCACGATCTCCGGCCGTTCCCGTCGGACGCGCCGGTCGCGGCTACGGTCGCCTGAACCGGGCCTTCGCCTTTGAGCGTGAGGTTGCAGCTGCCGGTCTCGGCTCCGTGCGGCCCGCAGAAGGTGATGCGACTGCTCCGGATCAGCGTCCCCGAATAGGTGCCATCCACGGCGCGATCCAGCACCCCGTCGAGGCTCTCGTCTCCGCCATTCACACAACCGTCAGCGCCGGTGAGCTGCGGCCACGTGCTGGTGAGGTGCACGCGATAGCGACCTGCCATGACAGAGGCGGCGGATTCCGGTGACGCGCGCTCGACCTTCGCTCCGGCATTGGGGGATGTCGCCGGCGTGCGGCCCGTGAGGACGATGAACGGACTGGCAACGAGCACCGCTGCGAGTGTGGACCTGAGCATGAATCAGCCTCCGAATTCCCTCATGGTGCGAACCGGCACCGGCGGGACGAATGCGACCATCGCTCCGTCATCGGCATTAGCTAAGACAAGCTCCATGCCAGCGCGCACGGGGCGCTGCACGAAGTGGATCAACGCATCTGTTGTGAAGGAGTTGGGTCGACGGACAGGGACGCGCCGCGGGAAAGCTGCATGCCCGGGCGGCGACAATTTCGTTCGCCGCGCCGGGCCGTACTACATCTTCGTCAACGGAATCTCGCCCAGTCGATCCGGTATTTCCGGATCTTGTAGTTGAGTATCCGTTCCGTGGTCTTGAGCACGCGCGCCGCCCGCGAGCGATTCCCCCGCGTCGTCTTGAGCGCGTCCTGGATCAGATCCGTTTCCAGGGTGCCCACG
>JBDUEA010000034.1:0-25113 GCA_040002695.1 Gemmatimonadota bacterium | reverse complement strand
ATTTTCGCGGAGGCCTGCCGCGTGGCGAGCTTGCCATCAGCCGGCGTGAAGACGGGAAGCTTGCCATCCCACCCCGGAGGCAGCGCGCCCGAGCGCCACTGCTCGAACTCTGCGGCGAGCGCCGGATGCGCCTCGGCGTACCCGGCGAACAGGCGCTGCCAATCCTCCTCGAGTCCCGCGCCCTTCTCCACCGACTGCTCCCGCCATGCGCCGGCTTCGGCGGCCACATGAAACGGCTCCGACGGCCAGCCGAGAATTTCCCTTGTCCGCCGAACCTCTTCCGCGCCGAGCGGGGCGCCATGCGCCGCTGAGGTGTCGCGCTTGGTCGGGGCCGGATCGGCGATGTGGGTCCGCAGGATGACCAGGGTCGGCCGAGCTGACTCGGCGCGCGCCGTCTCGAGCACGCGGCTGATCTCCGCGAGATCGTTCCCGTCGGCGATCCGCAACACCCGCCACCCGTACGCCTCGAACCTGCGGCCTACATCCTCGGAGAATGAGATCGACGTCCGGCCATCGATCGTGATCTGGTTATCGTCGTAGATCAGCGTGAGCCCGGCGAGCTTGAGATGGCCCGCGATCGAGGCCGCTTCGCTCGCGACGCCTTCCATCAGGTCTCCATCGCTGACGAACGCCCAGGTCCGGTGCGCAACCACCTCGAATCCAGGCCGGTTGAAGTGCCCCGCCAGGAAACGCTCGGCGATCGCCATTCCCACTGCATTGCCCACGCCCTGTCCCAGCGGTCCCGTCGTGACCTCGATGCCACTCGTGTGTCCGCGCTCCGGATGCCCCGGCGTGAGGGATCCCAGCTGCCGGAAATTTCTGATGTCGTCGAGAGAGAGATCGTAGCCGGCGAGATGGAGCAACGCGTACAACAGCATCGACGCGTGCCCGCAAGAGAGGATGAATCGGTCGCGATCCGCCCAGTCGGGATGCGCGGGGTCGTGACGCAGAAACCTGCTCCAGAGGACATAGGCCGTCGGGGCCAGTGCCATCGGAGTACCGGGGTGGCCCGACTGGGCCTGTTCCACGGCATCCATGGCGAGCACACGAATCGAATTGATCGCGGGCCAGGCGGTGGGATCGGCGTTCAGGTCCGCTGAAGCCGTCCGGGCACGTGTCGTCGGGGCGGTCAGTAGAGGCTCCGCTGAAGACCTGCGAATTGGCGAACCGGGTGAGTGGGGTGCCGCAGAAACTAATCGGGGGACGCGCATCATGTCAGTCTTGCGCGAGCCCGCGCGCAACGGTCCGCAGGTCGTCGGGGTGAATGCATGAGATTGCCGTCGCTGAGCCGACCACCGTTGGCCATGGCCGGCGAACGACAAGTCCTGAGGCGCAAATCTGGCGATTCGTAATGGAAAAAGAACGCAGGGAATACAGCCGCACCATGAGCGGAGCGAAGGAACGCCTGACAACGGGAAGGCGTTTGATAAACTCACGCGGCGGAAATAGGGCAACCCGTAACGGGACCCACTGGATCCGCAGCAATCTGGTATTGTATAATCTTATTTGGCAAAACATTGAACGATGGTGATTCCCGATGTCCGAGCCGATTCAGAAGCACGACCGAACTTATGAAATCCATGAAGTGTCAGCACTTACGGGATTGGAGCCAGCCCGGCTGCGAGCCTGGGAGCGGCGTTATTCCGCGGTCCGACCCACTCGTCTGGCCAATCGATACCGGGTCTACAGCGCCGAGCAGGTCGCGCTCCTGCGCGCCTTTGCGCGGCTGATCGCCGAGGGGGCCCGGATCGGAGCGCTCGTCGATCTGTCGCCGAACGAGGTACTCGAGCGCGCAGAGGCAACCAGCCTCGAGGGCTCGCCGCTCGGTCCTCTGGTCACCGCCATTCGCGCGCTCGATCGGGTGAGTCTCCAGGAACGAGTGAAGCGCCTGGTCGCGGAGCTCGGGCGAGGTCGCTTCAGCGAAGAGATCGTCCTTCCCCTCTCGCAACTCGTCGGAGATCTCTGGGCGGTGGGCCGGCTCACCATTGCCAGCGAACACATGGCTACCGAAGTCGTCCTCGGAGCGCTCAAGCAGCAGCTGCAGCTCACGTCCGGAATTGAGCCGGTGGTGCTCGCCGCCTGCCTCGAGGGGGAGCAGCATGAATGGGGAGTTCTCGCCACGCTCGCCCAGCTATGCGAGCGAGGATGGCGGGCACACTATCTCGGCCCCGACCTTCCGCTGCGCGAAGTCATCGAAGCCGCGTGGACGGTGCAGCCGGCATGCGTCGCGCTTACCTCGTCCGCTGCCGACAACCTGGCGTCCCGGCTGTCCGAACTGCGCCGTTTTCGCTCGAAGCTGCCGCCCGGCACGATGATGCTCATCGGTGGAGAGGGAATCCGGCCGCATGCGCGCCACCTGCGCGAGGCGGGATTCCGGATGGATGTATCTGCGCTCCCCGATCCCGCCTCGCTCCGCTTCCCCGTGGGGTCATAGGGCGGATGGGGCGGGCATGGCGGAGGGAGCGGACCGGGCGGGACTGCTCGGAGGCGAGGAAGGCGCCAACCTCCCGCTCACCGCTAGCCGCTCACCGCTTCATTGTCATCCCGCCGTCACACCCCTTATCTTCGCCCATTCGTCGTGCAATCGTCGATCACCGCGGTCCGGAGTCGAATCCGTGTCGAATGAGGAACCGGAGTATCTGAAGGCGCTCAAGCGTCGACAGGAACAGCAGAAGGCGGGCGCGCCCAAGGCCGCCCCTTCCAACAAGAAGGCCCTGCCGTCGCCCGCAGAGCGTGAAGCCATCCGCTGGGCGCAGGAGGTGGCTGGCAAGGACGTCGTCATCGCGTCCAGCCTGAACGGCGCGCGTTGCGCCGTACTCCTGCATCCGATCACCACCTTTGGAAAACCGCGCGTCACGCTCGAAGGCGTCGCCGACCGGGATGACCTCGCCACGCGCCTCAATGCCGCCGTCGGCTCAGGTGAGAATGTCCTCGGGTGCTACGAAGTGACGACCGGTCGCGTCCTCACTCCGGTGACGGCGGAGGGCAAGACCACCTTTACCGCGGGTCCGCCGCGTGCCGTTCCCAAGGCGGAGAGCCCCGAACGGATGATCCGCCGCGCCACCGCGGAAGCCGAGCTGCTGGCCAAGACCCGCAAGGTGGATGATGGTCGTGGAGGCCGAGGGGGCGGTGGTGGCGGGAGCGGCGGTCGCGGACGCTGATACCGTACGAAGGCCGACGGACCCGAGGGGCGACCAGCCGGTCGCCCTTTCGCTTTCCGGGTTCCTCGATGGGCCAGGGGGTATCACATTAGGGGGCAGGCCCCAGCGGAACGAACATGGTCCGCAATCGGTTGGACCGGCAACTCGGTTTCGGTGCTGGTCCAGGTCTGGAGACAGAATCGAGGGACAAGGTGCGAGGAATCACCAATCGACGGCAAGAGCCCGAGAATGTGCGCGAGTCGCGACCCTGGGTGCGCAGGATTCTGATCGCCATCGGAATCGTTGTGGGGATACTCGCGCTGGTGATCGCCGTCGCGGGCCGGCCAATCGCCTTTGCCGCGGTCACGCGGCTCACCGCCAGGAAATTTCCCGATGTGCGCTGGATCAACGGCGATGAGCTGGAGCGATGGCTTGCGGACACGATGCGGGCGCGTCCACTGGTGCTGGATGCCCGGACGGATGAAGAATACGGTGTGAGTCACCTGCAAGGCGCCGCGCGCATCGATCCTTATTTTCCGCCTCTCGATCGTCTCGCCGCCAGCAGGGATACGCCGATCGTGGTCTACAGCTCGGTCAGCTACCGCAGTGCTCGGGTCGCGGACCGCCTCATGCGCATGGGATTCACCCGCGTCTACAACCTGGATGGCAGCCTCTTCGCGTGGGCGAATGAGGGACGGGTGATGTTCGCCGGCGCGGCTCCCACCACGCGGGTTCATCCGTACGATTCCCGGTGGGGACTTCTGCTGACGCCGCAGCACCGGGCGGACGGAGAGATCGAGCCCATCGCACGAAGATCCGCTGCTCCCTGAGCGGGCCGCGCTGGTATCTTTCGGAACTCCCAACCGGACGATGCTATGCCACCCAAGGCGCCTCCCCGAAAGAAGGTGAAGGTCCGCACCGTCGTCTCGCTCCTGTTTCTCCTCGCCTCCGCGGTCGGTCTGCTGTGGGATGGAGCGCCGCTCGCAGGACTCGCGATCGACCGGGCCGTCGGCTACAAGTTCGGTTCCGTCAAGCGCATGAGTCCCGACGAGCTGGTCACCTGGATGAGAGATCCGACTCGCACTCCGCCGCTGTGGCTGGATATCCGGACCGCCGCCGAGTACGACGTGAGCCACATCGACGGCGCGATTCGGCTGGATCCCAAGCAGCCTGACCTCGCGCCGCTGCAGAACGTCTCCCGTCACTCTCCGGTCGTGCTCTACAGCGCAGCGGGAATCGGTGCCACTGCCATGGCCCAGGCGCTCGGCCAGGCGAATTTCGATACGCTCATCGTGATGCGGGGCGGGCTCTTCCGCTGGGTGAACGAGGGGCATTCGGTGGTGAAGGATCATGCGCCGGTATCGCAGGTGCATCCCTTCAATGCGAAGTGGGGGCGACTGCTCAAGTCGAGATATCACGCCTCGGTTCCCGATGCGGATGGAATTCCTTGACCGTTGAGGCACGGCGCCGAGTGCCCTGGTTCGGGACACTGCTCGCGGCACTTTTTCTCGCAATACTGCTCTATGCTGGCGCTCGGCCGATCGGCCCGATCCCACCACTGGGGAATTTTCTCGACCCGGTTCATGGCGTCTGGGCCGTGGCCGCGGCCGCGGAGCTACCAAGTGCGTCGTCCGCGCGAATTCCCGGCCTCCTCAGGCCGGTGCGCGTCAGGTATGATCGGCGCGGCGTGCCCCATATTTTCGCGGAATCGGAGACCGACGTCCAACGTGCGCTCGGTTACGTTGTCGCGCGGGATCGGCTGTTCCAACTCGAGTTGCAGGCGCGGGCGGGTGCGGGGACTCTCACCGAACTGATTGGTCCGGACGTCCTGTCGATCGATCGCGCCGCCCGCGGACTCGGCCTGCCCGGCGCGGCGGAACGCGCACTCGCCGCGCTCGACTCGACTTCAGCGGAGCGGACCTCGCTGAATGCCTTTGCCGACGGCGTCAACGCCTGGATCGATCAACTCTCCGCGCGACAGGTTCCCCTCGAGTACCGGCTGCTCGATCGTCGCCCGGCGCGCTGGCAGCCCATCAACACCCTGCATCTCCTGAACCGGATGGGCTGGACGCTCGCACTGAGCGGCAACGAGGTCCTTCGTCTCGAGACACGTGCGCGCGTCGGCCGAGCTGCGGCGGATGCACTCTTCCCCATCGACAACCCAATCCAGGAACCGCTGCAACCGAACGGGCAGACGGCGCCGCGCTTCGACTTCATCAAGGTGCCGCCACCGGGACCGCCAGATACCCAATTCGTCGAGCGAGAAAAATCTTCGATCCGGCAATCGTCGTTGATGCCGCGAGCGGAAGATGCGCTCGGCAGCAACAACTGGGCGGTGTCGCCGGCGCGGAGCGCTTCCGGATTCGCGCTCCTCGCGGGAGATCCGCATCTGGAGCTCACGCTGCCGTCGATCTGGTACGAGGCGCATCTCGTCGTTCCCGGAAAGCTCGACGTCTACGGCGTGACCATACCGGGCGCCCCTTCGATCGTTATCGGTTTCAACCGGGCGCTCGCCTGGACGTTCACGAATACCGAGTCGGACGTGATGGACAAGTACGCCGAGTCGGTGGATGAGGATGCGAGGCCAAACAAGTACCTGCTTGACGGCGCGTGGGTCCCGATGACGCGACGGGTGGAGACGTATCGCGGGAAGGGCGGCGAAGTCCTCGCGGTGGATACGCTGCTGTTCAATCGGCGCGGTCCGATCAACCGCAGCGGAGGACGCTGGATCTCGACGAGGTGGACCGTGCTCGAGGGAGCATCTTCGCTTCGCGCATTCGCCGCGGTCGCCCATGCCGGAAGCGTCGCCGATTACTTCAAGGCCATGGAGACCTACGGCGCGCCGCCGCAGAACATGCTGGTCGCGGATCGCGCGGGGTCGATCGGCATCCGCTCGACCGGCCGCTTCCCTGTTCGTCCCGGCGACGGACGCGGAGACGAATTCCGGGACGGCACCACGAGCGCCAGCGACTGGACCGGTGACTGGTCGTGGTCGGCGGTTCCGCAGTCCGTCGATCCGCGCCAGGGATTCCTCGCCTCCGCCAACCAGCAGCCGATCGATCCGCGCCAGCATCCGCGTTACCTCGGCGCGGACTGGTATTCGCCCTGGCGAGCCATGCGGATCAACCTCCTGCTCCGCGCCGACTCGCAGGTTTCCGTTGACGACATGCGCCGTTTTCAAACCGATCCTGGCAGCGCCCGCGCCGATCTCTTCGTGCCCGCGTTTCTAGCGGCAGCGGGCTTGAGTCACGATTCGTCGGTCGGGCGCGCGGCGGCGCTGCTCGCGCAGTGGGACCGGCGTTACCTGCGGGAGAATCAGCGCGCGGTGCTCTTCGAAGGTGCGATGCAGGCGCTCTCGCGGAGACTATGGGACGAGCTCACTGACCCCGTCGGGAACCCGCGCTCCTGGCAGGGGCCCTACCCGGGAGAGAGTGTCGTGGCCGAACTGCTGGCGGATCCGGATAACGCCTGGTGGGACGATCGAAGAACCTCGGTCGTGGAGCATCGCGATGACGTGCTGAACGCGGCGCTCCAGGAGGCGCTCCAGGTGACAGTCGCCATCCACGGAGAACCGGATGCCGGAGGATGGAGGTGGGACCGGGTCCGGCACGCGAACATTTATCATCTGCTCAGAATTCCCGCGCTCTCCCGGCTCGAACTCCCGGTGCAGGGTGGTCCTTCCACGCTGAGTCCTTCGTCCGGCAGCGGCACCGAGGGTCCAAGCTGGCGCATGGTCGTCCAGCTCGGCCCCAATGTGCACGGATGGGGCACGTACCCCGGGGGTCAGTCCGGAAATCCGGTGAGCCACAGGTACGCCGAGCACCTTCAACAGTGGATGGCGGGAGAGCTCGACTCGCTCAGATTTCCTTCGCGGATCGAAGAGCTGACGGGCGAAGATGCGAGCGCCTCGCTTCTGCTGGAGCCCGCCCGATGAATCGGTTCCCGATTCGGTTCATGGTATTGCTGGGACTGAACCTCATGGGGACGGAAACCCTGGGCTGGTGGCCGGTGCCAGTCATTGCGGCACTCTGGGCTGGGCTGTCACCACGATTCCAGGCGACTGGATCACCCGCCCGCAACGCACTCACCTCGGCGGCCGCCGCCGCGGTTTCCTGGGCAGTGCTGCTCGGTTGGGGTGCGGTTCATGGTCCAGCCGCAGGGCTGGCCCGGCAGCTCGGAGAGATCATGCACGTTCCGGTCTGGGGACTTCTGGCGATCAATCTGCTTTTTCCGGCGGCGCTCGCGGGGTCCGCGGCCTGGCTGGCCGGATTGGCTGGGATGGGCTTCAGAGGGGGGTGGAGGAGAGTGCCTGTGTCGTCCTGACGCCCGACCTGCTAGATTAATGAGCGGTCCCGAAGGTAAGTGGGGCCCAACCTTTTCCCATTGGATTGATGGAACAACCTACAGTGTCACGTCCCTCCCGCAGACGATCGCCGGACAACCGTCCCAACTCAGCTTTCCGTAATTTTGGTCGCCGTTCGCTGGACGCTCATCGCAAATGGCTGCTCGACAACCACGGCTCGGTGTGCGCCTATTGCGGCACCGAAACACCAGTCGGAACGATCACGCTGGACCACGTCTACCCCCGCAAGGGACAGACGGCATATGATCGCCCGGACAACCTGGTCCTCGCTTGCACCGCCTGCAACGCCGCCAAGGCGGATACCCCCTTCATCTCGTTCATCGCCCAGAAGCGTTCGCGCGGAGTTTTTCTCCTGCACTATGGTGAGCATCTGTCCGAGCCGGTGAAGGATCTGGTGCGCAAGGCTTCGGAGCGCCAGTTGCTTCAGCCTCAGGATGAAAATGCCCCGGCACCTTCCGGTATCGGGCACCGTCGCGGCCGGCCGAGTGGGGCGCGGAGGCGGTAAAAAAGAAAGTGACGAGTTGCGAGCTGAAAGAGCCGAGTACATCCGGCTCACTCGTCACTCGTCACTCGTCACTCTCCTCAGTACTCAGAACTCAGTACTCAGTACTCAGTACTCAGTACTCAGTACTCAGTACCCTTCACTGTCTACTTCCCCAGCGCCTCACCCACAATCCGCTTCTGCTCAGCCGTGTGTGCCGCGGGGTAACCTTCCGCGGGGCTCGCGCGGTCCGGACGCCCGCTGTAGGTGAGCGTGATCCGGTCTCCAAGCAGCGCCTTCAGACGATCTTCGAGATAGAGCCACGCGCCCATGTTGCGCGGTTCCTCCTGGGTCCACACCAGCTCTTTCAGTGCAGGGTAGCGGGCGAGGACTTCGCGCAGCTCAGGCTCCGGGAAAGTGTAGAGCTGTTCCAGCCGGACGACGGCCGGCGCAGTTGCGCCCATCTTCGTGGCTTCCGCCTGCAGCTCGTAGTAAATCTTGCCTGAGCAGAGCACCATGCGGGCAATGCCGTTGCGGCGATCGGTCGCGCCGGTATCGTCGAGCACGGCGCGGAACGAACCATTCGCGAGATCCTCAAGCTTAGACGCGGCCTGTGGAAGCCGCAGCAGGCTCTTCGGCGTCATGATGATCAGCGGACGCTGCCGGGTGCGGCGAGCCTGGCGACGCAGCAGATGGAAGTACTGCGCCGGGGTCGTGGGATTCACCACCCGAATGTTGCCCTCGGCGGCGAGCTGAAGGAATCGCTCGAGGCGCGCGCTTGAGTGTTCGGGTCCCTGTCCCTCGTAGCCATGCGGAAGCAGCAGTGTGAGTCTCGTCGTGAGTCCCCACTTCGAGAGCCCGGCCACGATGAACTGATCGACGACGATCTGGGCGCCATTGATGAAGTCGCCGAACTGCGCCTCCCAGAGCACCAGCGTCTCGGGAGCGGACGCGCTGTAGCCGTATTCGAAGCCGAGTGTGGCGAGCTCCGAGAGCGGACTGTTGTGCAGCTCCATGGACGCAAGCGCGCCGGGCAGACGCTTGATCGGGGTGAGCGTCTCACCGGTATTCACCTCGTGCAGCACCATGTGGCGCTGGCTGAAGGTGCCGCGCTCGGTGTCCTGACCCGTAAAGCGGATCGGCACACCTTCGGTGAGCAGCGATGCCATCGCCAGCGATTCGGCATGGGCCCAGTCGATGCCGCCTTCGGCGCCGAGTGCAGTGCGCCGGCGCTCGAGCTGCTTCTTGAGCTTCGGGTTGACGGCGAATCCTTCGGGCCAGGCCAGCAGCTGCTCGTTGAGCGCGCGCAGCAGCTCGGCCGGAACGGCCGTCTCGACTTCGAGGCCGGAGGAGCGCCGATCCGCCTGATTGGGCGCGGGGGGCGCGGTTTTTCCCATACTCGTCTTGAATCCCTGCTGGATACCCAGGAGGCGTTGATAGGCGGCCTCCGTCTGTGCATCCACTTCGGCGCGCGTGAGCACGCCTTCCGCCACCAGCCGGTCGGCATAGCGGGCACGCACCGTGGGTAGCCCGTGGATTCGCTCGTACATCCGGGGCTGCGTGTACGTCGGTTCATCGCCTTCGTTGTGTCCGTGGCGACGGTATCCCACCAGGTCGATCAGTACGTCTTCACGGAACTTGTCCCGGTACATCATGGCCAGACGAACCGCCGCGATGCACGCTTCGGCGTCATCGCCGTTGACGTGGATGATGGGGACGTCGAAGCCCTTGGCGAGATCGCTGGCATGGCGGGTGGAGCGCGCGTCGTTCGCGTCGGTGGTGAAGCCCACCTGGTTGTTGGTGATGAGGTGCACCGTGCCGCCCGTGCGATACCCCGCGAGCGCGCCCAGATTGAAGGTTTCGGCTACGACGCCCTGCCCGGCGAATGCCGCATCGCCGTGGATGATCACGGGGAGCGCACCCGTATCGTCGTGATGCGCCTCCCGGCCGCGTCGCTGGGTCTGCTTCGCGCGCGCACGCCCGTCGACGACCGGTCCGACGAATTCGAGATGACTCGGATTGGGTGAGAGCGAGATCGTCACCGACTTGCCGCTGGCGGTGCGATATGCGCCATCCGCGCCGTGATGATACTTGACGTCTCCCGTGCCGCCCTCGGGGGTGAGTGTACCGCCTTCGACGTGTCTCCCGCCTTCGAATTCCGCAAAGATGGTTTCGTACGGGCGTCCCACCGTATGCGCGAGCACATTGAGCCGGCCGCGATGCGCCATTCCGAGCACCACTTCACGCACGCCCTGGTCGGACGCGAGCTCGATGGTCTGATCGAGCATGGGGACCAGCATGTCCACGCCTTCGATGGAGAATCGCTTCTGGCCGAGATAGGCCTTCCCCAGGAATTGCTCGAGTGACTCGACCTCGGTGAGGCGCGCGAGCAGGTGCTTCTTCTCGTCGGCCGAAAGCGGTGTCCGATGGGCACCCGATTCGATCATCTGACGCAGCCACACGCGCTCGTTGTGGTTGGAGATGTGCTCGAGCTCGTAGGCGATCGTGCCGCAGTACGCTTCGTGAAGCAGCGGGAGCGCATCCGCCAGGGTCTCTCCCGGAACGGCGATGCGGAGCACCGCCGCCGGAATCTGGGCCATGACCTCCGGCGTCAGCCCGAGCGAGGCCGGGTCGAGCGCGGGATCGCCGACGGGCTCGCTGCCCAGCGGATCGAGATGCGCAGCGAGATGGCCATGGGTGCGGTGCGCCTTGACGAGGGCCATCGCGGCCGCAACGTGATAGAGCTGCGCGGTGGATTCGCGGAGCGGTGCCGAGACGCGGGTTGCCTTGGTCGTGCCCTCGGAGGATCGCGCGGAGGCGCGGGCTCCGAGACTCTCGAAGACAGTTTCATAGAAACGATCCTCGCCCTGGAGCAGCCCGTCGAGAGTGCGGAGGAACTCGCCCGACTCGGCCCCCTGGATGATCCGATGATCGTAGGTGCTGGTGATCGTCATGACCTTGGAGATGCCGAGCTCGCGGAGCCGGTCATCGGGCAGGTCGGCGAATTCCGGCGGGTATGCGATGGACCCGACGGCGATGATGCTGCCCTGTCCGGACATGAGCCGCGGAACCGAGGCGACGGTGCCGAGTCCGCCAGGGTTAGTGAGCGACATCGTGGCGCCCTGAAAGGCGTCGGGCAGCAGCTTGCCGGCGCGGGCACGCTCCACCAGGGACTCGTAGGTCGCGTGGAAGCGCGCGAAGTCCATGGTATCCGCCGCATGAATCACGGGGACCACGAGCCCGCGGCTGCCGTCCTTGCGCTCGACATCAACCGCGAGACCGAGGTTCACACCCTCGGGAACGACCCGATGCGGGGTGCCGCCGAACTCGGCGAAGGTGTTCGTCATGACCGCGTGGCGCTTCGCGGCGAGTGCGAGCGCGTAGCCGATCAGGTGGGTAAACGAGACCTTTTCCGGACGACCGTTCGCCTTGAGCGCGTTGTTCAGCTCCCGGCGTCGGGTCTCGAGAAGTGAGACGGGCAGCTCGCGAAACGTGGTCGCGGTCGGGACGGTAAGACTCTCCGTCATGTTGACGGCGAGCCGTGCAGCGGGTCCTTTGATCGGCGTTGCACCGGCGGGAGCGACACCCACCTTCGACGCCGGGGCAGGTGCCGCTACCGTGGCCGATGGCGGGGTTGCTGCGGGCGCGGGTGGACTCGCTGTCGCGATTGCGCTGGCGACGGAAGCGCCGTTGGTTGACGGGGTGACTCCGACCACGCCGCTTTCGAAGAGCCGGCGCCATTCAGGGGCGACCGCGGCGGGATCCCGCAGGAACTCTTCATAGAGGACCTGGGCGAATCCGGCATTGGCGGTTTCAAAGACGTTCGGATCCACGGACGTTTCACTCTCTTTATCGAGCAGGGTTCTGCGGATTTGGTCCGACGCGAAAGATAATCTCCTGCCGTGGACAGGGGGGATCGCGCATCGCGGGGACGATCGAGGCCGAACAGAACGGACTTCCCGTGGGTCCGAGTGTGCCTCCTTCGGCGTCCCACGTCGTAGTCTGAGACAGACCCGGCTTGCCACCGATCCAATGGCCGGTACCTTAGGGGCGGCTATTCCGGCTCCGACACACCAAATATCGAGGAAACGCTATGCATTTTTTCCGGGCAGTCCTAGGCCTCGGCAGCTCCGGGCTTGCTTTGATGGCTCTTGCTTCCTGCGGCGGTTCTGATTCCACCAATTCCAGCCCGACGATCGTCGCGAAAGCCAGTTCGAGTGGCGATGCGCAGACCGCGGTCGTGGCCTCGACCCTGCCGCTTCCGATTCGGGTGCTCGTCACGAACGGCGGCGCGGCGCAGGCGAATATCACGGTCAACTGGGCGACCACCGGGACCGGCGCTTCAATGAACCCGGCGTCGAGCACCACCGACGTCAACGGCATCGCCACGACGGTCTGGATTCTATCTCAGGCGGCGGGCGCCCAGAGCGCCACGGCGGCCGTCTCCGGCGCGACCGGCTCTCCGATCACGTTCACCGCCACCGGGACGCCGGATGCTCCCACGGCGTTCACTGGTCTCGGCGGTGACGCCCAGTCGAAAGCGGCCAACGCAGTCTTCGATGAGCCGCTGCTGGTCAAGATCAGCGATCAGTTCGGCAATCCGATCGCCGGGCAGACGGTTACCTGGGCCGTCACCAGCGGCAGCGCCTCGGTCCTGCCGGCGAGTGGCCCCACGAATGCCGCCGGCACGGCGAGCGCGACTCTCACCGCCGGCGCCACGCTCGGAGCTGTTACGGTTGTAGCGACGCCGCCGGGTGGTCTCGCGCCGATCACCTTCAACGAGTCGGTGATTCCGCCGCCGGTGGTGGTGAACGTCGGGGCTCTCGGAACTATTTCATATACCAGCGCCCACAACGGGACGGTTAATCCCGCGATTGACAGCGTGGCGGTCGGAGGCCAGGTGCAGTGGGTTTGGGCCTCGGGCACTCACCGTGTCGAATCGACTGGCATTCCTGCGTTTACCAGCGGCCCGACGCAATCATCCGGCAGCTACACCGTGACCTTCAACACGGCCGGCACCTATCAGTATGATTGCGGCATTCACGGGAATCTCATGACGGGGACGATCGTCGCGCACTAGTCTGGCGCGAGAGGATCACGGGGCTACTTTTCTCGCCTCACTTCAGCGAGAGAGTCCGGATGCCCCGCCCAAAAATGCGTGCCGTCTTGCCGCCGCTTCTGCTTGCGGGCCTCACGCTGGCCTGCGGTGGAAGCGGCGGAACCACGCCTCCACCGACGCCGCCGAGCGCGATCGCGATCACGCTCAACAGCACGTCGTTCAGCCCGGCCGTGGACACGGTGGCCGCAAGTGGAACGGTCACCTGGAACTGGGCAAGTAATCAGCACGATATCGTCTCGACGGGATCCCCCGCATTCACTGGCACCGCGGCCGTCTACGACATGCCGTACACCTATGGGCCGATCACCTTTCCGGTGGCCGGCTCGTATGTTTTCTATTGTTCCCAGCACGGCAGTCCGGCGGGCGGGATGCGGGGGACGATCGTGGTCGAGTGAGGGCCTTACGCGTCGAGCCTGGGACTCTCGCCTACTTCCACCATCTTCAAATACCGCGCTGCCTCCTCCGCGACGCGCGCTTCGTTCCAGCTCAGCTCCCGGCCCATCAAAGCCGCAACCTTCGCGGCGCCGCTCACTCCATGCCGAGGGGCCTCGTAGTAGAGGTGCAGCCGTCGCACCATCACGTCATCGACGTGTTGCGCCAGTTCCCGGCGGGTGACATGGATGACCTCGGCCTCAATCGCGGGATGTCCCGCTACGATCGGCGCGAGCAATGCGCGGTCCTGGCGTACGAGATTGTAAATCGCAGCGGCCTCGGTGCCGAAATGATGCAGGAGATGATCGACGCTATCCGGCGGAAGCCCAAGGTCCAGGCCCGGCTGCCGGAAGGGCTCGAGGTCCCGGGCCTCGCCGCCGGGCAGCGGTTCCCGATCCGTCCCCGCGGCTTCCCGCGCGGTTCCACCTCCGCGCCCGGATTTCTGGAGCTCCCGCACCGCGACATCAACCAGTTCGGCGGCCATCGATCGGTACGTGGTAAGCTTGCCGCCCGCGATGGTGAGCATGCCCAATGGCCCGCGAATGATGCGGTGTTCGCGCGAAACGTGAGAGGCGCCGACCTCGGTCTCCGGCGCAAGCAGCGGGCGCAATCCGGCCCATGAGGCGAGCACATCCGCTTCATTCAGGTGCGCATTGGGGAAATAGGCGTTCGCGGAACGAAGGAGATAATGGATATCCTCTTCGCTGACTCGCACCGCATCAGGAGTTTCCGCCGTATCGGTATCGGTCGTGCCGATGTAGGAGAGCTCTCCCCAAGGCAGGACGAACATGACCCGCCCGTCGAGCGGACTGGTGAGCGTGATCGCCTCGTTATTGCCGAGCCGCCGGCGGGGTACGATGACATGGGCGCCCTTGGTGAGCCGGAGCACAGGCGCGGCGGCGGGGTCTTCCAGTCGGCGGATCGCGTCGCTCCACGGACCGCAGGCATTGACCACCAGTGCCGCTCTGATCGTGCCCGAGGCGCCGGTCAGCAGGTCCGTCACCCTCGCGCCGCGCGCTTCACCCCCGGGCGCCTCGAGCGCCTCGACCCGCGTATAGTTCATGGCCTTGGCACCGTGGCCGAGCGCCGAGCGAATGTTGGCGATAACGAGGCGGGCATCGTCGCACTGGGCGTCGTAGTATCGGGCGCCCCCTTTGAGACCGCGCTCCCGCAGCATGGGCTCCGCTTGCAGCAGGGCGCGCTTGCCGAGGATCCGGTGCGACCGCACATTGCGGAAGAGTGCCAGCAGGTCGTAGAGCCACACGCCGGCACCGAGTTTCCAGAGCGGCACGCGGTCGCCGCCGTGGACCGGAAAGATGAAGGGGAGCGGGCGCACCAGGTGCGGCGCGATTCGCAGCAGCGTCCGGCGCTCCCGGCTCGCCTCGAAGACGAGGCGGAGGTTGCCCTCTTCGAGATAGCGGAGACCTCCGTGGATCAGCCGGCTCGAACGCGAACTGGTGCCGGCGGCGAAATCCTGCTGATCCACGAGCACGACGCGCAGTCCGCGCATCGCCGCGTCCCGCGCGATTCCGGCGCCAGTGATGCCGCCACCGATCACGAGCAGATCCGCCGGTTCCGCGGTCAGACGTTCCAGTGAGGCCCGATGCCAGAGAGTCCCCGCCGTACTCCCCCGCCCGTCCTGTACATTCCGCGTCCCAGCACGTGGCTCATGTGGCACGCCCGCTGGTTCGCGCCCGGCAAGCGGGTGCTCGACATCGCCAGCGGAGAAGGACGTCATGCGCTGATGGCCGCGCAGTGGGGCGCGTCGGTGGTGGCGCTGGAGAATGACGAGGACAAGCTGGAGACGGCGCGTGAGGCGGCGTCACGACTCGGAGTCGAGGTCGACTTCAAGGCCGTCGATCTCGAAGGACCGTGGCCGGAACTCGGCGCTTTTGATGCGGTTCTGGTGTTCAATTATCTTGACCGCTCCCGGATGGGATTCATTCGCGAACTCGTGGCCCCGGGCGGAGTCCTGCTGATGGAAACGTATCTTGAAGGTCAGCGCGAGCAGGGGTGGGGACCGACCTCGCCGGCGTACCTGCTCAAGCCCGGTGAGCTGGCCACCCTCGTCGCTCCGCTCGAGATCATTCATGGCCGCGAGGTCATCGAGCCGCTCGAGTCCGCGCGTCTTCGGATCGTCGCCAGCGTCATCGCGCAGAGAAGATAGCAGCACGCGGTACCCAGCACTCGCGACTATCGAGGTCGCGGGCGCCTTCCAAAGGAAATATGGTCCCACCGAACGCTATCCCCCCTCGCGGTCGTCGTGCCACCATCGTTGCCGGGCTTCGGACACCGTTCGCGCGGAGCGGCACGATCTTCCGCGATGTCTCCGCGGTGCAGCTGGCCCGGCAGGTCACGTCGGAACTGCTGCACCGGACCGGCATCGACGGCAAGGACGTCGACGAGGTCGCCTTCGGCCAGGTCATTTCGTCGGTGCTGGCGCCGAACGTCGCGCGTGAGGTGAGTCTCCTCCCGCAGCTGCCGCGCACCATTCCCGCCTACTCGGTCAACCGGGCATGCGCCTCGGCCGGGCAGACGATCGCGTACGCGCACGACCAGATTACGCTGGGACACGCCGACGTCGTGATCGCGGGCGGAGTTGAGTCGCTCTCCGACATTCCGATTCTTCACTCGAAGCATTTCGCCCAGGTCCTGGTGGAAGCGAGCAAGGCCAAGTCGCTGGGCCAGCGCGTCGGCGCCTTTGCGAAGCTCAGGCCGCGCGACTTCATCCCGGTCTCTCCGGCGATCGCCGAGCCTTCAACCGGCGAGTCGATGGGTCAGTCCGCGGAGAAGATGGCCAAGGAGAATGGGATTACGCGGGAGGCGCAGGATCGCATCGCGCTGCTCAGCCATCAGCGCGCCGCCGCGGCCACCGCCGATGGACGCATTCCGGCCGAGATCGCGCCCTGGTTTGGCGGCCGCAACATGGACGAAGTTGTCACTACAGACAATCTCATCCGTCCCGACACCACGCTCGAGGCGCTCGGCAAGCTCAAGCCCGTCTTTGACCGGCGCTACGGCTCCGTCACCGCGGGGAATTCCTCGCCGCTCACCGATGGCGCGGCGGTCACGCTGATCATGGCCGAGGATTCCGCGCGCGCCCTGGGGTATGAACCGCTCGCCGCGATCCGCAGCTACGCGGTCGCGGCGGTGGATCCGGGCTGGCAGCTGCTCATGGGGCCAGCGTTCGCAGTACCCCTCGCGCTCGACCGGGCGGGAATTAGCTGGAAGGAGCTGGGGCTGGTCGAAATCCACGAAGCCTTCGCCTCCCAGGTGCTCTCGAACGTGCAGGCATGGGGATCCCAGGCGTGGGCAGATCGTCTGGGCCGGTCGGCGCCAGTCGGCGAAGTCGACTGGAACCGCACCAATGTCATGGGCGGCTCGATCGCGATCGGCCATCCGTTTGGCGCCACCGGCGCGCGCATCGCCACGACACTCGCCAACGAGATGCGCCGCCGGGACGTGCAGTTCGGACTCATTTCCATCTGCGCGCAGGGAGGGATGGGATTCGCGATGGTGCTCGAGCTGTGCTGAGTCCCATCAGCTGAACCTTCGACTCCAGGCAATCATGTCCGCACTCAGCACGACGCTCGACGGCGCGACTGCGATCCTCACGCTGGATCTTCCCGGTGAACCGGTCAACAAGCTCAACGCGGAGGTCAAGCGCGAGTTCGAGTCCGCGCTGGCGACCCTTCGCGAAGATGCGAATGTCCGCGCCATCGTGCTCATCTCCGGGAAGCCCGACACTTTCATCGCGGGTGCGGACATCGAGGAGTTCACCCGGCTCACGACACTTGTGGAATTCGAGCGGCTGAGTGGCGAGGGCCAGGTGCTGCTCCAGCAGCTCGCGGATTTTCCCAAACCCATCGTCGTCGCGATCCATGGGCCGTGCCTTGGCGGCGGGCTCGAGCTTGCGCTGGCCTGCCACTACCGCATCTGCACCGACAGCCCCAAGACCCAGCTCGGTCTTCCCGAAGTGCAGCTCGGACTCCTGCCCGGAGCCGGCGGCTCTAACCGTCTGCCTCGGCTCATCGGCGCGCGCGCGGCGCTCGATATCATCCTCGCGGGCAAGAGCGAGCGAGGGCAGAAGGCGTTCCGCCTCGGCATGGTCGATGAGCTTGTACCCGTCAGCATCCTGAGGTCGACCGCGCTGGCGGCGGCGGAGCGGTTGGCGCAGTCCGGAATCCGGTCCATGGTACGGCGACCGAAAACCGGATTCATGGGCCTGCTGCTTGATCGCAATCCGCTGGGTCGGCGGATCGTCTATGCCGCGGCGCGGAAGCAGCTGCTCAAGAAAACCGGCGGTCATTATCCGGCGCCGGTCGCAGCGCTCGAAGCGGTCGAAGTCGGACTGGAGCGGGGCGGCGCCGAGGGCTACGCGTTCGAACGGCGGAAATTCGCCGAGCTCGCGATCACCGATGTCTCCCGGAAACTCATCCAGATATTCTTCGCGACGAATGCGCTCAAGAAGGACTTCGGCGCCGGCATGGATTCGGTGCGGCCGCGGACACTGGAGCGGATCGGTGTGATCGGATCCGGATTCATGGGCGCCGGCATCGCCGGAACCGCCGTTGCGAATGCCGTGGTGGATGTGCGTCTCAAGGATACCGAGCTTCAGAAGGTTGGTCGTGGACTCAAGGGCGCCATCGACATTCTCAAAGGCCGGCTCAAGCGCCGCAGGATCACGAAGCAGGAGTTCGAGCGGCTCTCGGCGCTGCTCTCCGGGACGACGGACTTCTCCGGCTTCGGACGCGTCGATCTCGTGATCGAGGCCGTGTTCGAGGATCTCGAACTCAAGCGTCGCGTCTTGCGGGAAACCGAGGCCGCCACTCCCGACACGACGATCTTCGCCACCAACACCTCGACCATCCCGATCGCGCAGATCGCCGCGCCGTCGATCCGTCCCGAGCGGGTCCTGGGGATGCACTTTTTTTCGCCCGTGGACCGCATGCCCCTCGTCGAAGTGATTCCCGCGCCAAAGACCAGCGCGGAGACGATCGCCACGGTGGTCGGATTCGGACGGAAGCTCGGCAAGACCGTGATCGTTGTGCACGACAGTCCCGGCTTCTGGGTGAACCGGATCCTGACGCCGTACATGAACGAGGCAGGGTTCCTGGTCGCCGAGGGCACGCCGATCGAGCAGCTCGATCGGACGATGACGAGATTCGGCTTTCCGGTCGGCCCGATCACGCTGCTGGATGAAGTCGGGATCGATGTGGGTGCAAAGGCGGGCGCTGTCATGCACGCGGCATTCGGCGAACGGCTCACACCGTCGAACGTGGTCGCGAAGATGATCGCCGACGGACGCTTCGGGAGGAAGAACGGGCGCGGCTTTTACCACTACCACGAAGGCGAACGTACCGGTGTGGACGAGAAAGTCTACGACCTTCTCGGCGTGCGTCCCAAGGAGACGACGTCTCCCGAGACCATCGAGCAGCGACTCATCTACGCGATGCTCAACGAAGCGGCGATGGCGGAGAGCGAAGCCGTCGTGCGAAGCCCCCGTGACGGAGACATCGGCGCCATCTTCGGCATAGGCTTCCCGCCATTTCGCGGTGGCCCGCTCCGCATGATCGACGACCTCGGCGCGGCCAGGGTGGTGTCGGTCCTCAAGGACCTCGCCTCGACCTACGGCTCGCGATTCACACCAGCGACCAAATTGGTGGAGATGGCCGACTCGGGAGGGAGATATTATCCGGGGTGAGCGGACGGAGCGGATGAGGAAAAGCCACCACCAACACCTACCACCTACCCACCACCTGAGGAGTTCGCTCGCAATGCGTGAAGCACTCGTCCGTCAGGGATTCAGGGCCGAGGCGGATTTCCGCTGGCGCGGTCATGAAGTGCTTCGCATCGAGGCCTTCGCGGATGCGGTCTTCGCATTTGCCGTAACGCTGCTGATCATCTCGCTCGAGGTACCGAAGACCTTCGACGAGCTCCTCGGCGCGATGCGCGGATTCGTCGCATTCGCCGCCGGATTCGCGATGCTCTTCTGGATCTGGACCTATCAGTTTCGCTATTTCCGCCGGTACGGTCTCCAGGACGCCGTCACTCTCTGGCTCAACGCCGCCCTGCTCTTCGTGGTGCTGTTCTACACCTACCCGCTCAAGTTTCTCAGCACACTGCTCTCGACCGTGTGGCTCGGCGGGACCACCGAAGCGGGCGCCGGTGGCGCCGAATCGGCGATGGGACTCGCGCAGGTTGCGAAGCTCATGGCGATCTACAGCGGCGGGTTCATGGCGGTGTTTCTCGTCTTCACGCTGCTGTACGTCCATGCCTGGCGGCAGCGGGTGGTGCTCGAGCTCGACGACGCCGAGGCGAATGCGACTCGCGAACAGATCCAGGAGAGCGCCATCAACGTCGTGGTGGGAGGGCTGTCGATCCTGCTCGCGTTTACCGGTGGGCGGAGTGCGGTCTGGCTGTCGGTCATTCCCTACTGGCTGATGGGCCTGCTGCAATGGGCCAACGGCTCATACATGCGGCGCCAGAGAAAACTCATCGCTGGGTGAGTCGATTCCACTCGCGTGAGGCTCGTCGTCTCCCGCTTGCTGGAACTTTTCACTGGAACAGCGGGAGAATTGCCACCCGCTCCATCGAGTACAGCGCTCCGGATTTTGCGGAGGAAGTGCTGACGAGAATCGTGCAGAAATAATCGCTGGCAGCTGTACGCCAGAAGCCTTGAGCACATGCTTCTGGCAAGACTGTCATCCCGAGCGAAGCGAGGGATCTCAAGCTCGGTCTGGAAGCGACTGTCGCCAGGTCGAGTTCGAGATTCCTCGGTTGCTGTGCTCAGAATTCCCGCTTCTTCATCTCCTTGAACATCTCTTCCGTGTCCGCCTGGTTCGGCGCTTCGGGCCTGCGGGTGGCCTCGAGCGTGGAATCGTAGGTCGGCCGTTCCTTGGACTTGGGTGAGGCGGCCTTGGCCGAATTCTTCTTGATCAGGGCGGCGAGCTGCTTTTCGTTCATCGTACGCATGCTCCTGCATGGGTGATCGTTCCCGGGGCGCAATAGAACGGTGGAGCCACGGGCAGGTGAAATCAAGTCCGGAACAGGTAAGAGATGTGGTCGCCCGGCGAGAGCGTCACCCATACATTCCACGGATGGACGCCCTCCCCCATCTCATTCGCGCATCCCGGGCGGGAACTATCGCCCTGCTGATCCTCTGCGCCCCCGCGGCGCTTCCGGCCCAGGCCATCTCGGCGGAGCTGGTGGAGACCGGAACCGCCCACCCGATTTCCGGTGCCCTCGCCATTCTGCTTTCCGGCCCCACTCCCACCGGCGTCTCCAGCGTCACCGATGAGCGAGGACGCTTTTACCTCAAGGCTCCGGGTGCGGGGGCCTACCGGCTCCGGGTGCTCCGGATCGGATTCCCGGAGTGGGTGAGCGACACGATCCGCCTGGCGTCGGCGCAGGTACTCCGGCTGCACCTGGAGCTGCCGGTGGTGCCGGTGCAACTGAATGAAATCGTAGTTGAATCGAAAAGCCCGTGTCGCGTCGATCCCGCCCGGAACGAAGGAACGGCCACACTGTGGGAAGAGGCGCGCAAGGCCCTCGACTTCACCTCGATGACGATTTCCCGGAAGGAGCTGGGTTATCGCATGATGATCCGGCGGGCCTCACTCGACCGGAGTCTCCAGGTGACGAAATTCGAGAGCTTCGTTCGGAAGGGAGTCGCGGAGTGGCCGGTGAGCACGCTCGCGCCTGACAGCTTGGCCCTCGAGGGCTATGTGCAGCCGAGGGATAGCGCGCAGGGACCGATCTATTACGGGCCGGATGCTACCGTGCTTTTCTCCGAAAGCTTCCTCGGCTCCCACTGTTTCCGAACCGAGAAGAGTCTCCAGCCAGGCACCGGTCTCATCGGGCTCGCCTTCGAGCCGGTGCGTGATCGCGAGCTTCCGGACATCGAGGGGGTGCTCTGGCTGGATCGAAAGACCGCCGAGCTCCGTTACCTCTCGTACCACTATACGAAGCTCTGGTCCTGGGTGCCGGCCGGTGAGGCTGGTGGACGCATCGATTTCCTGCGACTCCCGACCGGCGCCTGGATCGTGCGACGCTGGAATCTCCGCGCGCCGATAGTCACGCTGTCTCGATCGGAATTTGGCCAGCGCCGGTTCGACGCATCCGAACTGCGATTCTTCGGACACAGCCGGCCGTCACTGTTCGGATTCAAGGAGGAGGGCGGAGAAGTTACGGAGGTGACTGACGCGAAGGGCAAGGTGATCTGGGCTCCGGCGCTGCCCTCGAGCTCCGGAGCCACCGGCAGCTGAATTCCGCGTACATCTGCGGCCAGTCAGGCGGCCAGGTAACCGACTTACTCGTCCTCCTGTGGACGCTGCCCGGCGTCGGCGCGCTGAATGAGCGCGAGCACGCCGGCTTCGTCCCGCCGGATTGCAGCTGACGGGCGTTCGCGGCGTTCGGTGTCGAGCGGAGGCGTGGTGGAGAGCACGATGCCATTCATGTACGCCGAGATCAGGGCGGGGTGCACGTAGTACTTCCGGCACACTGCCCGCGTGTTGCCGAGGCGCGCCGCTACCTGGTCAACCGCCTTGATGATGTTCGCCTTGGTTTCCTTCACCGTCTTCGCCGGGCCCAGCTCCCGGAGCGCGCCCGCCGCAAGCATCGTCCCCGCCCAGGTCCGGAAATCCTTCGCGGTGATTTCCCTCCCGGTAATTTCCTTGAGGTAGGCGTTGATGTCTCCCGCATCCACCGACTGGCGCCGGCCGTCGGCATCCAGGTACTGAAAGAGCTCCTGTCCGGGAAGCGTCTGACAGTGCTGCACGATCCGCGCGAGGCGTCGATCGGTGATGGAAATCGAATGCAGCACGCCACTCTTGCCCCGAAATTCGAAACGCACCTTGTCACCGGTCACGGCCACGTGCCGCCGCCGGAGCGTGGTGAGCCCGTAGGACTGATTGTCCCGCGCATACTCGTCATTCCCGACCCGGATATGCGTCTTCTCGAGCAGGCGGACCACCGTCGCGAGGACTTTTTCACGGGAGAGCTCGGTGCGGGTGAGATCCCGCTCGACGCGGTCGCGGAGTTTAGGGAGCAGCTCGCTGAAGTCCGCCATCCGGCCGAACTTGGTTTCATCTCGAATGGCGCGATAGCGGGGATGATACCGATACTGCTTCCGCCCCTTGTCGTCTCGCGCGGTCACCTGGATATGACCGACGGGGCTGGGGCAGATCCACACCTCCCGCCACGCCGGAGGAATGACGAGTCCTTCGATGCGTGCCAGCAGCTCCGGATCGCGGATCACCTCGCCTGCAGGATCGAGGTAGGTGAATCCCCGGCCTGAGCGCCGTCGCCTGATCCCCGGCAGGGTATCCGATACATACCGGAGCCCTGCCGCCGCCGCCGCCTCGACGTGCTCGTCGTTCGGCGGTGGGGGCTCACGCGTAGTCGTCGGTTCGGTGCGGGGAGCGCTCACGCGGTCATCGCTTCCATGGCGATCGGGACAGGGGACGAATCGTGCGGGGCGACGAGCCCCGCATCAGAATTTGCATCGACCCGCAGATGGAGCTTGAGCAGTCCGCGCAGAATCAGGTCTCCTGACAGGCAGTAAAATCGAAATCGCTATGGTGCAGCGTACTGATCCATGATCCGCTCGATGGCGCGCCGGCACACGCGGCAGAACCCCACCGCGTCCCGGGTGAACATGATGCAGTCGGTCTCCGGCCGGTAGAGCCCGGTCGCCTCGTAGGCGGCGCCTTCGAACGCGCCGGTGCGGTGGGACCAGGTCATGGAGCCAAGCAAAGGCGTCTCGGCCTCGAGCTGCTCGCGGAAGAGCGCATCGAATTCCGCCTCCGGGGCGTGACGGTCTATCAGCTGTTTCCGTCTCGCCTGGATCTCGCGACTGTGCGTCTCGTACTCGGCCTTCTGCCATGGCGTGGGGATCGGCACGCCGGAGTCGACGAGATCCCGCCATTTGAGCGCCGCGGGATCGCGGAGTGCCGTCACGTTCGGCTCCCATGGCTCGACCTTCGGACCGGCGCTATCGGCCTGGTAGGCCACCGGTGACGTATAGTACTCGTCGGCGAGACCGGCGAAGTGATGGCCGAACTCGTGGACGAAGATGTACTCGGCAAATGCGGTCCCCACCGCCACCGTCGACTGGTCGTTGAAGATACCGCCGCCCCCATACTGCTTCTCGTTCACCAGGATTTCGACGAACTCGTACGGCACGTTCGAGAGGGCATCGCGCAACGCGCGGTTGTCCTCCGTCAGGACGTAACGCTCCGAGCCGAAGATGTTGTAGCTCGTCGAAAGCGGCGTCCGCCGGAAATGCCCGACGTTCGGCCGGTTGATGCCGGACGCGGCCGAAGGCAGATCAAGTGCCCGGACGTTGAAATCGCTGCGACGATGCTTGAACGGTTCGGTGGCGAAGAGCTTCGCGACGAGGCGCCGCACGTCGGCGTGAAATTTCGGCAGCTCGGCCCGGGTGTAGCCCTCGCTCACGAGCACGATATCCACCTTCTGCTTCGGAGGGCCGCTCGCGAAAACGGTCCAGAGCCGTCCCGCAGGGGGGAGCGATGCGGAATTCACCTCGGGCGAATCGGGATCGATGATCGTGGTCCAGAGCGCATGCCAGCCGTTCCGGGCATCTCGTCGACTCACGATGACACGTACGGGGCGGCGAGGCCACGGGAATCGGAGCGATTCGTGGAAGGTGCCAGGCGCCTTGCCCGCCTCGGCGGTCGTCGCCCACTCCGCGTAGATCGAGGAGTAGCCCCGAGAGTAGAGTGGCTGGTCGGTCGCAGAATCGCGGACCTCGAAGAAATAGGTGCCCAGGTTGAGGGAATCCAGAAGCCGGGTTTCGCTTCCGGCCCACGGCCCATCGGACACCACGCGGTCGCGGGCGAACGTCTCCCGGCCGGCATCGCCGGTATGATAGAAATCGACGCGCATGGTCCGATCCGCGAAATTCGAGGCGAACGAGGCGGTCTGCGCGACGGCGGGCGTGGAAGCGGGCAAGATCAAGGGGGCGAAGAGGATGCCCGTCAAGACCCTAATGGCTTTCATGATCGTAACATTATTGTCCACAGGGTTTTTCCCATATGTGGCATCCGGACGATTCATGATTGCCAACCCTATTTTGTTGTCAGGTAAAGAACTTGACTATTGCGCTACGTCGGCCGAAGCTTAGCTTAGAAGACCGGAGTTCTATTCAAACTGTCAAATAATCGATCAGGGAGTTTGGTGGCCGCGTCCCGATGACCGTACCCAGTCAGATGCCCGTCCGTCAGTTTCCCGCCCCTCTCCGGGCGCGAGTCCGTGTTGCCTACGCCGTAGCATGGGAAGCACTGATCGACACGCACGCCACCCAGGCGCTGCTCTTCATCGGTGAATTCTCGAGTCGAGTAAGCCCCCTCCAGGCGCTCAATCTGTATTTCACCGTTGTCGCGGTCCCCGCCCAGATGCAGGAGGCGGTCCGCACCCGGACGCTGGCATCGCTCGATCTGGACATGCTACCGACTCAGAGCCCGATGCCCGTGCTCGCGGGCTGGAAACTCCTCCGCCTCGATCTCGTGCTCAAGCTGCTCCAGTATCGGCGGCAGTATAACGCCACCACCCACGA
>JBDUEA010000033.1:0-25694 GCA_040002695.1 Gemmatimonadota bacterium | reverse complement strand
GCTCCCGCCGCCATCAGGTCGAGTGCGGTCGCGGCATCGGGCTTTTCGCTGAAGCGCGCGACGGATCGCGCCACCTCATCGAGCGGGGTTCCCGGCACGATGTAGCCGTACCCGGTATCCGGCCGCGTGGGGACGATCCCAACGGTCACGAGTCGTCCGTATTTGCGCGCGGTGGAGAGGGCGAAGTCCGCGATCCGGCGGAAGGCCTCTTCCTCCCGGATGACCCAGTCAGCGTGGAGCGAAAGCACCTCCGCCGAACTGTCCCGACGGCACGCCTCCCACGAGGCCCAGACGAGCGCGGGACCGGTGGACGCCGCGCGCGGTTCGACCAGAATATTTTCGGCGGGAAGGCCGAGCAGTTCCTGCAGGCGCGGCGCGAGCGAAGCGCCGGTGACGACGAGAATCCGGGAGCGGTCGACCAGTCCGGTCAGCCGGGCGACAGCCTGCTCTGCGGTGGACGTACTGCCGGAAAGCGGTAAGAGTTGCTTGGGAGTCGATGGGGTGCTGAGCGGCCAGAATCGGCTGCCGGTGCCCCCGGCCAGGATCACCGCCCACCTCATTGGACGGAGCCCGGCCGCGGTGCGGCCGTGAAGGACTGCGCGATCATGATCGAACCGGAGGGTGACTGTGGAGTGAGGTGCGGGCGCTCACAGGAGTGCGGCGAAGGCGGACCCATGACGGCGAAGATCGTGGAGCAGCTCGCCCGCATTGGTCCCGGGCGTAAGCACGAGGAAGAGCAGATTTTCATCGGGCAGGGCGGAGAAGATCGTAAGCCGGTCGCCGAACTCGAGGACGCCGGCCGTGAGCTCCTCGCACTCGGCGGCCCGACCGAGACGCCGTGCACCCTGAGCCAGGGTCGCGGCGAGCGCGGCCACGGCATCGGCGTCGATGGCCCGGCGGGTCGCGTGATCGATGGGGAGGCCATCGGCACTCAGCACGACCACGGCTTCGACGCCCTGGCGCTCAGACAGGCCCTGCACCACCTCGTGAAGACCCATCATGATGCCTCTTTGTACTGGAGAGTGATGCGACGTTCACGAACGTAGGTTTCGACACCAGTGAAGTCAAGCAACCACGGCGGGTTGACCCACTTCCGTCCGCGCCACTAGCTTCCCACCCATGAGCCCCAGAATCCGTCTCGCCTCAGCGGTCGCCGCTTTCGGTGCCGTCGCCCTCTCGGCAGCGTGCAGCAACCCCAACGCGCTCGCGCCCCCGTCGCTCGCGAATGTGGTCGACACCATCGTCCTCACCGCCACCCGTGACTCGTCGCTGCAGGCGCCCAACGCCTTCTCGATCACGAACAGTACCGCGGTCCGGAGTTATCAGACGGTGTCGTTCGAGTTCGCCTATGACATCACGCCCGCCGGCCAGCCCGTCATTCTGCCGCTGGCGGTGCTCGGGCTTTCTCCGGGGACCGGACTCAAACCCGGCTTGCTGCTGACTGCGACGGCGTTCGACGCCATCACCGTCGCGCCGGCGAACGGATACGTCACGACGGACACCATCCCGATCGCGGTGGGGCAGACCTATTTTCTCCGCTCGCGGCAGCTCTGCAGCACGCTGGGTCTCCCGGAATATGGAAAAATCGCCATCGACAGCCTCGATCCGGTGCTGCACACGGTCAGGTTTCGTGCGCTCATGAACGAGAACTGCGGGTATCGGAGTCTGCTGACCGGCCTTCCGAAGAACTGAGGCGCCGTGATCGACCTGAAGCTGCTGCGACAGGATCCCGAGGGTATCCGGGCCGCCCTGGCTCGCCGCCTCGATCCGGCCCTCGACGCCTCCTTCGAACAATTGCAGAGTCTCGAGCGTCGCCGCCGTGAAGCGTTGGCGCGCGTCGAGCTGCTCAAGGCGGAACGCAACGCCGCGAGCGAGGAAGTCGCGCGCCGGAAGAAGGCAAAGGAGCCGGCCGACGAACTGCTGGCGACGCTCAAGCGTTCGGGTGAAGAGGTGAAGGAGCTCGATCAGCAGGTGCGCGCGGTCGAGGAAGAGCTGCACCAGCTCCTGCTCACGGTGCCGAACCTGCTGCTCGCCGATGTCCCGGATGGCGATGCGACGAAGAATCAGGTCGTCCGCGAATGGGGGATCAGGCCGGCGCTCGCCTTTGCGCCGAGGCCGCACTGGGAACTCGGCGAGACGCTGGGACTCTTCGATCTCGCGCGCGGCGCCAAGATCGCGGGATCGGGATTTCCGCTTTTCACCGGCGCCGGCGCCCGGTTGGCGCGTGGTCTCGTCAATTTCATGCTCGACCTGCATTCCCGCGAGCATGGCTATCTCGAGGTCGCGCCACCGCTGCTGGTGAATCGCGCGTCGCTGATCGGGACCGGCCAGCTCCCCAAGTTCGAGGAAGAGGTCTACATCGTTCCATCGGACGAGCTCTTTCTCATCCCGACCGCCGAAGTTCCCGTCACCAACATGTATCGCGACGAGATTCTCGATGGGGCTGCGCTGCCCATCAGCCTCGTCGCGTACACGCCCTGTTTCCGCCGGGAGGCGGGCTCGGGCGGGAAGGACACCCGCGGCCTGATCCGCGTCCATCAGTTCGACAAGGTGGAACTCGTCCGACTGGTGCGCCCGGAAGATGGAGCCGCGGAACACGCGAGGATCACCCAGCACGCGGAAGCTGTGCTGCAGCGGCTGGAGATTCCGTACCGGGTGCTCGCCCTTGCAGCCGGCGACACCGGTTTCGCCAGCGCGCGTACCTATGACCTCGAGGCCTGGTCGGCCGGGGTCGGAACGTGGCTCGAGGTTTCGAGCGCCAGTACCTTCACCGACTTCCAGGCGCGCCGAGCCGGCATCCGGTTCCGCCCCGCCGCCGGCGCGCGGCCGGAATTCGTGCATACGCTCAACGCCTCCGGTCTCGCGCTTCCTCGGACCATCATTGCGCTGCTGGAGAACAATCAGTTGGCGGACGGTTCCGTACGGATTCCCGAGGCGCTCGTGCCGTACGTGGGCACTGACCGCCTGATCCCCCGTGCGTAAGGATCGGCTGCGCCGGCTCGCTCCGGTGCTGGTCGTGATGCTGGTGGCACTCCTCGCCGGACTGAGTGCCGGCGCGGGCTGGATTGCGGTTCGGCATTTCCGCTCGGACGCGCGCGCCATCAGCCAGCTCTTCAGCGGCGTCTTCGCCGGCCTGAGCGACCCGCGCCCCGGTGCGGAGACCGGCGCACTCGTCCGGCTGGGCGAGCAGGTCCGAAGCCAGGGCATTCCGCTGGTCGTCACCGACAGCACCGGCCGGGTAACCGCCGCCGCGAATGTGCCGTTCGCTGCCTCGCTCGATGATCCGCGCCTCGTGGAATACGCCGCGCTCCTTGACCGCCAGAATCCCCCCATCGTCGACCCGACCGTGGGCACCGTGGTGCATTACGGACCGGTCCCCGCGAAGCGTCAGCTTACCGCGCTCGTCATTCTGCAGGGATTGACCATCCTGGTAATTTTCGGCGTCGGACTCTTCGCCTATAACAACGCGATGGCCGCGCAGCGGGACCGTCTCTGGGTAGCGATGGCCCGCGAAGCGGCGCACCAGATGGGCACGCCGCTCATGAGTCTGCAGGGCTGGATCGAGCAGGTCCGGTCGCGTCCGACGCCGCCGCCGAGGCTTGCCGACTATCTCGCGGCGGACGCGGAGCGGCTGGAGCGGGTGGCGCAGCGCTTCGAGCGGATCGGCCATACCGGAAAACGTGAACCGATCGGCCTCGGCGCGCTGGCGGACAAGGTGGCGGCGTACTTCCGTCCCCGTCTGCCCCAGCATGCCAATCCCATCGAGATCCGTGTCGATGCCGCCGGCAGTGGTCCCGTGGTGCTCGGCGATCCGATTCTCCTCGAGTGGGCGCTCGAATCCCTGATCAAGAATGCGATCGACGCACTGCAGGGCCAGCGCGGCGCGATCACGGTCGGCGTCTTCGTCGAAGGGCGCCACGCGGTCGTCCGGGTAGCCGATGACGGTCCGGGCGTCGCCAAGGAAATTCGTCGCACTCTCTTCGATCCGGGGATCAGCACGAAGTCGAGCGGGTGGGGAATCGGACTCGCGTTGTCGCGCCGCGTGGTTGAAGATGCTCATCGCGGGGAATTGATGCTGGAGACTACCGAGACCGGTGCCAGCTTTCTGATACGGATACCGATGCATGGACATTGAACCCGCCGCCACGCTCCCGCTCGACACTCTGAATCCCGCGCAACGCGCGGCCGTCGAGCACGTGCATGGGCCGCTTCTCGTCGTGGCCGGCGCGGGCTCGGGGAAGACCCGCGTGCTCACAATGCGGATCGCCCGATTGATCGATCAGCACGGCGTGGCGCCTGGGCGCATCTTCGCGGTGACTTTCACCAATAAGGCTGCGGGCGAAATGAAGGAGCGGGTCGGCCGCCTCCTCGGCAGCGACCCGTCAGGGCTCTGGATCGGCACCTTTCACTCGCTTTCCGCGCGGCTGCTCCGGCGGGAGGCGGAGGCGCTCGGGTTCACCCGCCAGTTCACCATCTACGATGAAGATGATCGGCTCAGTCTGATCCGCCGGATCATGGACCAGCGCGGTCATCCTACCAAGCTCTTCACGCCACGCGCGGTGCAGTCGATGATCTCCGCGGCGAAAAACCGGATGGTTCCTCCAGGCGAGCTCGCGGGGAGCAATCCGTTTGATCGCATGGCCCAGGTGGCGGGAGACGTCTACGCGGCCCTCGGCCCCGCGCTCAAGGCCGCCAACGCGATGGACTTCGACGATCTGCTGCTGCATCCGCTCACGCTCTTTCGTGAGCGGCCCGATCGCCTCGCGTACTATCAGGATCGATTCACTTTCCTGCTGGTGGACGAATTCCAGGATACCAATTCGGCGCAGTATCAGCTGATCCGCGCCCTCGGAAGCCAGGGGAACGTGTGTGCCGTCGGCGACGACGATCAGTCCATCTACGGCTGGCGCGGCGCGGACGTACAGAACATGCGCGACTTCCAGACCGACTTTCCGGGCACGACGGTCGTGCGGCTGGAAGAGAACTACCGCTCGACTCAAATCGTGCTGGATGCCGCCAACGGCGTGATCACCGAGAATACGAATCGTATCGGCAAGACGCTCAGGACCCGGAGGCAGGGCGGGGAAGCCGTTACCGTCGTCGCGGCCGCTGATGAACGCGATGAAGCAGAGTGGGTCGTCCGGGAGCTGGCCGCGCGCAGCGCCAAGTCGGACTGGGCATTCCGCGACATGGCGATTCTCTATCGCACCAACTCCCAGTCCCGCGCCTTTGAAGAAGCGCTCCGCCGTGCCGGTGTGCCATACCGGATCATCGGGGCCATCAGCTTCTATGATCGGCGTGAGGTGAAGGACCTTCTGGCATATCTCCGGCTCGTCGCGAATCCCTCGGACGACGAGGCGTTCCTGCGAGCCATTGCGGTACCGCGACGAGGACTCGGTGAATCAAGTCTCGCCGTGCTCACCGGAACCGCCGCCCAGTGGGGCAAGCCGCTGCTCGACACGGCGCGCGTTGCGGACCGCGTCCCCGATCTCCGGCCGAACGTGCGCGAGGCGCTGCGCAATTTCGCGGGACTCATCGATCGCGTCACCGCCCAATCGGCCTCGCTGCCGCCGGCCCAGGTACTCGAACAGCTGATCAGCGGAATCGATTACGAAGCGGTCCTCATGCAGGAAGGTCCCGAAGGCGTCGACCGCTGGGAGAATGTACGCGAGCTCATCGCCAGCGCCGCCGAGTGGTCCGAGGTGCTTCCGCCGGAGGACGATCCTTCGACCCCGTTGGAGCGCTTCCTCAGCGAAGCATCATTGCTCTCCTCGCACGACACCGTCGAGGGAACCGTCGAGGGTGTGACGCTCATGACGCTGCACACGGCCAAGGGACTCGAGTGGCCCGTCGTCGTGCTCGGTGGAATGGAAGATGGTCTCTTCCCGCTGGCCCGCGCGGAGGAACAGAAGGACGGCATCGAGGAGGAGCGACGCCTCTGCTACGTCGGCGTCACTCGCGCCAAGGACAAACTTTATCTTTCGTGGGCTCGGGCTCGCCGGCGAGGTGGTCAGCTCATGCCTGGCAGGCCGTCCCGCTTTCTCAAGGCGTTACCGCCGGGCATCATCGAGGAGCAGCGGACGACATCCATGTGGGGATTGCCGGTCAGCGGTCGGACGGGCGGCGGGTGGGGACGCGACGAAGGGCGGGGAAGCGTGGCGCCTGGTGGGTGGGGCGGCGGCTCCCGCGTTGGCAGCACCGGCAGCGTGACGAGCGAGTCCGAGAGTCCCCCGCCCGAAGAGGCCTCCCAGGACACGCCGCGCTATATCAAAGGCGAACGGGTGCGGCATCGCCGCTTCGGTGGCGGCAGCATCCAGGGACTGACCGGGAGCGGACGGGACCTCAAGGTCTCCGTGCTCTTCGATGATGAGGAAGTTGGAGTCAAGCAACTGCTCGTGGCTTACGCGGGGCTCGAGCGTGAATGGGAGAGCGCATGAAGATCGGACCGGAAGAGGTGATGCACGTCGCGCGACTCGCGGAGCTCGCCGTCACCGAAGATGAGCTGCCACGCCTCGTCGCGCAGCTCGGCCGCATCGTGGAGTACGTGGCCCAGCTCGATCAGGTCCCCTCGAGCGCCGAGGCCCCGCCCTTTCTCGCGGGACCGATATCGGTCGCGTTGCGCGAGGACGTCGTCAACCCGATTCCCCTCGCGCGTTCGCCTTCCGAGATGGCGCCCGAATTCCGCCACGGCTTCTTCGTCGTGCCGCGGCTCGGCTCCATGGAGGGGTCGTGAGCGCGGTCGGCATTATTCGGGAGGCGGTCGCAACCGGCCGGACGAGTGCGCTGTCGGCGGCCCGCGAAGTGGCCGAGCGACTTACAGCGGCGGATACGCGCGGACTCAACGCGACGCTGGCCTGGTCAGGCGCACAGCTGGAGGCCGAAGCGGCCAGGGTCGAGGCGACGCCTGCGGGGACGCGCGCGGAGCTCGCACTCGCCGGCGTACCCGTGGCGCTCAAGGACAACATCGTCACGATCGAGCAGCCGACGACCTGCGCTTCGCGCATTCTCGAAGGTTATTACTCGCCCTATAACGCGACCGTCGTCAATCGGCTCCGCGGTGCCGGCGCTCTCATCGCGGCCAAGGCCAACCTCGATGAATTCGCCATGGGCTCCTCGACGGAGCATTCTGCCTTCGGTCGCGTGCGGCATCCGCTCGATCCCGACCGCGTTCCCGGTGGCTCCTCGGGCGGATCGGCCGCGCTCGTCGCTGCGGGCGTGGTACCGGCGGCACTCGGCTCGGAAACCGGCGGTTCCGTCCGCCAGCCCGCGAGCTTCTGCGGCGTGGTGGGCGTCAAGCCAACGTATGGACGCGTGAGCCGCTTCGGCCTCGTCGCGTTTGGCTCTTCTCTCGATTGTATCAGCGTATTCGGCGAGCGCGTCGATGATGCCGCTCGGGTGCTGAGCGTAATCAGTGGTCACGATCCCCTCGATGCCACCACCGTGGACCGGCCGCCGCTCCAGCTCGAAGCCGCGCGGGGAAGTCTCAAGGGGCTGACGGTTGGTCTCCCCGACGAATATTTCCCGGCGGATCTTGACCCGGGTGTTCGGGCCGCGATGGACCGCACCATCGAGACCGTGCGAGGCCTCGGAGCGCAGGTCAGATCGGTCTCGTTGCCACACTCGCGGTTTGCAGTGCCGACGTACTATATCATCGCCCCGGCGGAAGCCGCGGCGAATCTCGCGCGCTTCGATGGCGTGCGGTATGGTCCCCGCAAGATGGGACCCGAGGGAGACCTCGGCTCGCTGTACCGCGAAACTCGCGGCACCGGTTTCGGCGCCGAAGTGCAGCGGAGAATTCTGGTCGGCACCTACGTGCTGAGCTCCGGTTACTATGACGCCTACTATCGGAAGGCACAGCAGGTGCGCGCGCTGATCACCGACGACTTCCGCCGGGCATTCCAGGAACAGAACGTCGATCTGCTCCTCACGCCAACCACTCCGACTCCCGCGTTCCGCGCCGGAGAAAAGACCGACGATCCGGTCGCGATGTATCTCGCCGACATCTTCGTCTGCGCGGTGAGTCTCGCAGGGCTGCCGGCGCTCAGCATTCCCGTCGGTCGCTCCCAGGGACTTCCGATCGGCGCTCAGCTGATCGCGCCGGCGTTCGAGGAGGCACGCATGCTTTCCGTGGCGCAGGCCATCGAGGCACAGCTTTCGGCCACCGCGGAGGTGCGCTGATGGAATGGGAGACCGTCATCGGCCTCGAGGTGCACGTCCAGCTCCTCACCCGGACGAAGATGTTCTGCGCCTGCGCGAACCGCTTCGGCGATGAGCCGAACACGCTGGTCTGCCCGATATGCCTCGGCCTTCCGGGAGCGCTGCCCGTGCCCAATGCACAGGCCATCCGGCTGGGTACCCAGGCGGCACTCGCCCTGGGCTGCACCGTGCACGACCGCAGTGTGTTCGCGCGCAAGAATTATTTCTATCCGGACCTTCCGAAGGGCTACCAGATCTCTCAGTTCGACCAGCCGCTGGCGACGAGCGGACGGGTCTGGTTCGAATCTCCGGAACGCGGCTGGATCAGTTGCGGTGTCACGCGGCTGCATCTCGAGGAGGATGCCGGGAAATCCGTGCACGACCGGATTCCCGGAATGACGGCGGTCGATCTCAATCGCGCCGGTACCCCGCTCGCCGAAATCGTGAGCGAGCCCGACCTCCGCAGTTCGGGGGAGGCGCGCGCCTACCTCACCGCGCTCAAGCAGATTCTGATTTATACGATGGTGAGCGACTGCAACATGGAGCAGGGAAGCCTGCGGGTCGATGCGAACATCTCGATCCGGCGGCCCAGCGAAACCAGGCTGGGGACGAAAGCGGAAGTGAAGAACATGAACAGCTTCGCCAACGTCGAGCGGGCGCTCGATGTCGAGCGCGCGCGCCAGATCGCGCTGATGGAGTCAGGCGGCCGGGTCGAGCAGGTGACTATGCTCTTCAACGCGGAGACGGGAGAGGTCCGCCCGATGCGCTCGAAAGAAGAGAGCCACGATTACCGTTATTTCCCCGATCCCGACTTGCCGCCACTGGTGCTGACGCCGCACTGGATCGCGGAACAGCAGTCCGGACTGCCCGAGCTGCCGGATGCGAAGCGGAGCCGCTTTGCGGCGGAGTATGGCCTATCCGCGTATGACGCCCGCGAGCTGGCCGCGGAACGCGGTCCTGCCGACTACTTCGAGCAGGTCGTGGCGGCCGGGACCGACGCCAAGTCTGCTGCAAGCTGGCTCATGGGAGAAGTGAGATCCGCGTACAACGACACTGGCGAACTGGCGCTGGAACCCGCGCGACTCGCGTCGATCGTGGCGCTGGTCCGGGATGGCATCGTGAGCCGGCAGGCCGCGCGCCGCGTCTTCACCGAATCACTCACGTCATCCGATGCACCGCGTGCGATTGCCGATCGATTGGGTCTCGTGCAGGTCGGAGACACCGATGCCCTGAGCGGCTGGGTGGACGAAGTTCTCGCCGCGAACCCCGGCGAGGTCGGCCGTTATAAGGCGGGGGAAATCAAGCTGCTGGGCTTTTTCGTCGGGCAAGTGATGAAGAAGAGCCAGGGCAAGGCGGATCCCAAGAAAGTGCAGCCCGTGATCATGGAGCGACTGGGCGGGTAGGATGTGATCCCGTGCGCTCCGACACTTCACGCCTGCACCGACCTCAACTCCAGGAACCCCACACTGAACCTCGAACCGTTACCACCTGCCACCTACCACCTGCCGCCTATCTCCACCAAACTCATCGGATCCACCGGTACGATTCCGTAGCGCACTGACCAGTGCAGGTGCGGCCCGGTGACCCGCCCGGTTTTTCCCACTGCGCCGATGGGTTGTCCCTTCGAGACCGTATCTCCCTCGCTCACGAACGTCCGGCTCAGGTGGAAGTACGCAGTGGTCAGCCCGGCGCCATGGTCCAGGTAGATCACGTTTCCCGCCAGATAAAAATGACCGATCGCGGCGACCACACCGCGGTTCGCGGCGAACACTGAGTCTCCCACCTTTCCGGCGAAGTCGGTGCCGAGGTGACGGCTGGCCACGGCGCCGTTGTAGACGCGCGACGTGCCGAAATCACTCGTGATGCGACTCGCGCGTGGGCGACTGAATGGCTCGGTCCAGAGCGGCGGGGTCGCGTGCGCCCGACGACCGATCGCATGCGCCTGCTCGATCTCTCGGTCGACTCGCTGCTGCAGCGCCTTCGTCAGCGTGATTTTCGAGGGCGGAACGCGGAGTCGTTCTGATGCGGCGCGCGACGGGAGGACGCGGATCCACGCCTCGGTCGAATCCACCGAATGCGCGCCGTGGCGACTGATCCGGAGTTCGACTGTCAGGGAATCACCGCCTTCGATCGGTACTCCGGCGAGTGCTGTCCAGGTAATCGAATCGCGCCGGATGAAGTGCAGCGGCTCGCCTGCGGCTGATCCCGAGATGTTTGCAGGCAGGTCGAGCCCCGCGGCAGTTGCAACCAGCCGGACCAGCGCACCACGCACCGGCGCTGATGGCTCACTCCGGATGATTATCTGGGCGAGCATCCGCTGCGCGGTGAATTGCAGCAGGACCAGCGCGAATACCGATCTGGCGTACGCCTGCAGGACTCTACGCACCTGGAATCGGGGAATGCTCGGGGAGCAGCGCGTCGATTTCGTCGTGGCCTTCGCTCAGCATGCGAAGTCGGTCGCGCAATGCGCGAGCTGCCTCGAGGTCAGCGGTCAGGCTCTCCGCCGAGGCGCTTCCGGCATGCAGTCGAAGCAGACCGATGCGGATCGATTCGAGCATCGTGACGGTCTCGCTGAGCTGGACCTGCATGGCTTCTCGCGCCTCGCGGAGGGGACCAACGCCTCGGTCCCCATCCGGCGTCGCGCCGAAGAGTGTATCCGGAGCGGCATGCCCGATCAGGTCGTCGAGCTCCTCGATCTTGCCGCGGATGGCGTGCGCGCGCGCGGCAAGAAACGCGATCTGCTCCGGCAGCGCCTTGAGATCCTTCCGGTGGGTCGCGGGCAACGCCTGAAACAGCGCTTCCGCGGCGTGCCCGAGGGCGAGTTCGGTGGGTCGATGTACCACTTGCTCCGGTGCCGCGCCTTTGCGCGATCCTCCCGCGAGTTTCACCATGAGCTTGCCGAGCGGACCGCGCCACATCCAACGCCGGAATTCGGCCTCATACGCGCGCGGAGGATTGGCGTGGCCGGGAATGAAACGGCCGAACACGAGACCCACGGCCGTCACTCCGGCGGTGAGCCCCAGCAACTGTCCTACATGCGGCAGGACGGGGCTGACCATGCAGAGACCGATGACCGCGGCGGCTGAGCCGAGCGTCACCTTGCGGATCGCGCGGCCGATTGCGGTCGAGGGTCCACCCGCCTCGAACTCCACTTCCTCGCGGCGGCGCTCCGCATGGCGTTCGATGGCAATCACCAGATCCGCATGCGCATAGCCCGCGCCGAGTGTCTTGCGAGTCGCGAGGAGACGGTTGACCGAATACACGGCCCAGGGGAATGCGGCCGCGGCCGAGGCGATCAGCGCGATCCATCCCGCGCTCGATGCCGCCAGCCCGCGGGTGCCGAGGATCATCATGGTGCCGATGACCGACACCAGAATCGACCAGCCGACGAGTCCGGATTTCGGTTGCGAGCCTCGAGTGAGCCAGATGCGAAGCGGCGCCGGCAGCTCCGATCCGCCGGTTTCCAGCTGGTCGAGCGCCTCCGCGAACTCCTCTCCGCTCTGCAGACGCGACGACGGCTCATAAGCCAGCATGCGGTCGATCGCCCGGCAGAGTGCCCGTGGGGCATGCGGTGCCGCGATGCCGAGCGCCGGGGGCGGGCCACCGAGCTGCCGGGCAAGCAGATCGCGCAGGCTGTGCACTTCATAGGGAAGCCGGCCCGCCAGAGTCCGATACCCGACGACGGCCAGCGAGTAGAGATCACTCCTGCCATCGACCCGATCCTCGCGTGCCTGCTCGGGGCTCAGATACTCCACCGTACCGATCACTCCTTCAGCATCCGTCGCCTGCGCGTCCGCGACGCTCGCGATACCGAAGTCCGCGACCAGCGCGCGTCGTCCGCCGGTCTCCAGCAGAATGTTATCGGGCTTCACGTCACGATGAATCACGCCCTGGGCGTGCGCGTAGGCCAGCGCCCACGCCACGTCGCGGAGAATCCGGGCGGTCTCGACCGGCGAGAGCGGGCCCTTGCCCCGAAGGCGCTGCCCCAGCGTTTCGCCGGCGATATAGGCCATCACGAAATAGACGAACTCTCCCGCTTCATCGACGGCGTATATGGGGACGATGTTCGGATGGGAGAGCTTCGCCGCGGTGCGTGCCTCGCGGAGAAAGCGCTCGCGGAGCGCGGTGGTCGCCGCGAGCGCGGGTGGCAGCAGCTTGACGGCGACCAGGCGATCGAGGCGTACGTCCCGCGCCAGGTAGACGATGCCCATGCCGCCTCGGCCGAGCTCCCGGTCGAGGGAATAGCGACCGGCGAGCGCGGTCTGGAATTCGAGGAAGAGCGGGTCGCTCAGGCCGTCGTCCGCCACGGTGCCTTGAGGCGGGACGTCGGCCAGAAGCGGAGCTCGCGCTCGGGCAAACCGAACTGTGCTTCGGCCACGGCCCGGAGCCGGGAGGCATCGCGCCACGCGCCGGCCATCAGCGCCTGGCGACGCATCCCCTTGGCGATCCGGAGTGGATGCTCGCCCGAAGGATCGAGCCGGCGTGCGGCTGAATCCTCGTCGGTGAGGAATTCCATCACGTAATCATAGGACATGGAGAGAAACGCCTCGAATTCACTCTGTGGCAGCTCCCACCGACTGTGTTCGTTGGCCACCTGGAAGGCGCGCTGCCATCCCTGGGTCTCCGTCAGGTGCACCATGCCGCGGAACAGCCGGCGATTGGTGCGCACGCTGAAGATCGTCGGCGAGATCAGCCGGTCGAGATGCGCGTCGGCCGAGGTATGATCGAGGAGGATGACCTCTTTCGCAGTCCTGGCGAACTCGTCGCCCAGCGGCGTCTCGAAGCGGCTCTCCCAATACGAATGCCCGAAGCCGGTCGTGGCGCTCGTCAGCACGAGCTGGCGCGGCACGAAATAATTGTGGGCCACCGTGTCGGCTGCAAGGTGACAGAGGTAGCCCAGGCCGAACGCGCGGAGTTGGTCGGTCTTCGCCAGATCATGGATCTCCTGGCCGACGTGCCACGCATGACAGTGCCGGCCGACCGGCGCGTATTTCTTGGCGATGGAAGAATCGGCCGCGATATTGCCGTAGAGGAAATCAAAGGGGAAGGCGCGAATCAGGTCCGCCGCGAGGGTGGGCAGTGCGCTGAGGTTGGCGAGGACCGATTCTCCGAGATAGATGTGCGTACCGGGCGTCCAGGCCAGCGCGGGTTCCGGCAGCAGCAGGATGACGAGACCGACGACGATGACCGCCAGCACCAGCCGGCGCTTGCCACCCATCAGCGCCCGCCGCGGCGGGCCAGGGCCCTGAGGCGGCTGAACCAGTCGGCGCGGGAGCGAAACGTTCGGAGCGTCGAAGCGACCGTGAGCGCGGTCTCCTGCACCTCTTCCTCGAGCACGTCGTAGAGCGCCTCCATGTTCGCGAGCCGGTCTCCGAGACCTTCGCGGAACTGCCGACTCGAGCGTACGATCGCATGGGCCTCGTCGGTCACTTCGCCGGCGATCTCCCGGCCCTCTTCCACGATTTCGCGGAACGACTGCAACGCGGGCGAGAGATCGCCGCGCAGCTGACGGACGACTTCGCCGACATCTTTGATCTGGCGGCTCGCTGCCCGCGCCGTAACGAGCACCACACCGGCGATCGCCAGAAAACTCAGCGCGACAATCGCGAGCGAGATGGCCATCGTGGGCCCGACCCAGCCCGGGACTTCAGTCTGCAGCAGCTGAAGGAAGTACATGCGGGGGTTCCCGTCTATGAATAGAGAAGCGACGAAGCGCGCGCGGCCTTTGCGCCTCCATCAACGAAAATAACGTCCGCCGGGCGCGTTCGCTTGGCGGCAACCTGCCCGAGCAGCGCTCGGCGTCGCGTTCCCACACGATCCGGTGCAGGTCATTCGGAAGTTCGAGTCGCCCGGCGGAACGCCCGGCTCCGCTTGACGGTTCCGCTGGGCCGGGTGAGGTTTCGCAATGCCTCCTCGATATCTCGTGCACGGCGGAAACCAGCTCCGCGGCACCGTTCGCCCGGCCGGCAACAAGAACGCGGCGCTGCCATGCCTCGCTGCGACTCTCCTGGCCGACGGCCCAGTTTCTCTCGACAACATTCCGCGTATCCGGGACGTCGAGACCCTCCTGCTCATTCTCGCCGACCTCGGCGCGACCTCCTCCTGGACCGGCCCCAATACCGTAACGATTGATACCCGGGGAGTGGGTCCAAAGGCTCTTGATCCTGGACTCTGCGCCCGAATCCGGGCGTCCATCCTCCTCGCCGGACCGTTGCTCGCCCGATTCGGCAGCGTCACCCTGCCCCCGCCCGGAGGCGACGTCATCGGACGGCGTCGCGTCGACACCCACTTCCTGGCGCTCGAGCAGCTCGGTGCGACGCTGGACCTCGGCGAATCCTACAAGATCTCGGCGAAAGAGCTTCGCGGTGCGGAAATCTTTCTCGACGAGCCGAGCGTCACCGGGACCGAGAATGCGCTCATGGCAGCGGTCGCCGCGAAGGGGCGCACCGTGCTCAGGAACGCCGCTGCGGAGCCTCACGTGCAGGACGTCGCGCGATTGCTGGTCGCGATGGGCGCTTCGATCGAAGGCATCGGCACCAACGTCTATACAATCGAGGGCGGTCGCACGCTGCACGGCGCCTCGTACGCCATCGGGCCGGACCATATCGAAGTGGCGAGCTTCATCGGGCTTGCGGCCGTGACCAACGGCGCGATTACTATCGACGGGGTGCGTGGTGATGATCTGCGTAGCACGCTGCTCGGGTTCGCCCGCCTCGGCATCCAGCCGCGCCTCGACGGCACTCGCCTCATCATGGACGCCGATCAGGAGCGCCGCGTCCGGCCCGACCTCGGCGGACACGTGCCCAAGCTCGAGGACGGACCGTGGCCCGCGTTCCCCGCGGACGCGATGTCCATCGCAGTCGTGACAGCGACGCAATGCGAGGGGATGGTCCTGATCTTCGAGAAGATGTTCGAATCCCGGCTCTTCTTCGTCGACAAACTGATCGGAATGGGCGCGCGCATCGTGCTCTGCGATCCGCACCGGGCGGTGATCTCCGGGCCGTCGCAGCTTCGTGGCGGCACGGTGGAGTCGCCCGACATCCGGGCCGGCATGGCGATGCTTCTGGCCGCGCTCGCAGCGGAAGGAACGAGTACGATTCACAATGTCGGCCAGATCGAGCGTGGCTACGAGCGGATCGACGAGCGCCTCCGCGGCCTCGGCGCGCAGATCGAGCGTAGCGAGTAAAGCGTACGGAAAATCCGAAGATCGTGCGCGAGAATACGGATCCTGGCGACCGGCCATGGGCCAGCGAACATCGGAGTCGCGCTCCGGCCCTTCACCATTCAAGAGCGATGAGACCATGAAAAGTATTTTTGGAATTCGAAATGCGGTCGTTGCAGTGGCGGCGGTGGCGGTGATGGGTTTCAGCGCCCGGAACCTGCGCCCGGCCGCCGCGGCGCCGGTCGAGGTCGTCGTCTACAAGAGTGCGACGTGCGGCTGCTGCGCGAAGTGGGTGGATCACATGCGGGCGAACGGCTTCAAAGTGACGGTCCACGATGTCGACAACGTCGATACCTACAAGGCGAGCAACGGAGTTCCGAAGTCGCTGACGTCGTGTCACACCGCGCTGGTGCAGGGCTATGTCGTCGAAGGACACGTTCCGGCGGATGTCGTGCAGCGGATGCTCAAGGAGCGCCCGGCGATCGTCGGAATCGCCGCGCCTGGAATGCCGGCTGGTTCGCCGGGCATGGAAATGGGCGGTCGGAAGGACAAACTGGATATCATGGCCTTCGACAAGGCGGGACACGCCACGGTCTACACGAGCCGCTGAACCGGACGCGGAGGCGAGTTCATCATGTCGGTCCCGACCACCAGCGTGATTCGGGAATCGCTCCTGGCCGGTCCGGTGCCTCGCTACGAGATACCGGGTTGGCGGGAGCGGTTCGGCGTCGTGGCGGGCATCACCGCCCGGGGCGGGGAGAGCGGGCAGGGCTTCGATCTCGGGCTCTGGACCGACGAACCCGTCGGTGAGGTCATGACCCGATGGCGTGCCTTCCGATCCGCTGAGGCGGGTTTCGGCTCAATGGTGCTTGGCCACCAGGTTCACAAGGCGGACGTGGCATGGCACGACGCGGCTGGCAGAGGCTGGACGCAGATCGAAGGTTACGATGGCCACGCGACTGCCGCGCCGGGTTTGCTGCTTACGGTGACCGTGGCTGACTGCATTCCTATTTATCTCGCCGCACCTCGGCAGCGGGCGGTGGCACTGCTGCACTCGGGCTGGAGAGGGACAGCCGCCGGCATTCTGGCGCGTGGAGTTGAGAGCCTGGTCGAGCATACGAAGTGCAATGTTAGTGATATCGTAATGCATTGTGGTGTCGGTATTTGTGGCTCTTGCTATGAAGTAGGTTCTGAAGTCATGGACGGATGCGCCAGGAGTTACGACGGCGCGGGCCCCTGGCACATCGATCTCCGCGAGGTGCTCGCTCAGCAGGGAGAGACCATGGGGCTGTCGGCCGTCTCCACATCACAATGGTGCTCCAGCCACGACCGGCCGAGATTCTATTCCCATCGCGCCTCCGGGGGTCGCGACGGCCGCATGGTGGCATATATCGGCATCCCCCTCGGAGCGGGGGAAACCGGGGTCTGAAGGTTCATTCCCGATTGACGGGATGACCTTCATCGTTTACAATTTCCCTGCTGTCTGGGGAACTCGGAGCGGCAGGACCGTCGATGTGGGGGAGTTCCCCCACATTTTTTTTCAGCCCGGCCCGCGTGGCTCCCGATCCACTGCTCGATCCGATCCGCCGTCACGTTCCGCCTGGCTTCGGGTATCGATCCCTCGCGAAACGGCCCGTCCGACCGTCCCGTGTTTCATCTAAGGATCGACCGGCCGGTGAACGCGCCGAGTCACGTCGTCACGGCGGACGTTCCGTTCGTGGTGTGCCGTGACGTTACGCGCGTTGCTACCGGCGGATCGACGCGCCGCGGGAGCTTGTCCTTGGCACCGGGGGGGATCACGCCGAGTGCCGTGATGCCGCGTGGATCAATGGCATGATCGAAAACGACCGAGGCCGCCCCGGCCCTCCCGCGAAATTCGCGTGGCGTTGTCCGGGACGGATTGGCAAACGCAGGGCAAATAGGGAGAAACCGGATGTCCGGTTCCGCTGAGGTACTGGCCGCGATTCGCGAGCTCACGACGTCGAAACAACTGGATCGCTCAGATCTCGTCGATCTGCTGCGCGACGGCATTCAGGCCGCGCTCGTCCGCCGCTATGGGCCGAACGTCAAGTTCGAGCTCGATTTCGACGAGCTCAAGGGTACGCTCCGCATCGTGCGCCTGCGGCAGGTCGTCGAAGTCGTGGATGACGCCAGCTGCCAGATCTCGCTCGAGGAAGCCCAGTACGAGGATCCGGACTTCGCGCTCGGCGACATGCTCGAGGAGGATGTTCCCTTCCAGCAGTTCGGCCGGCTTGCAGTCCAGGCGGCGAAGCAGCGGATCATACAGCGGGTGCGCGAAGGGGAACGCGCCCGCATCCGCGACGAATTCTCCTCGAAAGTCGGCGAACTCCTCTCTGGTGAGGTGCAGCAGATCGAGCGCGGAAAGCTCGTCATCATGCTGAACAAGTTTCGCGAGGCCGAGGCGATCGTCCCGTATCGCGAGCAGAATCACCGGGAGCACTTCCATCAGGGTGACACGATCCGCGCCGTGCTCAAGCGGCTCGAGGAGACCCCCAAGGGGCCGCGGCTGATTCTCTCCCGCGGCGATCCGCTCTTCGTCAAGGCGCTCTTCAAGCTCGAAGTGCCTGAGATTCAGCAGGGGATCGTGGATATCCGCGCCTGGGCGCGTGAGGTCGGCAGCCGCACCAAGATCGCGGTCATCTCACGGGATGACGCCATCGATCCTGTCGGAGCCTGCGTGGGCCTGAAAGGCTCTCGCGTTCAGGCAGTGGTCAATGAGCTCGGCGGTGAGCGCATCGATATCGTGCCCTGGTCGCCCGATCCGGAGCGGTTTGCGCGGCTCGCGCTCGCGCCGGCGCGCGTGGCCAAGGTCTTCTCCGATCCGGAGAACAAGACCATCCAGGCTGTCGTCGACGAAGATCAGCTCTCGCTCGCGATCGGACGCAACGGCCAGAACGTGCGGCTCGCGTCGGAGCTCACCGGATGGAAGATCGATCTCTACTCCAGCCGCGAATGGCTGGAGCGTGGCGGCGAAGGTCCGCTGTTCGCACCGCTGCCGCCCGAGGAGGAGATGGTCACCCAGGTTCCACTCGCGGAGCTCAAGGGCCTCACGCCCGAGCTTACCGCCATCCTGAATGGCGCCGGGTACCAGACGCTCAACGACATCCTCGATCTGGAGCGGGAGGAGATCACCAAGATTCCGGGGATCTCACCGGAAGCGACCGATCAGTTGATGGCGTTCCTCTCGGAGCTCACGGACGAGGATGGACGGGACGACGGCCAGCCCCAGGCCTGAGCGGGACGAGCGCGTCCTGCGCCTGCTGGGGCTTGGCTACCGCGGTGGCAACGTGGTGATCGGCGTGGACCGGGTGCGTGTGGGATTGCAGGCGAATCAGTTTGCGTGCGTGGTGGTCGCGGCCAACGTGACCGACCGGGCGCGCGAGAAGGTGTTGCGGCTGGCGACTGCCCGGGGCATTCCGCTCGTGGCGGGTCCTTCCTGTGAGCTCATTGGCGCTCGGCTCGGACGGGGGACAGTGATGGTTGCCGGCGTGGTAGACCGGGCGCTGGCCAGTGGACTCGTGAGTGCGGGTCCTGGTGCGCCCCTGACGGAGGTTTGAGTGGTCAAGACGAGAGTACACGATCTCGCAGCGGAGTTCGGCATCTCCTCGGAGCAGCTCCTGGGAATGCTCAAAGACATGAACGTCTTCGTGCGCAGCCACATGTCCGCGCTCGAGGATGGTCAGGTCTCGGCGATCCGCGTGCGCTGGGAGCGCGAGAAGCGCAAGGCCGGAGAAGACGCTGCGCCCAAGAAGGTGCGTCGCAAGGCGACCAAGGTCGCCGAGCCGGAGCCCGTGGCCGAAGACTCGAAGCCGAGCAAGCGTCGACGGACGGCGGCGGAAGTCGCCAAGTCCGAGGCACAGGCCGAGGCTGAACGCGCCGCTGAAGCGCTCGCGCTCGAACTCGAACGGCCTATCCACGATCCGGTCGAGTCGGCGCCGCCGGTCTCGCTCGAAGAGCGGGCCCGGGCACTATTCAAGGATCTGCCGCCGGCTCCAGCGGAGCCGGAGGAAGAGACGGCGACCACGAGCGGCCTATCTGCCGAGTCTGCTGTGCCTGTGCCGCCGAAGGTCCGGCCTGCGGATCCGTTCGTGCCGTTCACTCCGCCGCCGGCGGGGCGCACTCCGATGATTCCGACGCGCATTCAGCGTCCCACGGCTCCGCCCGCAGCCAGCAGCGGTCAGCGCAGCAACGGTCCGCCGCAGCGCTCGGGCGGCCCACGACCCGTGTTCAGCAGCAGTGCTCCGGGTGGTGGACCGGCTCGCAACACGTCCGGTGGTGGTCCGCAGCGCACCGCACCGGGTGGTGGTCCTGCCCGAAGTGGCCCGCCGGGCCGCTCGGGAGTTCCCGGCGCCCCCGCGACTGGGGAGCGCGCCCGGAATTTCGGACCCGACGCCGAAAAGGGCGGCGGCCGCAAGAAGGGCAAGAAGGCGAAGCGCTCGTCCGTGGATCAGGATGTCGTGCAGGCCAACATCCTCCGGACGCTCCAGGGCATGCGTGGTCCCGCCGGCCGCAAGGGACGCGGACGGGATGAGCCCAGTTTCCGGGATGTCGTCGCGGGTCAGCGCGCGGAAGAAAAAGAGCGGGAGAAGACGCGCATCCGCGTGAACGAGTTCGTCTCGGTCTCGGAGCTCGCGGATGCGATGAAGGTTCCGGCAACCCAGATCGTCCAGCTCGCGTTCAAGGAGCTGGGCATGATGGTCACGGTGAATCAGCGGCTCGATTTCGACCAGATCGAGCTGATTGCCTCGGAGTTCGGGTTCCAGGCGGTGCGGGAAGAGGAATACGCCGCCCAGAACGCGACCGAGGAAAAGAAGGAAGACGAGGGCACCCTCGAATCACGGCCACCGGTCGTGACGATCATGGGCCACGTCGACCACGGCAAGACCTCGCTGCTGGACTACATCCGCAAGGCGAACGTCGTCGCGGGTGAAGCAGGCGGCATCACGCAGCATATCGGCGCGTATCACGTCACGCTGCCGAACGGCAAGCACATCACCTTCCTCGACACACCGGGTCACCAGGCCTTCACGGCCATGCGTGCACGTGGCGCGCAGGTGACGGACATTGTGGTGCTGGTGATCGCGGCGGACGACCAGGTCATGCCGCAGACCGTCGAGGCGATCAGTCACGCGAAGAACGCCGGCGTGCCGATCATCGTGGCGATCAACAAGGTCGATCTGCCCACCGCGAACGTGCAGAAGGTCAAACAGGACTTGCTCCAGCATCAGGTGGTGCTCGAGGAGTTCGGCGGCAACGTCCTCTCGACGGCCATTTCGGCCAAGAAGGGCACCAACGTCGAAACGCTCCTCGACCAGATCCTCCTGCAGGCCGAACTGCTGGACCTCAAGGCGAATCCGGATCGTCCGGCGTCGGGAGCGGTGATCGAAGCCACGCTAGACCCTGGCAAGGGGCCGCTGGCAACGATCCTGGTGCAGCGCGGGACGCTCAAGGTCGGCGACAATTTCATCTGCGGAAAGTTTTCCGGACGTGTGCGCGCACTCTACGACGAGCGCGGCAAGAACGTCAAGGAAGCCAAGCCGTCGATCCCGGTGCAGATCCTCGGCTTCGAAGGCACGCCGATGCCGGGCGACAGTTTCCTCGTCGTCGCGGATGCTACCGAAGCGCGCGATATCGCACAGAAGCGGCAGCGGCTCGAGCGCGAAGCGCAGAACCGGCGCACCGCGCGTGGCGGCACGCTCGAAGACTTGAGCCGTCAGCTTGCGGCCGGCCAGGTCGGTGCGCTCCGGATCATCATCAAGGCGGACCAGGGTGGACCGGCGGAAGCGCTCGCCGACGCACTGGGCCAGCTCAGCACGGGCGAAGTGCGGGTCGACATTGTGCACCGCGGCGTCGGTACCATCAGCGAGAGCGACGTCGATCTCGCCAAGGCATCGGGAGCCATCATCATCGGCTTCCACGTGCGGCCGGACAGCGGCGCCCGCGCGGCGGCGGAACGCGAGCAGGTGGACGTACGGACCTATCGTATCATCTATGAAGCAGTGGAAGACGTGCGGAACGCGCTCGAAGGCCTGCTCAAGCCCGAGGAACGGGAGACCATCCTCGGCGAGGCCGTCGTGCAGCAGCTCTTCAAGGTGAGCAAAGTGGGCACGATCGCGGGGTGCATCGTGAAGAGCGGCACCATCCAACGGACCGCAAAGGTGCGGGTGCTGCGGGACAGCGTCGCGGTATATACCGGCACGCTGTCGAGCCTCAAGCGCTTCAAGGACGACGTGAAGGAAGTGCGCGAAGGTCTCGATTGCGGTATCGGCGTGGAGAACTACAACGACGTGAAGGTCGGTGACGTGATCGAAGCCTACCGCATGGAAGAGATCAAGCGGACGCTGGCGGCGAGCGCTGCCGGCAGTGCACAAGGTTAGTGAAGGGTCGAGAGTGTCGGGTGACGGGTGGTTCCAGCCATCGGTCACTCGCCACTCGTAACGCCACGCTCGCTTCTCATGATTCTGGCATCGCAGACCTGGGAGCTTCACCTCGAGGGGTGTCACTCCCTCAAGGACAAGCGCTCCGTGCTTCAGTCACTCAAGAGCGCGCTGCGTCGCTCGCTCAATGTGTCGGTGGCCGAGACTGGTCTGCAGGACCTGTGGCAGCGCGCGGAGATCAGCTGCGCGAGCATCGGCTCCGACCGCGCCGTGGTGGACGAAACGCTGCGCTCGGCGGATCACATCATCGAAACGGCGGACGGCGTCCGCATCATTGATACGGCGGTATCGTACTCATGAAAGGTCAATCCCGACGGCCCGAGCAGGTGGCGGAGACGGTTCGGCAGGTCGTCGCCGAGGCGCTGGTGAGCGAGGTGCGGGATCCACGGATCGGTTTCGTCACCGTCACGCACGTGCTCGTGACCAACGATCTAAGCCACGCCAAGATCCGCGTCAGTATCATGGGCGAGAACGTGGACAAGGCTAAGGCGCTCGAGGGTCTCGAGAGCGCGGCGGGCTTCCTCCGCTCCAAGGTCACTCGCGCCCTCAGCACGCGTATCGTGCCGGAACTGCATTTCGAGCTGGACAAGGGACTGGAGCATGCGGCGCGCATTAATTCGGTGCTCGCCGAGCTCAACCGGGTGGAGCCGGACTGACGGGCGCGATCCTGATCGACAAGCCCGCGGGGCCGACCTCGCACGACGTGGTGGCCCGCGTTCGCCGGGCACTCCGGATCAAAGCGGTGGGACACACCGGCACGCTCGATCCCTTCGCCACGGGTCTCCTCGTCATCCTGACAGGCAGGGCCACCCGGCTCGCGCGGTTCGTCGAGCAGCAGTTCAAGACGTATGTGGCGGTGGCGCGCCTCGGCGCGGCGACCGACACCGATGACGCGACCGGAACGATGATCCAATCGTCCGCGCCGGCGTCCTGGCCTGATGCGGTGCGCGTCGAAAGAGAGCTTCGCGGATTTCTGGGGCGGTACAGCATGCGGCCGCCGGCGTATTCGGCCAAGAAGATCGAAGGTGCGCGGAGTTATGCGCGGGCCCGGCGGGGAGAGTCCGTCGCACTCGCTGAAGTCGTAGTCGAGGTTCGCGAAATCGAACTCCTGGAGTACCAGCCGCCGGACGTCACGTTCCGTGCGACGGTGAGCCCCGGCACCTATCTCCGTGCGATCGGCCGTGATCTCGGAGAACGACTCGGCCTCGGTGCGCACCTGACCGGACTCCGCCGCACCGCGATCGGCGACTTACGGGTGGATGAAGCCGTGCCGCTCCAGGATCTTGACGCGAACGTCCCGCTCGTTCCGCTCTCGCGGGTGCTCGGACACCTTGCCGAGATTGCTCTGACGGAGGCGGAAGCCACGGAGATCGGGCACGGTCGGACGGTGCGAGCGACGCAGGGCTCCACCCGAAGTCCGGTGGTGCTCACTCGCGAAGGACGGGTCGTCGCGATCGCCGATGCGGTCGAGGATGCTGCGGGGCCCGGACTCCATCCGTGCGTGGTGCTGGAGACCGCCTGATGCCCTATCTGCCCAAGTGGAATGCCGGTACGACGGTCACGGTGGGCACCTTCGACGGCGTGCATCTCGGACACGAGGCGGTGCTTCGCGAAATTGCCGGCCGAGCAAAGACGGCAGGTCGGAAAAGCGTGCTGGTCACGTTCGAGCCGCATCCACTCGAAGTGGTGAATCCGCAGGCGGCGCCGCCGATGCTCACCACGGGCCCGGAACGGCGGGAGGCGCTGGCGCAGACCGAGCTCGACTACGCAGTCTTTCTCCGGTTCGATCACGCGCTGGCACAGTACAGCCCGGAGCGATTCGTACGCGAGGTGCTCATCGGGCGGTGCGGAATGCGGGAGCTCGTGATCGGACATGATCACGGCTTCGGCCGGGGACGGAGCGGCGACGTCGAAACGCTGCGGCGGCTAGGCGATACCGACGGATTTGTGGTGGACGTCGTCGGTGCGGTTGAGCTCGGCGGACATCCGGTCTCCAGTACCCAGATCCGCCGAGCGGTTGCCGGCGGAGATCTCCGGACCGCGGCGCGCCTGCTGGGCCGGCCGTACACGTTGAGCGGAGTCGTGGTGCCGGGGGCCGGGCGAGGACGTTCGATCGGCATTCCGACGATCAACGTCGGCCGGATCCCGTCGCGGAAACTCCTGCCGCCGGATGGCGTCTATGCGGCGCGGGTCGAGTGGCGGGGTGGCATTGCGGGAGGCATGCTCAATCAGGGACCCAAACCGACGTTCGGTGACGAGACGCGGACGCTCGAGGTGAATCTGTTCGATGTGGACGCCGATCTCTACGGCGAGTGGGTGAAGGTCGAGTGGGTCGAGTGGCTCCGGGACACCCAGCGGTTTGATTCCGTCGAGCACCTTATGAAGCAGTTGCAGCATGATCGCGATCGCGCGCGTGCGGTGCTGGCCGCCGCGCCTCATCCGGACCTCAGCCGCGTGTCACACGCCTGAACAGGGACGATGTTCTCAACCATCAAGTACCGCCTGATCGCCATCGCCGTGCTCGTGGTGGCCTGCGTCGCGAGCCTCTTCCCCCGCAGCATCACGATCCGTGAGCGGGGCGCGGACGGCGTAATGCACGACACTACCATGGTGCGCATCCCCCTCAAGCTGGGTCTCGATCTCCAGGGCGGCATGCACCTGGGGCTCGAGCTTGACCAGTCGAAGCGCGTGTCGGCGGATCCGAAGAAGGACACCGACCTCGCGCTCACCGTGCTCCGAAAGCGGATTGACGAGTTCGGGGTGAGTGAGCCAGTGATCCAGAAGCAGGGCGACTCGCGGATCGTGGTCGAGCTCGCGGGGATTACGGATCCGGATCGGGCCAAGGCGATCGTGCAGCGGAGCGCATTCCTGGAATTCCGGATTACTGATCGGACCAGCGCGCTCGAAAAGGCGCTGCCCGCGATGGACCGCGCGCTGCAGCACTCCGGTGTGAAGGTGGACACGTCGACGGCGCCGTCCGCCGGTGCCTCGGCAGTCCAGCAGCTGCTTAAGGGCGACAGTTCCAAGAAGGGCGCCGATACCAGCGCCGTCATCGGCGGAGTCTTGAGCGGCCTGATTCAGCCCGCAGCATCCGCCGGATATTCTCAGACGCCCGGTGAATTCCTCGTGAAGGAAGGCGCGTTCCCCCGGGTGGACAGCCTCATCCACCTGCCGCAGGTTGCCGCTGCGCTTCCCCGGAACGTCGCGCTCATGTGGGATGCCGCGCCGATCAGCGTGCAGACCGAGTCGTATCGACGGCTGTATGCGCTGGAGGACAAGCCGATCGTCACGGGAGAGAGCCTGGTGGACGCCAAGGAGGATATCGATCCGCTCACCAGCGGGCCGATCGTCACCTTCGAGCTCGACCGGGCAGGCGCGCGTCGCTTCGGTGACGGCACCGGCAAGCACGTCGGCGACTTCATGGCGATCATCCTCGACGGTCGGGTGCAGGGAAGTCCGCCCGTAATTCAGAGCCGAATCGACCGGCGGGGACAGATCACGCTGACCGGTAAGACCTTTCAGGAAGCTCGCGACCTGGCGCTGACGCTCAAGGCCGGCGCGCTGCCTGTGCCGCTCAAGATCGTCGAAGAGGTCCAGGTCGGTGCAAGCCTCGGCGCCGACTCGATCCACAAGGGCATTCTGGCCGGCGTCGTCGGCACCGCACTCGTGGTCCTCATCATGATCGGTTACTACAAGATGAGCGGAGCGCTCGCCGTGCTGGCGCTGGGGCTCTACATCCTGTTCACGATCGGCAGTCTCTCGATGATCGACGCGACGCTCACTCTGCCGGGGGTCGCGGGCATCGTGCTTTCGATCGGCATCGCGGTGGACGCGAACGTGCTGATCTTCGAGCGCATCCGCGAGGAGCTGGCGCTCGG
>JBDUEA010000032.1:0-26170 GCA_040002695.1 Gemmatimonadota bacterium | reverse complement strand
CTCCGCCCGCGGCGGACGCTCCGCCCGCGGCGGACGCTCCGCCCGCGGCGGACGCTCCGCCCGCGGCGGCAGTGGGCTCAGCCATTGGGATCGATCCGGAAGAGTACCTGTCCGAACTCGACCGGCGTCGCGTCGTCGACGCAGATCTCGCGCACCACACCCGAGACTTCGGCTTCGATCTCGTTCATGATCTTCATCGCCTCGATGATGCAGACGGTCTGCCCTGAGGAGACCCGCGTCCCGGACTTCACATAGGGCTCGGCACCCGGTTCGGGCGCGGTATAGAAAGTCCCGACCATCGGGGAACGAATTTCCTTGAGCGCTGGCGCGGCGGGAACAGCGGGAGCGGCGCTTGCGACCGAGGGCGTTCCCCCCCCAGGTGCTGCGGCCGAAAGGTGCATCGCCGAGGGCGCCATGGGCATGGCGAGCAGCCCTGCCTGAGCAGTCCGGGTCACGACGACGCCGGTGCCGAACCAGCCTTTCACTTCGATCGACCCGACCTCGGGCGTTTCCCGCAGCAGCTCCACGAGCCGCTTCACGTCCTTGATATCGATGGAGCGGATGCCGGGGACGTTCTGCAGCACCTGGGCGAGTTCCTGCATCTCTTTGGGGTTCATACGCGAGTCAGGTACTTGTCTTCACGGCGATCGACTCGGATCATCTGTCCCTCCTCGATGAACAGAGGAACTTGCACCGTCGCTCCGGTCTCGAGCGTCGCCGGCTTGGTCCCTCCAGTGGCGGTGTCGCCACGAACACCTGGATCGGTTCGAGTCACCTTCAGCTCCACGAATGAGGGAAGATCGACCTGAATCACGGTATCGTTGTGCAGGACGCCCTCGCACGCCATCCCTTCCTTCAAATACTTGAGCTGGTCGTCGCCGACCATCTCGGCGGTGACCATGATATCGTCGAACGTGTTGGAATCCATGAAGTGATAGAAATGTCCGTCCGAGTACGAAAACTGGATCGGCCGCCGGTCCAGTCGCGTTTCCGTGACTCGCTCGCCCGCATTGAAAGTCCGCTCGAGGACGAGTCCAGTCCGGATGTTCTTGAGTTTCGTGCGCACGAACGCGCCGCCCTTGCCGGGCTTCACGTGCTGGAAATACGTCATCTGGTACAGCTGGCCGTCAATTTCGAGGACCAGGCCGTTGCGAAAATCAGCGGTGGAGGCCACGATCGGATTTCGGTTTCTGGTGTCGCGTGTTAGAGAGGTCGGAACCGGCACTGAATGGACAGAAGCCCCCAATGATGGCGCGCGGCCCGCTCGCGCACCTCCAGGGTCGCTACCCGAGTTGTACCAGTTCCGTGCGATTGTCGGACAGGCAGACAGGGCCGTCGGCTCCGAGATGGATATCATCCTCGAGCCGGACACCCCCCCACCCCGGAAGATAGATCCCCGGCTCGATCGTGACTACGGCACCAGCCTGAAGAATGACTTCCGCCGTCGGCGAAAGCCGCGGCCCTTCATGAACTTCGAGTCCAAGGCCGTGACCGAGGGAATGTCCGAAGCTGTCGCCGAAGCCACGAGCCGAAATGATATCCCGCGCGAGAGCATCGGCCTCGCGACCGGTCTGCCCCGCATGAATATTGGTCAGCGCCCGCCCCTGCGCTATCCGGACCACCTCGTAGACCGTCCGTTGCCGCTCATCAGGCGCTTGCCCCACGATGAAGGTTCGCGTGAGATCGGCGCAGTATCCGTCCACCTGGGCCCCGAAGTCAAGCAGCAGCCACTCGCCTTTGCCGACCGTCCGGGCGCTGGTCCGGGCGTGCGGCAGCGCGGAACGGGGACCGGATGCGACGATCGTGGGAAACGGATGCCACTCGCTGCCGCGTCGCCTCAGGGCGGATTCCAGTCGCGCGCCGATAGCGAATTCGGTCTCTCCCACCCGGATCTCCGGCACCGTCTCGGCGAGTGCATCCTGCGCCAACACCGCCGCCCGGCGAATGGCTTCCACTTCCTCCGGACTCTTCGACACGCGAAGACGTTCGATCAGGTCAGTGACAGGCTCGAGCCTCGCCGTCGTGGTCGCGGCCAGCCGCTCCATATCCCGGACGGTAGTGACGTGCGCCTCAAAGGCGAGCACCGCGGGTGGCGCATCCGCGAGGCTCCGCTTGAGACGGTCCCACACGTTGACCTGGTCGATCTCGACGCGCGCCGAGTTCCCTACCTCCTGCATCGCCTGCACGTTATAGCGAAAATCGGAGATCAGGATGGAGCCACCCGGCCGCATGAGCAGGAGGGCGGCCGATCCGCTGAACCCCGTCAGGTACCGGATATTGGGAAGGTGCTGGACCAGAAGCGTGTCGAGACCCTCATGCTCCAGCAGCGACCTGAGCGCGGCCTGCCGTTCGGCCCTGCGATCAGGGGACACGGAGACGACCGACCAGCGCCTGCAGACCCAGCAGATAGCTCTGGGGACCGAAGCCGGAGACCACGCCGAGCGCGAGATCCGCGAAGCGGGAATGATGCCGCTCCGGCTCGCGGGCAAAGAGATTGGAGAGGTGAATTTCGACGAAGGGAATTCGCACGGCGAGCAGCGCGTCGCGGATGGCAATACTGGTGTGCGTGAACGCGGCGCCGTTGATCAGTGCGCCATCTGCCCGACCCCCAAGCCCCTGCACCGCATCCACGAACGCACCTTCGTGATTCGTCTGCATCCACTCGATGCCGACGCCGAGCCGCGCGCCTTCCGCACGGAGCAGCGCTTCGATTTCCGGCAGGGTGGTCCGACCGTAGATTTCGGGTTCGCGCTGGCCCAGCAGATTCAGATTGGGCCCGTTCAGCACCGCGATCAACATTCAGCGCTTCAGTCCCTTGAGCCAGTTCTGGAACTGATCGAGATCCTCCTCGATACCACTCGGCTTGCTGGGCCTGCCGCCTGACGGTGAGCCCGGCGATGTATCGGACCCGGCCGTGCCGAAAAAGCGATCGAATGAAAATCCGCCGGGTGGTTGTGGCGGGGCGCCGCTCGGTACCGATTCGCCAGCTGGCATGACTGGAGGAACCGGCGAAGCGTCCTCTCCGAAGATTGCGCTCAGGGAGAGGTGATCGTGCGCGGGCCGTGTCGGAGAGCCGTGATGTTCATATGGCTCGCCATTCGGTCCCGCTGTGTCGGAGCTGGCATGCCTCGCGTCCCCGGGACTTGAAGCAGAACGATCACTCGTCCCCAGGCGAGCGTTGAGGATCGACCGGAAGAACGCCTCGACAGATTGACCTCCACTCGATGCGGCGGAGAATGCGGCAGCGGAGGCCGGCGGCGACACCGGCCGGCGGACGCCGGCTTCGAGCTCCGCGACCCGGGTCCGGAGACGCGGATCATCGGGGGAGCGAGAGGCGAGAATGCGATACACCTGCAGCGCTTCCGCTATGTGACCCTGACGGTAGTAGAGCTCGGCCATCGTCTCGGTGACGATGAGGTCCGGCTCGTATCCCTTCGGTCCATTGATGCGGTATTCGGCGCTCGAGGACTCGATGAGCGCGTCCGCTTCTTCCGGAAAAATCAGCGGGAGCCCGGCTGCGGGAGCGAGGGGTACACCGGAATCCTCGTCGTCGAATGGATCCTGCTCGGAGGAGAAATCAGCCGGGGCCGCTTCGTGCGACGAGAGCGATGGTCCGGAGACGACTTCGGGATTCCCCGACTCATCGTGAGAAGATTCGTGGTAATCGGCCGCCGGCGTCGCCTGCGGCTCCGACCAGGGCGCCAACTCCTCCAGGTCGGTGTCTTCGTAGCGAAGATCAGCAGGATCCGAGGCGGGAGCTTCCGCTGAAATTGTTGCAGGAGCCTCGAGATCGGCTTCGTCAGCGCGTTCCGACGTCGGGGCAGGCTCGGGTGAAAGCGCGGCCCGTCGGACTGCAACGTCGGGGGACTCGGCCGCCAGGTCAAAATCGTCCGGCTCGCGGTGCCGGGCCGCATCAGACCATGAGTGGCTCGGAGCCTCCTCTGAGGTCAGTGCCGAGGCCTCTGGCTCCGGATGCTCCGCCTCGTGGAACTCCTGATGATGCGCCGAATCGTCATGCGATTCTGCGTGAGAGTCGGCCGCGGAGGAAGTGTGTGCAGCGGGTGCTTCGTGGCGTTCGGGACTCGAAGCGAGCAGCGATTCACTATCGTTGGGAGTCTGGTACTCGTGAGAGTCGTGCGAGCCCGTCGACAATATTTCGGAATCATTCGGCGTCTGGAATTCGGACGACGATCCAGAGGGCCGCAGGAGTTGATCGGCATCGCTGGGTTCCTGAAACTCCGTGCTGGACGACGGGCGCAGGACGATGTCCTCAGCCTGCTCGACTCCGATGTCGAATCCATGCTCGTCAGCGCCGAACGGTACCGGCGCGTCTTCATCGAACTCCGGAAATTCGGAGACGGAGCCGGGCACCGCAGCGGCGGAATGCGAATCGGCGACCGTACTGAGGTCTGTATCGGCTGGAGACTCCGATGTTTCGTCGCGCGTTGTCGGGGCCTCGAATGCGTGCGAATTCTCCGACTCGCGAGCGAGCAGCGCACGTGGCGGCCTGATCTCGACGGTTTCCGCGTCATCCGACGGCAGTTCCCCTCGGGCGAAAGATGGCAGCGGCGCTGGTTCGTGAGCGTCGGGAGCTTCTTCTGGCGGGGTGGAGTCTTCGAAGGCCGGCGGAGCCGAAGCGGCAGGGGCCGGCTGGTCCAGGTCGGGTCGGAACGCGGGGACGAGATAGGTGGCATCGTCGGCGCCAAGGCGAAAACCCGGCGCATCTTCTTCTGAAGCCCCACGAGGCGAAGCGCCCGCGGGCGCCAGCTCCTCAATGACTCCGCTCGAAGCCTCGCTGCCGGCGGCTCCCGCGGACGTGTCGAACGCCGGGACCGGGTAGAGCAATGCGGCGGCCTGATTCCGTGCAGCTTCTACGCGGGCCATCTGGTCTCGAGCCTCGTCGTTGCTCGGGTCCACGGCCATCAACTGCCGGAGCCACTGCTCGGCCTCGGCCAGGCGGCCTTGCCGTTCGGTTATGTCCGCCAGCGCCTTGAGGGCAATGACATTCTCGGCGTCCAGCTGCAAGACGTGCACAAACGCCGTCTCGGCCGCGCTGTCCTCCTTGAGATCAAGGCAGCAGCGGCCCAGCACGATGTTGCCGGGAATATGATCGGGATTGTTTTCCAGCCCTTCCCGCAGAACTTCGCGGGCGCGCTCCAGTTGGCCGTCCTTGCGGTAGACCTCAGCCAGCGGGGCGAAAACAGTTCCTTTGGGATTCTCTTTCCAACGGACCTCGAGCTTCTCGATCTCGCGGGTGTAAGCCATCCCGGGCTCTGTTCCTAAGTTGTTGTGGGAGTTGAAGAAACATTAGCAATGCGATGGCGGCATGTCAACAGGCAATCCGGGCTTCGCGCTTGAGATTCGTCGTTGCACGGCTTAGACTTACCGCTCTTGAACCCCGATCAATCCGCATTCTGGACCAGGCACTCTCTCTATGATGCAATTCTTCCGCAAATATGGCGCGCCGGTCTTCGCGGCCGCGGCACTCCTGCTCATCGTCTGGATGCTCTGGGACCTCAGCGGCCTGGGCAGTTCCGGAGTCCGCCAGTCCACCGATGTCGGCAAGGTGAATGGCAGCGCGATCGACTCACGCCTCTATCAGGAGGTGGTCCGCCAGTCCATCGACCAGCAGCAGCGTCAGGGCGGCACACTCGACGAAGACGAAATTGAGCAGGTGCGGAATCAGGTCTGGGACCAGTTCGTCCAGGCGCGGATTCTCACCACGGAATATGATCGCCGCCACCTGAGCGCCTCGGCCGACGAGATCGCCGATGCCATCAAGAGCCAGCCGCCGCAGGAATTGATGAAGGCGCCGGAGTTCCAGACGGACAGTCAGTTCGACATGGCCAAGTATCAGCGCTGGCTGCAGTCCGGCGTGGCGCAGCAGTATCTCCCGCAACTCGAAGAACAATATCGGCAGGAGATTCTTCGCAGCAAACTTCTTCGCGTCGTCACTGCCGATGTCTATCTCTCGGATCCTGCGCTCTGGCAGAAGTTCCGCGATGAGCACGAGCAGGTGAAGATCGAACTCGCGGCGATCATCCCCCGAAATGCCGTCCCCGACTCGGCGGTGAAAATTGCTCCCGACGAGATCGACAAATACTATGCGGCGCACCGCGATGATTTCAAGCGGCCGCGCACGGCTTACCTGAGCTACGTCGGCATTCCCCGCTTTGCCGACGCTTCGGACTCGGTCGCCGCACGCGCGCGGGCCGAAGCCGTCCGGAAGGAAATTGCCGACGGTGCACCCTTCGCCGAAGTCGCCAAGCGGGAGTCAGCCGACTCCGCCTCCGCGACGCACGGCGGGGACCTCGGGGAATGGAAGAAAGGCGCCATGGACCCGGCGTTCGACGCGGTCGCCTTCTCGCTCCCGCTCCACACCCTGTCGCAGCCCGTCCTGACCAATTTCGGTTATCACATCATCGAGGTCAGCGAGCGGAAGGGAGCTACGGCGAAGGGCCGTCACGTCCTCATCCCTATCGAGATCACCGGTACCCATCGGGATCATCTCGATGCCGAGGCGGACAGCCTCGAGTCGCTGGCCGCCAATCGCCTGGATCCAGCTGCTCTCGATACCGTCGCCCGCGTACTTGGCCTGAAGATCGGCAAGGCGAACCCTGCGCAGGAAGGCACAAAGGTACAGCTGGGAGTGCAGGTCGTTCCGGAGGCCGGCATCTGGGCATTCCGCGCGAAGCCCGGAGAGACGGGTAAGGTCGTCGAAACCCCGTACGCGATGTACGTCTTCCGGCTCGACAGCGTGCAGGCGGCCGGCATTCCTCCAGTGGCGCAGATCCGGCCCGCGGTCGAGATGGCGCTCCGTGATGACAAGAAGTGGGCGGGCGCGCGCCTCATTGGCAAGGACCTGCAGAAGCGTGTTTCTGAGGGCAGCAGCCTCACTCAGGCCGCAACCGCGCTCCATCTCGCGCACCAGGAGTTCGGCCCATTCACCCGGATCAACCCGCCATTCCCGAATCCGGTGCTGGTCGGAACGGCGTTCAGTCTGGATACCGGCAAGGTCAGCGGGATCATCGACACGAAGGAAGGGCTCTACATGATCCGGAGCCTCGCCCACATCAAGGCGGACTCCGCCGAATTCACCAAGAAGCTGGACGAGCTCCGTGGCAAGGCCATCACTGCCGCGCGTCAGGAACGAGTGCGAAACTACGTCACCGCGCTCAAGGATGCGGCCAAGATCGTCGACCAGCGCAGCCAGCTCTACAAGACGGACGCCCAGGCGGAGGCCGCGGCCGCAACTCAGAACGCAGGCAAGAAAGGCGTCTGATCCGCTCGCAGGCGGCAATACACCTCAGTGCATGAAGCCCTCCGGTGCGCGCGCACCGGAGGGCTTCGTCTTTTCCCGCCCCCTCATCCCACCGGACAGGTCACTGCGAAAGGCGCTTCGGTTCTCCGCCGCTCGTGGGCGTGGAGGGCGTGTCGAGTCTCCGCGGAGGCAGCGCATCGTGATCGGTGCCGCTGCTCGATAGCGCGTCTCCGGCATCGGTGAGGCTGCGCTTGAACTCACGAATGCCCTTCCCGAAGGAAGAACCGATCTCGGGCAACCGCTTGGCGCCGAAGAGCAGCAGACAGACCACCAGGATCAGCAGGATTTCGGGAAAGCCGATATTCTGAAACATACAGACTCCGTTAGAAGAGGGAGCGGGCGATCAGGTAGGCGACCACCACGCCCACGAGGCCCAGCAGGGAGACGTGCAGTCCCAGTGGCCCAAGCGTGAAGCTAACCACGAGGAGGTCAACCGAGAGTGGACCGATCGTCGGCGACCAGGTGGAGGTGAACACGGTCTTCGCGACGCTGTCGGGGAGCACCTGACGGAAGAGCGATGTCAAGAATCCGCCGACGATGAATCCCGCCACGAGTACCCCAAGGTAAAAACCGGGACGCCGAGGTCCGCTTCGCATCAGCGTCGCCGCTCCAGAACGTAGGGAATGCAGGCGCGCAGTGACTCGCGCGCTGGTGTGGCCCGCAGGTGATCGAGTTCCGCGTCCGCCTGGTCCGCCAGTCGCTGCGCGCGCGCCTGGGCATAGTCGAGCCCGCCCTCCTCCGCCGCCAGCGCCACGACGGAGGCAATCTGCTCGTCGGTCGGCTCCGGTGTGGCCATCAGTCTCGCGATCTCGCGACGTGACTGGCCAGTCAGCCTGGGCAGCGCATAGATCAGCGGCAGTGTGACCTTGTGTTCCCGGAGATCGGAGCCGATCGGCTTGCCGGTGACCGCCTCTTCCCCGGTGTAGTCGAGCAGGTCATCAACGATCTGGAACGCCATGCCGAGGAATTCACCGAATCGGCGTAGTGCCGCGCGTTCAGTGGGCTCAGCCCGAAGCGCACCGACTTCGCATGCGCCCGAGAGCAGCGAGGCGGTCTTGGCGCGGATGAGCAGGTCGTACTGCTCCTCGGAGAAGCTGAGCGGATCATGGGCCAGAAGCTGGCGCATCTCGCCCACGGTCATCTCGTTGGTCACGCGGCTCAGCACATGGAGCGGGTCGAGATCGTTCAGCCGGACCAGCTCGATGACGGCGCGGGAGTAGAGGTAGTCTCCCATGATCACCGAAATCTGGTGACTGAATAGCGCGTTGATGGTCGGCATCCCGCGCCGGAGCGTGGAATGATCCACCGAGTCGTCGTGCACGAGCGTGGCGAGATGGATCAGTTCGACGACCGCCGCGAGCGTCGAAGCGCGGGGATCGGGTCCCGCGGTCGCCTCGTCGGCCAGGAGCAGCAGCGTCGGGCGGAACAGCTTGCCCTGCATCTGGAGGAGGTGCGAATTGACTTCTGTAATGAGCCCGAAATCGCTGTCGACGATTCGGCGGAGCTGCTGCTGCACATCGCCGAGCCGGTCACGCAGCGGCGCCTGGATTTCAGCGAGCGAGAGGGGAGCAGTCTGGCGGCTCATCAAGCGCCCTCGGCGGCAAGCTTCGCCATGCGGGCGCTGACGTCCTGAAATCCGATGTCAACGGCCAGGATGCGCTGATAGCACGGCACCGCCGCCGCGTTCTTACCCTGGGCTTCCGCCGAGCGGCCGAGCCAGTAGATGAGGCCGATCTGTTCATCATCGGTGGCCCCGAGGCTTTCGACGGCTCGCCGAAGAATCGCTTCCGCGATGGCGAACTGGCCTTTCTCGAAGAAGGCCACGCCCAGCGCCTCGGAAGTGCGAAGGCGAGTTTCCGGCGCGCGAAGCGCCTTCTGGAATTCGGCGATGGCCTCGTCGAGAAGGCCCATCTCCTTGAACGCGACTCCGAGATCGTAGTGCGCCTGGAAATCTTCGGCGTCGATGTTCTCGTCGATGCCACGCTTGAATTGCATCAGCATGTCGTCGAAATCCCGCTGCTCGTCGCCGGTCGGCTCCTCGTCCTCGACCTTCATCCGAGTGTCGCGCGGCCGATCGTCTTCCATGATCAGTGCGCCGAGGTCGATGAATTCGTCCGAGATGACGGGCTTCGCCGCCGGGACCCGCGGGGACGGAGCCGGAGGCGGAGCCGCCTCGAACTCAGGAGCAGGTGGAGCGCCGGCCTCGATGGCGAGATCCTCCTCGGTCCACAGTGGCTCAGGTTCTTCAACCACCAGCGGCTCGGGCGCCACGACCGGCGCATCCACCGGTTCGAGTGCGTCGAGTGCCGCGAGCGCCCGTCGGTTGCCCGGATCGTGCTCGGCCACGCGCCGATAGACCGCCAGCGCCTTGTCGAGCGCGCCTGCGCGCATCAGCGCATCGCCGAGCTCCACGTACGCTTCGATCAGGCGACCCTTGTCGGCGGTACGATACGCGAGCTCGACGCGTTTTTGATGATACCGGATGCCGTTCGGCTCGAGGCGGATCAGCTCATTGACCAAATCGAGCGCGTGCATCCAGTCCTCGAGGCCCTCGTAGGCCACGAGCGCCAGGTCGAGCTCGTCCGCGCCACGCTCCTTCTCGCCGGCTGCAAGCAGCGCTTCACCAAGCGCACGATGCGATTCCGGGTTGTCGGGATCGTCAAAGACGAGATCCTCGAGCTCGGTGATGCTCGGCTGGAGCGGTTCGGCGACTTCGAGGAACGGCACGGAGATCGAGGTTCGAATCGCGGCGGCGCCGACGCCGAAATCCGCATCGTCCTGTTCGGCGTCGGCGGACGGGTCGACCGCTTCGCCGTCCGGCAGCAGGTCGAGCCCGAGCGCTTCGTCGTGCTCTCCATGGTCGACCAGGGCTGGCATATCCTCGAGGTCGAGCGCGAGGTCCGCCGACAGATCGGGAGTTTCGTCTCCCAGCGTCTCCAGAACCGATGGGAAATCATCCGCCGGCGGCTCGAGGAGTGAGTCGTCATCCAGGAGCGAGCTTTCGACCGCAAAATCGCCCTGCCCCTCGAGACCGTCCACTGGCGCAAGCAGCGACGGCACGTCGGAATCCGCCAACTCGGCCTGCCGCTCGACGAAATCGGTGTCGCCCGCGAAGGCGGCGGGGCTCAAGTCTATTTCCTCGAGCGGGGTGTCCATCTCGAGCCCCTCGAGTGGCGCAACAGAGTCTGCAGCGAGATCGAGCTCGCTCGATTCGAAGCCGAGGGCCTTCCCGATTTCCTGCGCTGAAAGCTCGACGGCTGCTTCTTCGCTGAGCGGCTCGATCGCGTCGAGCGCTAGCGGCTCGTCCACCAGGCTCGATGTCTCGATAGTGAGCGGTTCGATGTCGCCGGGGGTCTCGTCGATCGTGCCGGCGGCCGCATGTGCATCGGCCGCCGGCTCCGGAGGAATTTCGATCAGCGGAATCGAGGTGACCACGGTCGGGCGGCCTCGGCTCGGTGTCGTCGGACGGGCAGCTCGACCGCCCCCGTGAGGCGTAACATTATCTCCGGTGTCGAGAAAGATGAGTTCGCCGCGGCGCGGCGCGATGGGGGCCGCGGGCGCGGTGCCGCCGCCGGGATCTCCCGATTCGATGGCGTGGAGACGCTGGAGCGTCTTTCGCGCGCCGATCGTATCTCCACGTGCCTCGAGATCGCTCGCCAGCTTCTCCAGCTGCTCCTTCGCCTCCTCGTTACGCGAAGACGCGCGCAACAGCTCACTCAGCATCAGGCGAATTTCCTTGTTCCCCGGAAATTCGTCCGCGAAATCCTTCATGGCCTTGAATGCTTCATCGAGCTGGTTGAGCGCGTTCATGCGCTCCAGATACTCGAGCAGATTCTTTTTCGCTTCGATGACGACATTCTTGCGCGCGTGCAGGTGGGCGAGTTTCAGGTACGCCTGAATCCGTCCCGGGTTCACCCGGAGAATTTTCCCGCAAAGCGCGATGGCGTTATTGAGAAATCCCTGGTCCCGATACAGATCGGCGGCGCGCTCGTATGCCTGCACGGCTGCGCCAGGCTCGTTGGCCTTGAGGTAGAGATCGCCGACGCGATTGTAGATGGAGAGATCGGGAGCCGGATCATGCCCCGACTCGAATTCCTGAATCGCCTTGAGGTACACCTCAATGGCTCGTCGCCAATCCTCTTTCTGCTCGAACTTCCGCGCCGCGTCCTTGAGCTTCTCGAAGTTCATCCGACTCGGCAGGGTAAGAGGCGATTGGCTATGAAGATAGGGCGAGCCCAAAGATACGGGGCAGATCGGGCTACAGCAAGCCAAACGTCGGCGGCCATTCACTCACGGTTCGCGGTCGCAATCGGGCCCGGGGTCGAGCTCGCCCGAGGCGACCTGAGCCGCCAGACGTTCCAGATCGGGGGAGGGAGGGCGGTCGACTGTCAATGCGGGGGTCCGAGTCCGGATCCGGGTGTAGAGGTCGTGAACTCCGCGTCCCGGTTTGAGCGGCTTGAGGAACTCCAGCGCCTGGGCGCCACAGAGCAGCTCCGCCGCCACGACCCGCTGGGCGTTCGCGACGATCCGCCGGGCCTTGAACGCGGCCGCCATGCCCATCGGCACGAAATCCTCCTGATTAGCGTCCGTCGGAATCGACCCGATGCTGGCCGGGGTCGCGAGTGTCCGGCTCTCGGCCACCAGTGAAGCGGCAGTGATCTGGACCATCATGTAGCCGGAGCAGAGCCCGGGATCTGCCGTCAGAAATGCCGGCAGGCCTTGCGACAGATCCGGATTCACCAGCCGCTCGACCCGTCGTTCAGCGATCGCCTGCAGCGTCGTGATGGTGATGGCGAGGAAATCCAGCGCCTGTGCCACCGGCTGACCGTGAAAATTGCCGCCTGACAGCACGTCGCCATTTTCGAAGACGAGTGGATTGTCCGTCGAGGCATTGAGCTCAACCCGCGCGGTTGCCGCAGCGAAATCGATCGCATCGACCACGGCGCCGAGCACCTGCGGAGTACAGCGGAGGCTGTACGCATCCTGGACGCGCGGGTCGTTTTCTCTGTGCGACTCGCGAATTTCGCTGTCCGCGAGCAGTATGCGCATCATCGACGCCGTACGGCGCTGTCCCCGGTGCGGACGAGCGTCGTGAATCCGCGCGTCGAGAGGTGTCGGCGTTCCGCGGAGAGCCTCGAGACTCATCGCGGCCGCCCCGACGGCCGTCCGCCACAATACCGTCGCGTCATGAACGAGCAGCGCAAGCAGCGCGGTCTGGGCCTGCGTGCCGTTAATGAAGGCGAGTCCCTCCTTCGGCGCGAACCGGTAGGGCTTCAGGCCGGCGGCCTCGAGGGCGGGACTGGCCGGCTTCGCGCCGCCGGCTGCATCGAGCACGCTCCCCTCTCCCATCAGCACCAGTGCGATATGCGCGAGCGGCGCGAGGTCACCACTCGCGCCCACGCTTCCCTGCTCCGGCACGACAGGAATCAAGTTCGCGTTGAGCAGTGCGAGCAGCGCATCCACGAGCTCCGGGCGCACTCCGCTGGTCGGGCGGAGCAGCACGTTGGCGCGAAGCAGCATCGCGGCCCGGACAATACTCGCCGGAAGCGCGTCCCCGACTCCCGCGGCGTGGCTACGAATCAGGTTGGCCTGAAGTTGATCGAGCTGATCGGGTGCCACCCGCACGTTCGCCAGCTTCCCGAACCCCGTATTGATGCCATAGATCGTCTGTCCGCTCGCGATGGCGCTTTCGACGAGCTGCCGGCTTCGGGCCAGGGCCTCTCGCGCGGCGGGCGCGATCTGAATTCTGCTCTCCGGTGAGCGGGCGGTGTGGACCACGTCGTCGAGCGAGAGGCCGCGTCCGTCAAGCAGCAGAGGTTTCGGTTTCATGGCACAAACGTAAACCGGGCCTCCGGCGAACGTCAGCCTTCTCGGCGACGGCTGCAGGGGGAGACGGCAGCGGCCCCCGGGCTCAGAGCCCGGGGGCCGCCTTCATCAGACTTCGGAACGAACGATCAGCGCTTGACGACGACCAGCTCCGGATTCCCGGGGTCGGTCTGGTATGACCAGTCAAGAATCAGGAAGTCCTGCCCGACGTGACTGACCCGCACGGCACCGTATCTCGCGAACCCATCGGCCGCCGAAGACTCGAAGACATAACCCCAACCCGGCTTGGCTTCTACGCCGGAGGTTGGAAAACTCGCGTTCGGCGCGACGTCTATGCTGTCGAGTGCTCCAACGGGTGTGCTGCCGTATACAAGGACCCCGGTGCCGGCGCGGACGGGGGTAAGGAACAGAGTCCCCGACTGGTCCCGTTCAACCGAGAAATCGATGTTGGTTGCGGAACCGGAGCCTACCAGTCCGATCTCACCGCTATCCGCGAGCCCGTTGCCATTGAGATCCTGCCAGAAACGGAACCCGCTTCCCGCATCCTGAAACTGGCGGGCATACAGCACCACGTTATGGGCATCGGGTCGCGGCGTGTCGTGCCGAACCGGGGACCAGAGACTCTCGAATCCCTCGATGCTCTCCGCCGAGACGCCGAAGCAGCGGGGAGCACCATTCGGAAGAGCGCCGGCGATGAACTCCGGTGCGACCGTGGTTCCCTCGAGGGACCAGTTCGCGCCGCACAAATTGTTGTCCAGATCGTAAGCCACGCTGTAGACGCGGTAACGTTGAAAGGCGGATGGATTGGAGGTGAACGCATTGTCCGACCAGTCGAGCGCGATCGCACCGTTCAGACTGGTGCTGGTCAGGGTGGTCGGGCTCGGTAGTGCCAGACGCTCGTCGACGGTGACCACATTGCTGGGCGCCGTTTCCCCGCCATTGGCGTCCTCCGCGGTCACATAGTACTGCAGGTGCGGAATTCCGTTGTCGTGAAAGCTGTTGGAGGTCGTGGTCCCACGGAGCAAGTAGGATTCGCCCGTCGAGCCGCGGGAGTAGACGTGCCAGGCGGAGATGTTCGGGTCGCCGTCGTCGTCCCAGTGGAGCACGATTCCCGAAGGAGCGCCCGGCGTTCCGCTGGCTTCGACGGTGTACTGGAGGTTCGCTGGGGGGTTGAGGGAAGTACCGGGTGATGTCGAGTTGTACTTGCTGCAGGCGGCGAGGGCAGCGAGCGGGAGTACCAGCCAGAGTCGGCGCATCATGACACTCCAAGGGGGGACACTCTGCGGAAAAGCAGACTCCATGCCAGAGCCCGCATCCAGCGCACCTCTTTCCTCTGCATGCTCTTACGCTAAGGATGCCGGGAGCAGGCGTGTCCCAGCCGGATGACATTCAAGGTGAGAGTGTCGTCTGATTGTAGTCAAACTTCAGCTCGGGAAGATCGGTCAGCGAGATCGAGAAATAAAATGCGAAATTGCCATTCGGATTCCGGACGAAGTTGAACCCCGCCCGCCATTCGTGAAGATTCCGGTCGAGCCGGACCTGCTGAGATTCGAACCGGTTAGCCGTGATATTGTACTGGGACGACCACGAGACATTCCAGAGCGGAGTAGGGGAAAAACTCGTACTGATCCCCAGGTTCTGCCGCGCCGGCTGCACCGGAAGGATCAACCCGCCGGTCGGAACTACAAGATTGGGTCGTGAACGGGAGAGCGTGTAGTTGAAATTGGCGTTGAAGCGGCCGCCGGTGCTGAACGGGACCTGCTGCGAGCTATAGAACGATCCGGGCCGGGCGCCCCTGGATTGAGCGGCAACATAGGATGGCGGCGGCGGCTCCTTGGACTTGCCAGTTGGCGCCTTCCCGATGCCGAGTGCCCCCAGAAGCGAATGAATCGTCCCGCCCGAGAGCGCGAAGCTCGCCGTGACGCTGGTCAGGAATGGATCAAAGTGGGCGGTATCGGTTCCTACCACGCCTCGCCAGAGATCGTGGGTCAGGCTGAGGTTGAACCCCGGCACCAGATCGCTCTGAAAGGAGTTCGTAATCGACGGCGTCCGCCACCCGCTCTTCCCCGGGAGCTTGGCCTGCTCGAAGTCGTACGCGATCGGACTCGTGGAGATGCTCAGCAGCCTGAATTTCTTGATGTTGGGGGTGCTCGATGTGTCATTGGGGGCCGGTCTTCCCTTCCCTTCGAAGTTCTGTGAGAGCCCTATGCTGAGCGTTTGGGTGGCATCGCTGCGCAACTGAATGGCCTGACCGGGTACCGCCACCGCGCGGGCATATTCAAGCGGGACGCTGGCTGCGGGGCTGTAGTTGTAGCTGATGATCGGTGAGAAGCTGTGGCGGATGCGGGCAATGGGCCCGAAACCTGGAAAGAAACCGAAGAGTGTCGGGGAGGATGTAAGCGAGAGGCTGAATCGCTTGCCCTGCCGGACGTACGCTCCGTTCGTAGTCTGATTGCGAAGCAGAAATGGGCCGGCCGACGTGGCATTCGCAATGCCGACTGAAGGCTGCACCTTCCAGGTCCCGCCGAGGAAGGTCGGCAGGTTGATGCCGGTGTCCCAGTTGATGCCGGTGGAAAAGCTCCCCGTGGAAAACCGATTCACCGTGATCGAATCGACGGGGCCCGCGCCCGGGCTGCTGTCGGGAATCTGTGACGTCACGCGTTCGCGGCCCGCGCTCTGGCGGTCGAGCACGCTGATCGAATTCCGCCAGATGAATCCTCCAAACCGAACTGGCGTGTCGAAATTCATCGCGGTCGCGCGTGTATTCGCGGTGACCGGAATGGAGTCGATGGCGCCGCCGGGAAGTGCCCGGAGCAGCAGACCCTGCGGGGTGTTGGTCGCCTGGTCGTTGGTGAGACTGAATCCCGGCGACCAGGTAATGTTCCGGCTCAAGTCCAGCGGTTTCGGCGACACCGTGAGCGAGGGGAGCGTCGTCGTCGTGCTGTTGTCCGAGAGACTCTGGCGCCGGTTACCGCCAAGTGTCACCGTGCCCCAGTTGTAGCGCTTGCTGAAATTGAGCTGGCTGAGAATCTGTCGGGTATTCAGCAGCGGATCGATCGCGTTGCGGTCGATGATGCTGGTGTTACTGGAGTAGTTGAGGCTGAGATTGAGGGAGGTACTGAGGTTGAAGTTCTGTCGATGATCCCATCTGAGGTTGGTACCGGTCGAGCCTCCCGATTCTCGCTGCTGATCGTAACTGATGGAGCCGCCGAGGAAACGATTCAGGATCCGGTACTGGCCGCTGAGACCGAACTGGGTATACCGGTTCGCATACCAGTCGAGCCGCCCGGTCAAATCGAAATACTCGTTGGGGGCCCAATAGTAGCCGACGTTCGTCAGCTGCCGGTTGTACCCCTCGTTGGGCCGCACCAGGTCATTCAGGCCGAACTGCGGTACCAGGATACCCGAATGCCGGCCCGGTCGCGCGTCCTGAAAGATGAATGGAAGCCAGAGGATCGGAACGTCCCGCACGTAGAGCACCGCCGGCCGCGCAACGAGCACCGTCTTGGAAATCCATTTGACCTGGCGCGCCGAAAAATGGTAGTGCGGCACCGGAAGGTCACAGCTGGTGATCTCGCTCGAGGCCGCATAGATCCGTGACGAGCTCGAGTCCTGCGCGATATCTCCACGCAGGAACCAGACGGCGCCGCCTTCGTGAAACGTAGTGAGCGCGTTTGCGACGACGCCTCGGCGGGTACAGGTGTTGTAGTGAATTTCGTCTCCGACCAGCACCGTCGCCGCGTCGAACAGATGCGGATCGAGTTTCGCGTTGAGCTGGCAGGCGAGCTCACTGTAGGTAATGGTGTCCGCTTCCATCGTGCTGCCACGCCGCTCCGTCATCGCCTTTCCCATCAGGAAAATCCGCTTTGCATCCGCGACGAGCGAGGCGCTGTCAGCCATAAAACGGGTCGCTTCGAAGCCCGGTCGAGCGAGGAGGGCATCGAGCGTCGAGTCCGGCGCCGGAAAAGTCTGGCTCGGCGCCGTGGGCAGGCCGAGTCGTCGTGCCGTCGCCGTGTCGAGCGGCTGTCCGCTCGAGAGCCGCGTGCTGTCACGCATGCGCAGACTATCCCGCAGCGAATCCGCCCGGGTCCGCGGCGCCGAAATCGATCCGGGCCGCGGTGGCCGATACGTCGGCTGCTGCGCCTCGGCGCGGCCAGGATTCAGGAAGAGCAGTAACAGCAATGCCGTTCCTGCGGCCGACGCCTGCCGAACGCGCCGACGGTGCACCAGCCACGACCCGATGAATCCCACCTCATACAGCAGGAGGAGGGGAATCGTCATGATGATCATGGATAGCACGTCGGTTCCCGGCGACAGAATCGCGCCGGCGATGCAGCAGAGCACGACGGCGTAGCGGCGGAACTTGCTCAACCCGGCGGGAGAGATGATGCCGAGTGCGGACAGGATGATGAGCACCAGCGGCAACTCGAATGAGATGCCGAGCGCGAGAACGATCTGAAGGACGAAGCCGAAATATTCGTCGTACGTGATGACCAGTGCGAGCGCGTCGGACTGGAAGCTGAACAGCACACCGAGTGCCTGCGGCAGCAGGTAGGCGTAGCCGAGAAACCCGCCGATGAGGAAGAGCACCAGGCCGGCGAACAGCGCGGGAAGCACCGCACGCTTCTCCCGCGCGTAGAGCGCGGGAGCCAGAAAAGCCCAGATCTGGTAGATGACAATTGGGGAGGCGAGGACGAGCCCGACGATGAAGCCGAGCTTGAGGACGATCATCACCGGCTCGGTGGGGCTCAGGACGGCGAGCTTTCCACCGGTGCTGGAGAGGTACGGCGCGATCGGCGCCTTGAGGAGGGAGACCAGCTGGAACCGCTGCACGAGCCACAACCCCGCACCGAAACCGATCACGACGGCGAGCAGCGCGCGGATCAGGCGCCCCCGGAGTTCCTCGAGGTGATCGAGGAATGGCATTTCCCCGGTGGCGCCGCTCATACCACCCCTTCCGCCAGGCTCAGCGGCCCGGAGATTTCAGCCGGTCACGGGCGAGTGCCGCTTCATCCGACTTCGGATACTCTTTCACGACCCGCTGAAAATACGTCCGGGCCGAATCGGCATCCTTCCGGCGATCCGCGAGCAGGCCCAGCTTGTACAGCGATGTTGCCGCCCGGGGCGACGTCGGCGCAGTCTGGATCACTTGTGCATAGTAGAGCGCAGCGGAGTCGGGTTGATCGGCGGCGAAGCTCTCGCCGATAAAGTAGACCACGTCCGGCACACGCTGATCGCTGGAATACGTCTTGAGAAATTCGCGGAAGCCGGATCGCGCCGTCTCCGGGCTGCCGCGCCGAAGCTGCTGCAGTGACGCCTCGTACACCTGGTCGGCGGACGGATTGTTTGCCGCGGGTGCGGAACTCGTCGCTCCGCTCGCACGTGCCGTATCGGCGGGCGCGGTGGGGGTGGCGTGAAGCTGCTCGCTTCGTGCCTCGAGCTGTGTCCGGAGCTCGGTCAGACGCTGCTGGCTCTGTCCGGTCAGGGCCTGCACCTGGACGAGCTGCTGCTGGATATTGTAGAGATCGCTCGTGAAGTCACCCTTGAAGGATTGGAGTGACGACTGAACCGCCGCGCGCACGTTCCGCTCCGTCGAGCCGAGCGAGTCGAGAATGCGCCGCTGCATGGCGAGCACTTCCGTCAACTGCGCGGCCCGCGCCGAGTCGGAGCGCATGCGCTCCGCCCGGCTGAGCACGAGCTGATCTTCCACGCGCCGCAGATCGCCCTTGGAGGCGCAGCCCCCGAGCGCGAGCGAGGCGAGGATAAAACCGACCGTGGGGGACCGGCGCATTACCGCGGTGCCACCAGGTTGTCGCCGCCGGCGATGACCTCGAATTCCGCGCGGCGATTCTTGGTATAGGCAGCCTCGTCATGGCCCGGGTCGAGCGGACGCTCCTCGCCGTAGGAGATGACTTCGATCCGGGCGGCATCGACGCCCTTGTTCACGAGGTACCGCTTGGCGGCGGCCGCACGGCGGTTTCCGATCGCGAGATTGTATTCGTCGGACCCGCGTTCATCCGCGTGACCGCTGACTCGGAGGCGGACCGCGGGGTTGGCGCTCAGGATACCGGCCTTGAGGTCGAGCACCTGGTTGTCGGCCTCCTGCACGTCGGCCTTGTCGTAGTCGAAATGGATCATGGTGGCGAGCTGCTCGAGGACACTCCCTCGGTCGTGGGCCCCGCGATCCGCGGCCTCCCGCGCCATGCGATCACGGTCAGCACGGTCCCGTGCATCGGCTTCGGCGCGGGCGCGATTGGCGGCATCGATCGAATCCTGGCGCGCGCGAGTGGCGGCGTCGCTGTTCGTCGTGCCCGACGGAGCGGGCTGCTCCGGCGCGGCCTTCCCGCCACATGCCGCGATAACCGACACGGCGAACAGGAGGGAGAGTGCTCTCGAGGACATAGCCATCATGGCTCCATGATTATTGGGTTGAACCTGCTGCGGTCCCTGCCAACCGGCGGGACCAGGCAGGAAGGCGGACGCCGCCGGCAAACGTCAACTGCCGGATGCGGCCGGTTTCGGTATCGATGATCCAGAGCTGCTTGCGCCCGCTCCGGTCCGATACGAACGCGAGATGACGCCCATCCGGCGCCCAGGTCGCGTCTTCATTGCGGCCGGCCGAAGTGAGCTGACGCACCCGGTGACTCGCGATGTCCAGGACGAAGAGCTGAGGACTGCGGGAGACTTCTCGATGGAAGATCACGCTTGCTCCGTCGGGCGACCACTCGGGCGCGTTGGAGCTGCCGGTGACGCCGTAATCAAACGGTGCGAGCAGTTCCTGGTCGGTGCCATCCGCCGCCATCACGTAAATCTGTGGCAGGCCGGCCCGGGTGGACACGAACGCAATACGCCTGCCGTCGGGTGAATATGTGGGTGAAAGGTTATCCGCGAACCGACCCACGGTCAAGCGTTGCACGCAACATCCCGCGAGCACATCGGCCGAGTAAATATCGGTGCCGTCCTCGTTCGAGCGCGCAAAGGCGAGCGTCTTTCCGTCAGGTGCAAACGACGGCGTGATGTTGAGGTCGCGGTTCGTGGTCGGCACCGTCGTCCGCGCACCGGACCCCAGCGACACCACGACGATCGCCCCGTGACCGCCGACAAACTGGGTATACGCGAGGCGCTGTCCGTCCGGGGACCAGGCGGGCGACAACGCCTCATCGGTCGAGGGGGTTACGGCCACCAGGTCCGCGCCATCGCCATCTACACGGTACACCCGCTTGTTCGCGACGTACGCGACGCGGGTGGCCGCGATCCCCGGAGTTCCCGTCGCCCAGCGCACGACCTCGTCCGCCATCCGGTGCACGCTCATCCGGAAGTCAGGAGTGTCCGGGGTCGGAAGGGTCATCTTCTGCTCGCGCCGGACGGCTCCCGCCTTGAGATCGTGCAGTCTGACGACGGCGCCGGACTGATCCGGTACCACCTCGACGCCATAGTCCGCACCGAGCGTCCGGTAGAGCGAATAGTTGATCGGGGTCGGGTTCGGACCCGAGTTCCAGGCGGCCGAGGGCAGCTTCGGACCCGCCGCATCGCCCTGCGCGAGGTTGATTACCTCGAAGCGGTCGCTGTTGTCGAGATCGCGGGAAAGAATGGCAAGCGCCGAATCGATTCCGCGGGCTGGTAGCACGACGATCGAGGGACGCACCCCGGCGGTGTACGTGATGCCTACCCGCACTCCCTGGTCGATGGTGTGCGTCGTGTCCTGTGCCTGGAGTGCAGCCGACCAGGTGATCGCCAGCGCGGCGACGAACGCCGCGGCCCATGACGCGCCGGTCCTCACGGCCCCACCCGGGGAGTAAAGAAAAATGTCACTGGTAGCACGTCAGCCTCATAGCCCTCGGGCAGGGGACCGAATGCGTGGGCGTTACCCGCCGCTTCGATCGCGCCTTGCGCGGAAAGGTCGAAAGAGAAACTGCCTGAGCGAGTCGAGAAGCGAATGTCCTTCACCGCTCCATCCCGCAGAATAAAGAACGAGACCTCGGCACGCATGGCGCTGTTGCCAGATGGCCGATCCCAACGCCGATACACCTCCTGCACGATGCTTCGCAGATATTCGGGAAACGGGAACTCGAGTCCCGGAGTCTTCACCGTCGCGACATCGCTGCCGGTACTCGGTGTCTCGCCCGGCGCAGGTGTCACCGTCGAGGAGGCCCGGGGCGTTGGCTCCCGCGGACGTTCGACTGGAGGCGTCCGCGTCGGTGGCGGCTTCGGCACCGGTTTAGGCTGCGGCTTCGCGGGTGTCGGCTTCGTAGGCACCGGCGCCGGCGCAGGCTCCGCCGGCGGACGCTCCAGCACCTCCGGCGCCGGCTTCGCGAGCGGCATCGGCTTGGGTGCCGCGACCAGTTGTACCGCGTAGACCGGGGGAGCGAGGACCGGGGGCTTCACCGCTGCGAACAGGAGGGCGAGTACCGAACCATGAATGGCGACCGTCCCCGCGAGCCCCGCGAATACGCTGGTGCGACCCTGACTGGGATGCCCCGACCGTTTCACTTCACCGACTCCTCCTCAGCGACGAGCCCGACATCCGCCACGCCGGCCGCACGGATCACCGCGAGGACGCGCACGACATCCCCGTAGGGCACGCGACTGTCTGCGCGAAGATATACCCCGGTGGGCTTCCGGGTTGCGACCAGGGAACGGAATGTGATCCGGAAATCGTTGTAGGTGACCTGCGTCTCGTCGACGAAGATCCGGCCCTGCCAGTCCACCGAAACGACCATCCCTTCATTCGGCGTGAGCGGCCGGGCCTCGGCCCGCGGCAGCTGCACATCCACGCCACCCTGCATGATCGGCGCAGTGATCATGAATATGATCAGCAGCACGAACGCCACGTCGACCAGGGAAGTTACGTTGATCTCCGCATTGAGCGGGAGCTCACCGTGCCCCCTCAACCCGCCGCGACCAAGTCCGCCGAGCATGCTAGAGCAGTCCTTCCCTGGCCATGGTGCCGACCATTTCGTTTGCGAAACCTTCGAGCTCTCCGGCGAAGAGTCCCAGGCGGTTCACATAGAGGTTGTAGGCGATCACGGCGGGGATGGCGGCGGCGAGACCTGCGACGGTGGTGACCAGCGCCTCCGCGACACCAGGCGCGACGGCCGAGATATTTCCCGAGCCCTTGGACGCGATCCCGATGAATGCGTCCATCACGCCGAGAACGGTGCCGAGGAGTCCCAGGAGGGGACTCACGGACCCGATGGTCGCCAGCCAGGGAATGAACCTCGCCATCAGATCGCGTTCCGCCGCAACTTCCTTGCCGAGGACCATCTTGAGCGCCTCGAGCTGAGTCATCGTGAGAGTGGCGCGATTCGCGCCCGCCTCTTCCTTCAGTCCGCCCGGCCGGAGCTCAGTGAAGAAACTGAGTCCCTCGCGGAAGAGCCGGTTGTACGGTGAAGGCGGAAGCTTCATCACGGCGTGGTACGCCTCCTGGAGGCGCGTGGTCCGCTCGAGCTCATTGAAAAACTTGTCCGCCTGCCGCCGCAGCCGGCGAAACTGCCACCACTTGAGCACGATGACGAACCAGGAGAGCAGCGAGAAGATGGTGGTGACGACGAGTACGACCTTCGTTTCCGGACTCGATGTCAATACGAGCTCGAGCGAGGATTTGGGAACCGCGCCGCCGACCTGAAGCATCAGGGCGCTCCCTGCTTGAACCACGAGACGATGGCCTCGAGTCCTTCATCGAATTTGTGAGTCGGCTGCCAGCCGAGGCCGGACTTCGCCTTCGAGATGTTGAGCGCATTGCGGCGGAGCTCTCCTGCGCGCTCTGCCGCGAATTCCAGTTCCGGGGTCATGCCCATGGTCCGTCCGACGGTCTCGGCGAGCTCGACCACGCTGCGTTCGACCGAAGTCGCGATGTTGAAGGCAGTGGAGTCGAGATCGGTCCGCGTGACCTGTGCGGTTCCGGCGGCCAGATTGGCCCGGGCCACGTCCCTTACGAAGACGTAGTCGCGGGTCTGTTTGCCGTCACCGAAGATGATGAGCTTCTGTTTCTTGAGGAGCCGGGAAATGAAGATTGAGACGACGCCCGCCTCGGAGCTGGGATCCTGCCGTGGACCGAACACGTTGCTGTAGCGGAGAGCGATGCCCTCGAAGCCTCGCAGCTGGCCGATGACCCGGAGATAATGCTCGCCCGATAGCTTGCTGACGCCATACGGACTGATCGGAAGCTTGGGGGCGGTCTCAGGCGTCGGGGTTACGTCAGGATCGCCGTAGACGACGCCACCGCTGCTTGCGAACACGACGCGGCGCACACCGCCATCGCCGGCGCCTTCCAGCAGATTGATGAATCCCACCAGGTTGATATCGGCATCCAGCGAGGGACGATCGACGGAGACCCGGACATCGATCTGGGCGGCATGGTGACAGAGCACGTCGTACTTGCCCTTCGCCAGTTCGGCACGCGCCTCGGACGAACGAATGTCCGCTTTGATGAAGCGGGCGCCCTTCGGCACATTGGATTCGCGGCCCCGCGAGAGATCGTCCAGCGCGGTGACCTCCCACCCTGCCCGCTGATATTCTTCCGCGATGTGCGAACCGATGAATCCCGCCCCGCCCGTGATCAGAACCCGTCCGCTCATTAAGCCGTCTCCCTCATCTGTGATTGATCTCGGGACGCCGATGCGGCGCAACCTGATGCTGCGCGCCCGCACAATCTATTCGCATGGGGCCCGGGTCGCAGCCGAACCTGACCACTCGCCACTCGGTCGGCCTGCAACTTAATCGCATTCGCGTGATCGTTGGACCCATACGCGCCGGAGGGGCGCCGCCCTGGCGCCCCTCCGGAGTTGAGCTCAGTCCTGCCAGTCGAGGCTCAGGACGGAAGTTTTGCGATCTGACGAACGTTAGTTCCAGGACTCATGTCGGGGGACGTGACCGTGAGGAGGACCGCGGTTGCGGAGCGTTCGCGCACGTGCACGACCTGCATCGTGGCCATTACCTCGGGAACCGTGGCCGCCTGACGATCTCCACTCGACGAAGACGTCCGACGGACCTCGAAGATATCTCCGAGCGCGACTCCGTCCTTCTTGCCTTTGTCGATGAACACGACATCCTGCGGCCCCTTGAGATCCTGCGGATCCCGGCTCGCGATGAGCGCACCCTGCACACCATCGGAGATCGGCACCGCATGCACGTTACCCGGGTTCGAATACTTCTCGAGAGGAAGCGTGAACTGGTCGATTCGGATCGCACCATATTCCGCGATGACTTCCGCCGTATTCTCCTTGGTGCTCACGTCGAGAATTCGCGCGATACCCGTCGGGACAATCACCTTGCCCCAGCCTTCGATGTTGCGGTCGACCCGCACGATCAGCACGGAGTCCCCGACCTGATAGGTGGCGCCGGTCGGTGGCATGACGGCAATCTTGGTGAAGATGTTGATCGCCGCGCGGTCGGAGACGGTCCGGATCTGTTCCGGCGTCACCGGCCCGAGGAGCTCACCGAAGGGCATTGATTCACCCTCGGAAAGGAAGCCGGAGCTGTAGAACTCGCTTCGACGGATCGGGTGGTAGGCCTTGGGCGAAAGTCCCGCCATTCCCGTCGGTGCCGATCTGCGGCTGGGCCCGAAGAGCACGTCGAGATCCGCGTTGCCAGTCTCCCGCCCTACCGGCTCCGTGGTGTTGAGCTGAGTCTCGGTAACCTGGGTCTCTGCCGGAGCAGCGGCCTGCTCTGACTCCGAAGGCTGCGCGGCCTGAGCCGAGTCGGCCCGTCCGGAGTCCGGAGAGACTGCGTCACCCTGAGCTTGAGAGGTGGAGACGGTCGCGGTCGGCGCGGGGGTATCGGCCGTCGGCACGGAGGCAACCGGGCCGTTCGAGGAGAGCTGAAGCACCTCGCCGGGATAAATCCAGTGCGGATCCTCAACCACGAGGGTGTTCAGCCGGTAGATCTCCGGCCAGAGCAGCGGGTCGTTGAGGTACTGCCGGGCCAGTCCCCAGAGCGTGTCGCCCGCCCGGACCGTATGGGTGCTGGGCGTCGAAGTCTGGGCAGTGGCGAGAGCCGGAATCAGGAGAGCCGCCATTGCGGCCCAAATGCGAGGCAGTCTGCAGCGTGCCATCGAGGTACCCCCGCTTGCGTCCGTGACGGATGTTGCGCCAGCCGGTCCGAAGTGAGCCGGCCGATCGAGAATGAACCAGTAATTCCAGGGGGAGGAAAGGCGTGTCTAGTATATCACTGCCGCAAGAGAAGCGCCACTCAGATACTACTTTAGACGTGAAGGCCTAAGCCAATTGGTGGTTGCAGTTTGGAAGTTGCCTCGAATCTTGGGATTGCCAGCTGGCCCCGGCATCCCCCACCGCCGCCTCGCGATCAGCCAGAATTTCTGCATTGTCCCCTAGCGATCGCCACCTCTGCCTCGATGAAATTTCGCTCCGCATCTGGACATGGGACATGAAACGGAGCGGCGGGCCCGCTGAGGGGACCGCCGCGCGGTTCAGACTCGACGTCCCCCTCGCGGACTGCCGGGATCAGAACGGAAGGTCGTCGTCCTCGGCATCCAGAGCTTCGGGGAAGTCCTCGAAGGAGCCATCCTTGCGAGGCGGGGTCGACGATGCGGCACCGACCTTGGGGGGAGTGTAGCTCTCGGAGCCTTCGCCGCCCTTGCCGGAGAGAAGGATCACTTCGCGGGCGCTGATCTCGGTGGTGTAGCGCGTCTGTCCTTCGCGGTCCTGCCAGGTGCGGTATTCGATCGCGCCTTCGACGTACAGCTTGTCGCCCTTCTTGCAGTACTTCTCGGCGATATCCGCGAGATTCGATCCCCGGTTATTCCAGAGAATGACCCGATGCCATTCGGTCTTCTCCTGCTTCTCCCCCGACTGATTCTTCCATTGCCGGCTCGTCGCGAGTGAAAGCGTCGCGACTCGGCCACCATTCGCGGTGCTGCGCACTTCAGGATCGGCGCCGAGATTGCCGATCAGAGTGACTTTGTTCAGGCTGCGGCTCACAGAGACCTCCAGGTTTGAAGCAGGGTCAAATACTTGGGGACCCGCACAAAATATTGGCCCCGCAAATAACGTTGTCAACCAAACT
>JBDUEA010000031.1:0-26718 GCA_040002695.1 Gemmatimonadota bacterium | reverse complement strand
CGCAGGCTCGGGAAATGGCGGAGGAAGCCGATCCCGAGCTTGTGGCGCTCGCCCGAGTGGACCTCGACCGCCTTCCCAACGAAATTGCCGGACTCCGGAGCCAGCTGCAGGAACTGCTGATTCCCCGCGATCCCCATGACGATCGTGATGCGATCATGGAAATCCGCGCCGGAACGGGCGGGGACGAGGCGGCACTGTTCGCTGGGGAGCTGTTTCGGATGTACACTCGCTTCGCCGAGCGGCGTGGCTTGCGGGTCGAGCCAATTTCGGTCAGTGACGGAACCATGGGTGGATTGAAAGAGGTGATTTTCGCGGTGCGGGGCCCTGAGGCTTACGGGCTGCTCCGGCGCGAATCAGGGGTTCACCGTGTTCAGCGGGTGCCGGCCACGGAGACGCAGGGTCGCATCCACACCTCGGCTGCAACTGTCGCAGTGCTGCCGGAAGCGGAAGAGGTCGATGTCGTGATCCATCCGAACGATCTCAAGATCGATGTTTACCGGTCATCGGGTCCGGGAGGCCAGAGCGTCAACACGACCGACAGCGCCGTCAGGATCACACATCTCCCGACCGGGTTGGTCGTCACACAGCAGGACCAGAAATCTCAGTTGCAGAACAAGCTGAAAGCGATGGAGGTACTGCGCGCCCGGCTCCTCGACCGGATGATCTCGGAACAGGAGACGGCCCGCTCGCGCGAGCGCAAGGCAATGGTGGGCACGGGCGATCGGTCGGCGAAGATCAGGACCTATAATTTTCCGCAGAGCCGGGTGACCGATCATCGCGTCAATCTCTCCCTGCACAACCTGCCCGACGTCATTAACGGCGAGCTCGATGCATTCGTTGATGCGCTGCGCGTGGCGGGCCGCCAGGAACTGATCGGTGCCTGACACGATCCGCCTGGACGATGTGCTGCACTCCGCGACGGGTGCTCTGGCTGTCGCGGGCCTCGAGTCTCCGAGACGGGAAGCAATCCGGCTCTGGGAGGGAATGCATGCTGCTCCTGCGGGATCGGCGATCCTCGACCGTGGCGCTCAGATGGATGAGGAAGTTGTCGGGCGATTCGAGGCCGGCGTTCGGCGCCGGGCAGCTGGCGAACCCCTCGCCTACGTGACCGGCTGGACCGGGTTCAGGCGACTGGCGCTCCATATCGACTCCCGCGCCCTCATCCCGCGTCCCGAGACGGAGGGGCTGGTCGATCTGGTGCTGGCCCGGATACAGGAAGGGACCGTTGTTGATGTAGGCACGGGCTCTGGTTGTATCGCGCTGGCGCTCGCATCGGAAAATCCCCGGCTCTCCGTGCTCGCGATCGACAGGTCCCTGGACGCACTCGCGCTGGCGGCGGAAAACCGGACTCTGACCGGTCTGCCGATTGCGATCATGAATGCTGATCTCTGCTTGTCGCTCGATGACTCCAGCGCGCGAGTGCTGGTCTCGAACCCGCCGTACCTGACCGATGCCGAGTATGCGGCGCTCGATGACTCCGTGCGAAAGTGGGAGCCACGGACCGCACTCGCGAGCGGGGCTGATGGACTGGAAGCTACGACTCAGCTGCTCCGGGATGGTTTGCGGGTAGTAGAGCCGGGAGGATGGCTGGCGCTGGAGGTCGACTGCAGACGGGCGGAAGCAGTGGCGCAGGGCGCGCTGCATTACGGCTGGACGGAAGCGACGGTTCACGACGATCTCTTTGGCCGCGCGCGCTACGTGCTCGCGCGCAGGAGCGAGACAACATGATCTGGGACAAGGCGGAAGAGCTGGGGCGGCTGATCGGTCAGACTCCCGAGAGCAAGGCGCTGCGTCGGGCAGAGACGAATCTCCGCGAGGATGCGGAGACCGTGAAGAAGCTCGATACGATTCAGACGCTGGCGCGTCAGGTCGATCAGATGGTCGCGCAGGGCCAGATGCCCGAGCAGGCAACTGCCGAAGCGTACGAGAAGGCGGTGCGTGAACTCGAGCTCAGTCCCACCGGCCAGGCTTACGCCGTCGCGCGGGCGAATTTCGAGAAGGTGATGATCAAGGTCAACCAGTTGATCGGCGAGGGAATCGAAAAGGGCGCGACCAGCGGCCTCATTTCACTGGGATGACGGCACCGGGGTACTTCATTGTCGTCGAAGGTCCCGAAGGGGCGGGGAAGTCGACTCTGGTCGCCGGGCTTGCCGAACGGATCAAGCGGCTTGGCCTCGATGCCGTCGTCGTGCGGGAACCAGGCGGGACGCCGGCAGCGGAGACCATTCGCCGGGTGCTGCTGGATCCCGCCGTTCCCATTCAGCCACTCGCGGAGCTGTTCCTGTTTCTTGCGGCGCGCGCCGATCTCGTCGAAGGTGTCATCCGGCCCGCGCTCGCTCAAGGACGCGTCGTCCTCGCTGACCGGTTTCAGCTCTCGACGGAAGCCTACCAGATCTCCGGCCGCGGCCTCGAGCGTTCGGTGGTCCTAGCGGCAAATGCCGCGGCGACCGGTGGTCTCGTCCCCGACTGCACCCTCGTCGTCGACGTTCCCTCTCATGACGGTCTTGACCGGGCACGTTCGCGGAAGGAAGGCGCAGACCGAATGGAGCAGGAGAACGCGGCGTTTCACCAGCGGGTTGCCCAGGCGTTCGCGCGGGCGACCGGCGCCGGGGTAAGTCACCTCGACGGAATGATGGCTCCCGCCCGCGTGCTCGATCAGGCCTTCGAGGTGCTTCGGCGGCAGAACCCGGAAACATTCGGGGCGACGTAAGGTTACTTTTCAGCAGTGTCGCCGGAGGCCGGCGTCCGGATGCCGGCGATGGAAATTTGCGGAGGTATTATGCGCAACAGGTGGGGAGTCATCGGGTTGGTCGCGGTCATTTCGTTCCTGACGGGAGGCTGGCTGCTGCAACGCGGTGCCGCCACCGACGGAAACGTCTACCAGCAGGCGCGTCTGTTTGACGATGTGCTCGCACACATCAGCAATTACTATGTCGATTCGATCGGGACGACAGATCTTTACAAGAAAGCCACAACTGGCCTCCTCGAAGAGCTCCACGATCCCTATTCGGTTCTGCTCGTCAACGATGACTACCGGCAGCTGACGGAAACGACGACCGGCAATTACGCCGGACTGGGAATCCAGATCGATGTGCGTGACGGATGGATCACGGTCGTGGCACCGCTCCCCGAGACGCCAGCCGAGCGGGCGGGCGTGGAAACCGGCGACCAGATCATCTCCGTCGACGGGAAATCCACGCAGGGCTGGAACAACGATCAGGCCGTCAAGTCACTTCGTGGTGAAGCCGGCTCCGCGGTCGTGCTTCAGGTGAAACGCACCGGTGTTGCGTCACCAATGAAATTCAATCTCGTTCGGGCACAGATTCATGTACACTCAGTGCCACCTGGGACGCTCTTTCCTGGCGGTGTGGGCTATATCTCCCTCAATACGGTCAGCGAAACGTCCGGGGCCGAGGTCCAGAACGAGATTACCTCGCTACTCGGCAAGGGCATGAAGTCCCTGATCCTCGATCTGCGGGGAAACCCCGGGGGCCTGCTCGACCAGGGAGCCAAGGTCGCCGATCTCTTCCTTGATCCGAACCAGGAAATCGTGTCGACTCGCGGCCGCGCCAAAGGCTCGACCAAACATTTCCTCGATGACACGAAGCAGCTCTGGCCGAATCTGCCGATCGTCACCCTCGTCAACGATGGTACCGCGAGCGCCGCCGAAATCATTTCCGGCGCGCTACAGGACCATGATCGCGCGGTTGTGATCGGCGTGCCGACATTCGGCAAGGGACTGGTCCAGACGCTCTTTCCGTTTTCCGAAACTACCGCGCTCAAGCTGACGACGGCTCGCTGGTATACGCCGAGTGGGCGCACGATTCAGCGTATCGCGAAGAACGAAGAGGATCAGGCAGCTCAGGCCGCGCTCGCCGCGACTGCCGCACCTGATCGCAATCCGTCAGATACGACCAAGCCACTGCCTACTTTCCGTACCGACGGGGGGCGCACGGTGCGGGGCGGTGGGGGCATCGTCCCCGATATCGTCGTTCGTCCCGACTCGCTCAACGCCGGGGAACGGGCATTCGCCGCGGCCCTGGGCGCCAAGGTACCCGAGTATCGCGACGTCCTCACCGGCTATGCGCTCGAGCTCAAATCGGCGCATTCGATCAGCGGCGAGAATTTTCAGTTGACACCCGCGATGCGGGCAGAGTTGCTGAAGCGGCTCCGCGCAAAGGGCGTGGAGATGACCGATGCGATTTTCAACTCGGCGGAGCCGCTCGTAGACGAGCAGCTGAGTTACGAGATCGCGCGGTATGTCTTTGGACGACCGGCTGAATTCCGTCGCCGGGTTCAGGACGACCGGCAGATGCAGACGGCGCTGGGGTTGCTTCGCAAGGCAACTACGCCCAAGGATCTGCTCGGACTCGCCATGGCTCAAGCGGGTAGTCCGTCGTCCAATTGATTCTGATCACCCCGGGGGCCAGCCAACGCTCCCGGGTGCTGTTTCCCGACCGAAATCTCGCCGTCGCACTATCGCCTGGCGAGATGCAAAGTTCAGCCAGGCCCGCCCGCCCCAGGCGACGGCAACGTCACATGAGCCCGTGGCGGTCCTATGCTACTCAGGCACGATCGCCGATGACGGCGCTACATCCGAATGTTCTCTGAAAGTTCTGCAACATCTGGAGGAGCACGATGAGTCGACCGAGGGCCGCGATCATTGGGGCGGGACGTATGGGGCAGGGTCTGGCGCTGGCGCTGCAGCGCCGAGGTTACGCGCCGGTGCTGATTGCGCGCAGGGTCCACCCGGTCGCGCCGACGCTGCTGTTACACGCCGGTGACCCGGCGGACGCAGTGCGTCCGGCGGAGTTCATTCTGATTGCAACCCCGGACGACTCAATCCCCGAAGTCGCAGACATGCTCGCCCAGGGCGGCGCCGTCAAGCGCGACCAGGCGGTCTTGCACCTGTCAGGACTGCTCGGAGCGAGTGCCCTGTCCGCGCTCTCGAGCACCGGTGCGGCCCTTGGATCGTTTCATCCACTCCAGACGATCGCCGATCCGGCCACCGCCGCCGAGCGTCTGGCAGGATCCTTTGTGGGACTGGAAGGGGATGATCGCGCGATCGAGGCAGGGGAGCGTCTCGCCAAAACTCTCCGGATGACGCCGGTGCGCGTCACTTCCGCCGCGAAGCCGGCGTACCATGCAGCGGCTACAATCGTCGCCAACTATACGGTCGTGCTGGTCGGGATCGCTGAACGGCTGGCTCGTGAGGCGGGTGTTCCTCCCGAGGCGGCGAACAAGATCTATCTGCCGTTGCTGGATGGCGCGCTGCAGAATCTCAAGACCATGTCACCGGTACAGGCGCTGACCGGCCCCGTACGTCGCGGTGACTCGCGCACGATCGAGGCGCATCTGGAGGCTCTCGAGGCAGCGGACCGGAAGGTCTATCGGGAGCTCGGGCTCGCCGCGCTAGAAATGGCGAAGACCGCGGGGCTCGATGAGAAGGCGGCCAAGGCAGTCATCAAGTCGCTCAAGACTGGCGAGCGCTGATCGCTATTGATCGACGATGCGGACGCCGGCGGGGATGGCGAACTTGAAGGCGTCGTCCGAGAGTCGAACGTTGGTTCGGACGGCGGTCAGGGTCAGCGTCCGCATCGAGCCGGAACGCTCGTGGAGTTCGAGTCGTCGCGGCAACGCGTCGACGCGATCGAGCCAGAGGGTCGCTTCTGAAAATGGTAGTGCCTTGTCGATCGGAACAAGCTGGATGACATCGACCGGTCGTCCGCCGAGCCGATCGGCGCGCAGATACCGGCTGCGGTAGCGCTCGGCGGGCTTATCGAGCAGCCATGCGAGAACATTAGGTCCGAAGTTGGGGCTGCTCGGCGGCGCCATCCGAATGACCTGCCCAGGCGCCGTGCTCGGCGTATACACCCATACATGCGCCCCATCCATGATGATCGCCTCGCCCTTGGGCGAGTCGAAGCGCATGGCGAATTTCGACGTCCCGGCCTGGATGAGGCGGCCGCGGCTGTCGAAGTTGCCGATCATGGAATCGGCGATCTGCTGCGCGAAATCGGCCTGGAACGACGACAGCCCCTTGAACACGGTCGAGGCGCGCGCAAGAATCGGCGCCGGATCCGTCTGGGCGGGAATGGCGTGGCTCGCGCCCCCGACTGACACCAGTCCTGCCAGCACCACTGTCAGTCGCATCATGCCCGGGCCCCCGCCGGTTCGGCGATGCGCCGGCCGATGACTTCGGCAATCAGCCGGGTCTCCCGCATCATGCGCTCGAACTGCTCGGGATACAGACTCTGCGCACCGTCGGAGAGCGCCCGGTCAGGGGTGGGGTGTACTTCCACGATGAGCCCATCCGCGCCTGCGGCGACTGCGGCCCGCGCCATGGGTGTGACCATGTCACGGTGACCGGTGCCGTGACTCGGGTCGGCGATGATCGGAAGGTGGGAGAGTCCGTGCACGACAACAATCGCCGAGAGGTCGAAAAGATTGCGAGTCGCGGTGTCGAACCCGCGGACGCCACGCTCGCAGAGGATGACCTGGGGATTTCCTTCCGCAAGAATGTACTCTGCGGAGAGCAGCAGTTCCTGAATAGTCGCTGACATTCCCCTTTTGAGGAGTATCGGCTTTCCAGAGCGACCGGCCTTCTTGAGCAGCGAATAGTTCTGCATGTTACGGGCGCCGATCTGCACGATATCGGCGACTTCGCTCACGAGGTCCACGCCTTCGGGGTCCATCGCTTCCGTGACGACCAGCAGGCCGGTTTCGTCGCGCGCGCGCGCGAGCATGGCGAGCCCGGGTTTGCCGAGTCCCTGGAAAGAATAAGGCGAACTGCGCGGCTTGAATGCTCCTGCGCGGAGCACCGACGCTCCGGCATCCCGTACACGATGAGCGGCGGTCAGAATCTGATCCTGCGATTCAACGGAGCAGGGTCCTGCCATCACGATCACGTCGTCACCGCCAATAGTCAGTCCGCCGGGGAGACGGATGATCGTCGGTTCGGGCTGCCATTCCCTGGAGACCTGCTTGTATGGCTGAGTGACGTGGAGGATTTCCTGGACGCCGGGAAGGGCGGCGATTCTCGAGCCATCCACCCGTCCGTCGTTGCCGACGAGACCAACCGTCGTCCGCTGCCGACCGGGCATGGGCCGAGCCTGGTAGCCCATTTCCTCGATGACTTCGATGACGCGACGGATCTCCTCATCCGGTGCGGCATGACGCATGACGATCAGCATCCCTGCTCCTCAGTCGCGGTCATGGGGAACCGGTCCGCGCCGGTGCAGGAAGGAATTTCCCTGCGGGTAAGTCTACCGCTCTCAATTTAGCCGCATGGGGGGCCACACTGAATGGTCTCCACGCGACCGGGTCCGAGTCGCGTCCCGCAAGGGATCGCACGCCCGGACCCGGTTGTGCCTCATTGACCGAGAGTACCCCGAGTCAGGACACGGGTTCAGTCTCTCCGAGCCGAACACCGACGATCGTGGAGACTCCGGGCTCCTGCATCGTGACGCCATAGACCGCGTCGGCGGACTGCATGGTGCGCGGGTTGTGCGTGATCACGAGGAACTGGGTCGTCTTCTTGAACTCCTCCAGCAGGCGGGTGAAGCGCCCCACGTTCGCGTCGTCGAGCGGGGCATCGACTTCATCCATGAGGCAGAACGGACTCGGCTTCGTCAGATAAATGCTGAAGAGCAGCGAGACGGCGACGAGGGTGCGTTCGCCGGATGACAGGAGATGAATGCGCTGCGTGCGTTTTCCGCGCGGTGCCGCATGGATGTCGATTTCGCTCTCGAGCGGATCCTCGGGCATCGAGAGGCGAAGCTCGCATTCACCGCCGCCAAAGAGCGTCTGGAAGACATGAACGAAATTGGCCTGCACCGCGTTGAAGGTTTCGAGGAACATGGTGCGGGCCGTGCCGTCGATTTCCCGGATCGCCTGCTGCAGTGACCCCCTCGCGGCGACCAGGTCGTCCCGTTGCGACGTGAGAAACTCCAGCCGTTTGGCTTCCTCGGCATGCTCCTCGACGGCAAGCGCGTTCACCGGGCCGATCGATTCGAGCGCCGCCACGATCCGGCCCGCTTCGCTCTCCAGCGTTTCGATATCGAGGTCGAGCATCGGGGCCTCGGCCATCAGGGCATCGAGGGAACGCCGCCACTCGGTCTCCACCCGCTCGATGATGCTGCGACGACGCGCAGTCGCCTCGGTCATCTCGATTTCAAGCCGGTGATATTCCTCATTCTGGTTCTCAAAGCGCGCACGCGCCCCGCTCAAGGAGAGCTCCGCTGAGGTGAGGGTCTCCTCGGCCAGAGCGGACGCGGCGTCCGCATCGGTGGCGGCGGCCTCGAGCTCCATGACAGCGATCTTGCGTTCAGCCCGAGATTCCAGCCACACTGCCTGCTGGGCTGAGAGGCCCGCTGTTTCGGCATCCAGGCGGGTGAGTTCACCGGAAAGCGATAGCATCGTCGTCTCCGCCTCGAAACCCATGCGCGATGCGCGCTCCACCTGGCCCGACGCGGATTCGAGACGCGCGGCGATGTGAGCCTGCTGCACCTGCCAGTGGACCCGGGCCTCCCGGGCGGCTTCCTGCTCGAGCTCCTGGCTCGCGAGCCGTGCCCGGGAGTCACCGAGATTCTCCTCGATACGCGCCCGAGCGAGTTCGCCTTCGGTCAGCGAGACGTCGATCTGTGCGAGGCGACGCTCGGATCGATCGATCCGTTCGTTGAGGCTGCCGAGCTGGGCGACGCTTTCGGCGAGTTCGCGCGAGACATTGTGTGCGAGGCGAGCCGCGTCGTCGCGGCTGGCCAGGCCCTGTCGCTCCAGGAGGCGGGACTGGTCGGCAGCCGCCGTGGCTGCTTCGAGGTGGGATTCAACGTCCACCAGCTGACGGACCGTAGCCTGCAGGGCAGCATCCGCGGCAGTGAGGAGTTCGCGAGCCGCATCAACTTCCTGGGCGAGTGACTCGAGTTCCGCCCGCCGACGGAGCGGTCCGCTCGGGGCAGCACGGCCGGAAAGGTAGATCGCGCCGTTCGGGCGCTTGAGCGCCCGTCCATCGGCGTCAAGGACTTCTGCACCGGCGAGCAGTGAGTCCACCCAGCGCTGTGCCGGACCTTCGGCGCGGAGCCGCTGATCCAATGGACTTGTCCCATCGAGAAACTGCGGTCCGGGGTCGAGCGGGAGGAGCACCACGACACCCGGCTGCGCCTCCGCGTGCCATGCCTGCACTTCGGAGACCGCGTTCCGGTCACGCACGAGTACGGCGTGCACCCATTCTCCGAGGAGCCGCTCGGCGAGTTCGGCATCTTCGCGACCGGTACGGATAAAATCGCTCAGCGGACCGAGGATCGAATCGCCGAACCGATCGCGCGCACTCATCAGGGCTGCGGCGCCGGGAGCGAGACCGACCCGATCCCTCTCGAGCTCCTCGAGCGCCTGACGGCGTGCGTTCAACTGGGCGAGAGACTCCTCTGCAGCACGCCGGTCGGACCGTTCGTGCGCCTCGCGCCGGCGAGTCTCCGCGACCAGGTGGCGGCCGCGCTCCGCTTCCGCCGCGGCCCGTTGAGCTTCCAGCTGCAGGCGTTCGGCCGTCGCGGTGGTTTCCGCCTGCTGCCGCTCCGCCTGCTCGAGATCATTCTGCAGTGCCGCGCGGCGAAGATTGAGCTGGGAGGCCTGATCGCGAAGGGAAGCGAGTTCCCCTTCCAGCGCCGTGCGTTCGCCTTCGAGGGAGCGCAGTGTCTGGGCGCGTCGCTGCAATTCCTCCTCGATATCCCGGACGGCCTGACGCTGTTCCGCGAGCCGGAGCCGCACCTCCTGCTCGGAGGCGGTCCGTGCGGACAGTTCGGTCTGGATCCGTTCCTGCTCCACGACAGCGCCACGCTGTTCGGTTTCGGCGATCTCACGATCGCGCGCGGCGTCACGGGCGCGATACTCCATGACGCCGCGTTCCTCGGTCGCACGCTGGCGTCGGGAAGCGGCATTCGCGATTCGCTCCGCGGCCAGCGCCAGGTCTCCATCGAGCTTGCCGAGTTCCAAACGCACCGTGCCGAGCAACCTCGCAATCTCGGTGCGCTGGGTATCGGCAACACCTCGATGACGCGCGCATTCCTCGCGGCGCTGCTCTTCGCTGGAGACTCGTTCGCGCGCGGAAGGAAGTGCAGAAGCGAGCGCAGCATGCCGGGACTCACTCGTGGCCATCCGCTCCGCGAGCTGATCCAGCAGGCGCCGAGCGAGCGTAAGCTGGACCGAGAATTTCTCTTCGAGCAGCTTGGTGTGGCGCTCCGCCTTACCCCTCTGCCGCGCCAGGCTTCGGAGCTGAGTCTGTACTTCCGTGATGAGGTCTTCGACCCGCTGAAGATCGAGTCCCGTTTCCTCGAGACGGCGTTCTGTGGTCTGTTTGCGGTCGCGGTAGAGTCCAATGCCCGCGGCCTCCTCGAACAGTGATCGACGCTCTTCGGCCCGGTCGGAGAGGAGAATGTCGATCATCTTGGCTTCGATGACGACGCCGGCGTCTCCACCAAGGCCGGTTCCGCGCAGCAGATCCTGGATGTCGCGGAGCCGAACCGAGGCGCCATTCAGGAGGTAATCACTCTGCCCGGAGCGGCTGAGCCGGCGGGTGATCTGCACCTCACGATAGGCGATCGGCAAATCGCCATCCGTATTGTCGAGGTAGAGCGAGACTTCAGTCACGTTGACGGGGCGCCGGCCGGTCGCGCCCTGAAAGATCACATCTTCCATTTTTCCGCCGCGGAGCAGGCGAGCGGACTGCTCTCCCAGCACCCAGCGCACCGCATCCGAAACGTTCGACTTGCCGCATCCGTTGGGTCCGACGATCGCCGTCACGCCATCCCCGAAAGAGAGGGTGACGGTATCCGCGAATGATTTGAAGCCCGAGAGCTCCAGCTTGGCGAGCTTCATGAACAAGTCCCCGTCATGACGGAAGAATGATCATCGGTGCAGGACCGCGCCGATCAGTGATCGGTGCTGCGGTCGGGCTGATAAATGAAGAATGGACGGCCGAGCTTGCGGCCACTGGCTTCCGCTTCCTCGCGAGTGGCGTACGGTCCGAGGACGACGCGATACCCCTCATCGGGTGCGCCCGGTTTGAGCACGCTCGCTGGAAGGCCGGCGCCAGCGAGTTGCTTCGCGAGCTCGTCGGCCCAGGTGGGATTCTGCGAGCTGCTGATCTGGAGGTACACCGGCGCGGGCCTGGCCGCAGCACCGGTCCCCGAATCAGCCGGAGTGGTATCGGCGGCGGCGACCACGCTTGTCGGCACCGAGGTTCCGGTCTCCGGGGTCCAGGCCAGTGCGGCCCAGAAATCATGCCCTCCACCGGTCACGACACCGGTGCGAGGCAGTTCTGGCTTGGTGAGATCATATCCGACCACATCATCGCCGTGACGAAGGACCAGGGTCTGCTGATCGGTGACGGTCGGAAGATCCGCGCCCCATTCGGTCGCGAAGGATCCCACGAGCTTGCGCGTCGCCAGATCCACGACCCAGACGGAATCCGCGGCGGACGGGTGCACCAGCATCCAGCGACCGAACGGGTCAGCGCGCATCGAGCCGGCGGGGCCCGGCAGCGTGAGCTGACCGAGTTCTTCTCCGGTGAAGCGGTTGAGGATCAGGACCGGGGCATCCCGCCGCGCGACATAGAGTCGGTGACCGGAAGGAGAGAACATCACGGCGCGCGCATGCCCGCTCACGGCGATCGACTGGGGCTTTGACTTGACCTGTGGCTCGAAGAGGATGACGGCTGTATCCGCGGCGACTGCGATCAGGTCTCCCCAGAACGTTGCCGCCGCATCCCCGCGCGGAAGCATGATCGTGGTCGCCTGCTCGGCCGTGCCGACCTGGGTGATCGCATTGCCCGCGCCTGAAGCGATGGCCACCATGCGATCATCCTTGGTTCCGAAGAGATCACTCGGTGCACCGGGCAGACGGGCCTGGAAACGTATCGGGTTCCGGTGGACGACCTGGGTCACGACATTGCTATCATCGACCGTGAAGAGCGTGCCGTCGGGACCGATCGCTGCATCTCTCACTTTCCCGAGGAGATTCTGTCGCACCTTTCCGGTCTGGAGATCGAGGGTCATGATCTCGTTCTTGGCGCCGAACGCGTAGACCACATCCTGGTCCAGATCTGCTCCGAGCACCCGGCGGACCGGGGGAAGCGGCCCCTGGGATTTCCAGCCGCTCTCGACCAGCGAGGGATCACGATAGATCTGCGCGATTCCCCCCGCCGAAGGAAAGCGGAGAAGGCTCGACGGCGCCGCCAGGCTGGCGACGGAAAGGCCAGAGGCGAGTTGCTTGGGAGCGTTGCGGCACGCGAGCGCGGCCAGAAGCAGGCCGAGACCAACGGAGGAAGGACGGCTTTTCACGCGGGGAAGATAGAAGGAGGACGAGGCCGGGGGTAGGTGCCGTCGCTCGGAAAAAGGGCAAACCAGGAGACGCCGCGTCCACCCCGTTGCATCGGTCGGCCCGGGGCTAGAACGTCGGACCGAGGCTGATGGTCCAGTATCCCTTGACGCCGGGACGATTCTGCGGAATCGAATAATCCACTCGGACGATCGCGATGCCGAGCACGTTGGTGCGGATGGAGGCGCCAATGGTCTGGAGGGGCGTCCGTACGCGGATCGGATCGTCTCCGGCGCTGCGGGTGAACTTGAGTGTACTCCGTCCGTCCCAGGCGATTCCCGCATCGTAGAAGAAAGCGCCCTCGATCGGAGGAAATCCGATCGGCAGGAAGCCGAGCGATGCGTTGAGCAGGGGGAAGCGAAGCTCGGCGCTTGCGAGGCCGATCTGGCTTCCGACCAGACGATCGAGCTCGACGCAGCCGGTTTGGGTACCGGGCGCGACCGCGGCCACGCATTCGTGCCGCTGGTACGATCCGGAGGTGTTGCCGCGAAGCAGGTCGGTATGACCGAGGAAGGTGAGGAACTGGTCGGCGTCCCGGCCGAAGCGACCGAAGTAGAGGACGCGGCTGGCCAGGGTGAACGGTCCGATCAGGTGATCGTACCGGCGATAATCCACGAGGCCCTGCGTGAAGCGCCAGGTTCCGACGGCCTGGGCGACCTCGAGGCGGGAACGCCTGCCGTAGAACGGTCCCACGTATCCATTGAGGGAATTGTCGAAGACGAGGGCCACCGAGGGCTGGATGTAGTTGACGCCGGATCTGGCGGTTTCGTTGACGATCGGCTTCACTGTCGCGAAGCCCGTCGTCTTGGAGTACGGCTCGAGGATACTCTGCACCGCATCATGCACGTTCGTCGCGCTGAACGAGCCTTCGACCCGCCGGAACCGGCTCAGCGGATAGAACGCCTGAATGGTCGCGGAGCGAACCACCAGCCTTCGCAGGTTGGTGACGAGGGTGTTCTGAGTCGAGTCCGGAGAATTGAGAATCACCTCGCTCGGCTCGAAGAAGTAATAGGGTGCCTGGGAGAAGCCGGCCGCCCAGTTGATCCGGTGCGCCTGATTCAGGTAGAGTGCGTCTACCTGGGCTTCGCTGATGCGCCCGTTCACGAAGCCGGAAAAGATCAGGCTGTGATTGCCCAGCAGATCGCTCAGCACGATCGTGCTGCCGCCGAAGACTCCGCTCCCGAAATTGTCCCGCGCGTAACCGATCGTCGGGCGGCCCACGTAGTCCGGCGTGTAGTGTACCCGGTATTTCTTGTAGGCAAACTCGCTCGTGTCCGGGAGGCTTAGTTCGGCGGAGTCGAGCAGGGCCGCTATCGACACGGGGGCGGGAGTGGTCGTGTCATGCACCGGACGCACATCGGTATCCCGGAATCCGAGCGGGGTCCGGTAGAGTGAAGAGGCCTGCGTCGAATCTCCGGTGCCATCTACTGGAGTCGGCGAGTCCGTGAGCGAATCCGGCTGGGACCCTGGCCTCGGCACCGACGCAAATGCGGGATTGGGGCGCGTCGTGTCACCCGCGATCAGATGCGTCGTATCGGTCGGCTGACGATACGGCTTCTTCCGGAGCGACCGCGGATTGTCGACGCCGTAGACGTCGTACTTCTCCTCTTCGTAATAAACGAACGCAAGCCGGTCGGCCCCATGCGCCCACGAGATCGCCGGAGAGATCGGCGTGATGCCCTGCGCGCCGGTGAACAGGTTGGTGAGTTGATATTGCCTGCCGCTCACGAGGTCATACAGAAAGAGGTCGCTCACGCCCGTGCGGTCCGAGATGAACGCGATCGACCGGCCATCCGGGGCCCACTGAGGATTGACGTTCTTACCGTGGTCCATTCCCGAAAGCAGATCGATCCGGCCCGACTCGACGTTCAGCAGCGCGATCCGCAAATTGCCGATATGGAGCGTCTGGAAGTCGGTGTCGGGACCGCGATCGGTGGCGAAGGCTATCGTCCGGCCGTCCGGCGACCAGACGGGATGGAAATCGGCATACTTGTCGTTGGTCAGTCGCCGAAGCCCCGAACCATCCGCGTTGATGACGAAGAGGTCAGAGATCCCGCCATCGAATCCGGTGAACACGATCTGCGTACCGTCCGGGCTCCAGGACGGAGTGCTCATGCCATTCAGATCGACGTCGATGTGGCGGATTTCACGGTTGCGATCGACGTCCATGATGACGAGGACGTCTCGCGGCCCCCGCTTGGCGACGAACGCGAGCTCCTTGCCGTCCGGAGACCAACTCGCCGATGAATTGATGAAGCGGTACGTCTCATAGTTGCTGCTGTACGATGACTTGAGCAGCCGGCGCTTGACGCGGCCCGTGACGGCATCGGCGAGGTACAGGTCAACGAAGAAAAAATTCTTTTCGCTGAAGTAGGCGATCTGCGAGCCGTCGGGCGAGAGGGCAGGGGCGAGGTGCAGCGTGCCCTCGGATCGCTTTTCGGAAAGAATTTCAGTCGCGAATGCCCGAGCTTTCTCCTTGTCGGCAACTTCCGGCAGGTAACGCTTCTGCACCGCATCCCGCCACTGCTCTCCTAATTGTTCGAGATTGATTCCAATAGTCCGGCGCACCGCGCCCTCGAGTCCGCCACCGCCGGAGAGGGTCCCTTGGAGAATCGCGCCGATGGCTTCGTCGCCCCAGCGCTCCCCGATATAGGCGACGAGTGCCTGGCCGAACCGATATGGAAAGATGCGGGGATCGTTCTCGAGCTGATCGATCGTCGGGAGCTTGCCGGTGAGCGCCGCATCTCGGAGCCACATGGCAGTGTTCGGATCGACCTCGCCGATCGACAGATACTCCGCCATGCCCTCGGTGAACCAGAGCGGCGGGTTGATCTGGATCAGTGTCTGCAACCCGGCACCAGGGTGACCGCGGCTCCACACATCGTACTGGAACTGGTGCACCATCTCGTGCTGCATCACGTGCTCCAGCTCCGCGTAAGAGCCGGTGAACGGCAGGACCATCCGATGCTTGAGAAAGTCGGTAACACCCCCAGTTGCCTCGCTGGGTTCTTCGCCGAGCGCGTTGGTCTGTTGAAAATCAGAATGGGAGGCGTAAAGCAGGATCGGTTTGCGTTCCCGGAATTGATGATGCAGCACCCGGGAGAGCCGGGCGTATGATCGCTCCGCGATGCGCGCCGCATCGAGCGCCGCCGTGCGCTCCCGTTCGTAGTAATGGATGTTGAAATGCTCGGTCTGGATAACCTTCCAGTCGAACGACGTATACTGGACGTGGTTCTGCCCGAAATACTGGGCAGAAAGAATCGCGGGCGTGCCGAGGAGCGCGCACAGCACGAGCCCGGTGGTTCGTCGCATGGATGCCCCGGCGATCATGCTCCGGCGACGAGCGCCGGAGCATCACTCCAGAGCCGCTCGATCTGATAAAACGAGCGCATCTCGGGGTGGAAGAGGTGAACGACGAAATCGACGAAATCCAGCAGCACCCACCGGCCACCGGTCAGACCCTCAATGTGATGGACGTGCTGGCCGCCGAGCCGGAGTTTTTCGATGACCGAATCGGCGATGCCGCGCACGTGCGCATCCGAGGTGCCGGACGCGATGATGAAAAAATCCGCCGCATCGCTCAAGCCGCGGAGATCGAGAACCACGACTCGGGTCCCCTTGAGATCTTCGATAGCCTGAACAGCGATACGGAGAGGTGCTGGAAGCGGTGAAGTCATTTCGATTCCTTACGGGGCTGGCGTGACCCCGAGGTCCGCCGGCGTGCCATCTTCAATTTGATAGAAGACCGCCCAGGCCCCGAACCCCACGTGGGTTCCGAGTACACCGGTGGCCAGATTGACGAAACAGTCGCGGGGCTGGTACGCAGCGACCAGCGCCGTGCGAAGGCGCTCGGCAGGCCCGCTCGCTTCGGCGTGCACGATGCCGAAGCGAAGCGACTTTGGCCGCGGTGTGAGTCGCTGGTCCAGCAGCTCGAGCACGCGCGGAATGAGCCGCTGGCGACCGCGCACCCGATCCACCGGAACGATAGCGCCCTGACTGTCGATCGACAGGATTGGCTTCACGTCGAGTACCCCCGCCATCCACGCCTTTCCCCGGGTGACCCGCCCGGAGCGAAGCAGGTTGTCGAACTTGTCGACCGTGATCAGGCTGCCGGACTGGCCGCGAATCCGCCGAAGCTCGGTTACGATAGCCGCCGCTTTCCAGCCGGACTCCGCCAGCTCCGCGGCCCTCAGTGCCAGCAACCCGACGCCCAGGGAAGCCGACGCGCTGTCCACGAAATACACTTTGTCGATACCGGCCGCCCGGGCAGCGGCCTGGGCCGATTGGAAGGTACCGGAAAGTTTGGAGGCGAGCAGCACCGCCACGATTTCATCTGCCTCCGAGCGGGCGTCACGCAACACACGGACGAAGCTGGCGGGCGTGGGCTGCGACGTCGTCGGCAAGGATTTCGACGTGCGCATCTGCCGATAGAACTCGCTCGGCTTGAGCTCCACCCGGTCTTCAAAGGCGCGATCGCTGAAAAGTACCTGGAGGGGGACAATCGAAATGTGATGCCGGTCCAGCACCGCATCCGTGAGATCAGCCGAACTGTCCGTGACGATCGCCACCGGCCGCCGGTCCGCGTGCGCGAGTTTCCGGTGCTGCGCCCGCATGTCCTCGGCCTTCGTGGTCTGCACGCTACCCCAGCGGGCCGCATAGGTAAAGACGGCCTCCGGCGTGTCCGTATGCACATGAATCTTAAGGATATCGCCCGCTACGACGACCTGCACCGAACCGCCGAAGGTCCGCATGCTGGCCCGGACTTCGTTGGCCGGCGGGAGCTGCTCGCCGCGCACCATGACCTCGGTACAGAACTGAAAATCCCTCTCGGCGGCGACCTCGACACGGGACGCGGGAATGGCGACCTCGTCCTGGCGCATCGGCTCGGCCGGGAGAATGGGATCGCCTTCGATGAGCCGGACGACTCCTTCGATCATCCTCATGAAACCCTTGCCGCCGGCATCGACGACCCCCGCCTCCTTAAGTACCGCCATGAGCTCCGGAGTATGCGCGAGGGCGATTTCGCCCTCCTTGAGCATGCGGGCCATGAAGAGGGCGACGTCGGGAGAATCGGCCGCCGCCCTCTCGGCTGCGAGGGCGGCCTCACGCGCCACCGTCAGGATCGTCCCTTCCCGCGGATCGTCCAACGACGCGTAGAGATGATCCGCGCCACGCCGGAGCGCCGCGGCGATGTCGCGAGTGGTCGCGTGCTCCCGTCCCTCGATCGCCTCGGAAAAGCCGAGCAGGAAGTGCGCGAGCATCATTCCGGAGTTGCCGCGGGCGCCTAGAACGGCGCCACGGGCAGCGGTGCGCGCGGTGTCAGAAAGCGATGCGTCGCCGAGCGCCCGGAGGGCGTCGGCGACGGAGCGGAGCGTCAGACTGAAATTGGTACCGGTATCGCCATCTGGCACCGGGAAGACATTGATCCGATTGATCTCATCTTTCCCGGCCGCGACCCAGTCCGCGGCGGCGAGCAGCGAACGGGCCAGTCGGGGGCCGTCTACATAGGCGATCCCGACGTTCATGGCGAATTACTACTCAGCGACGACCGAGACCCGTATCTCGGCGTGGACGTCGGCGTAGACGCGGACCGGGACCGTGTGGTGTCCGAGCGTCTTGATCGGCTGATCGAGTTCGATCTTCCGGCGATCGACCGTCTGGCCGGCAGCCGCGAGCGCGTCAGCGAGATCCTGCGCCGTGATGGATCCGAAGAGGCGATCTCCTTCGCCGGCCTTCCGCGTGAGCGTCAGCGTCACCGCGTTGAGGCGCGCTGCGATGGCCTGTGCCTCGGTTCGTTCCGCGTTGATGCGAGTCTCCCTGGCCTTCGATTCGGCCGCGATCCGCTTGCGGTTCCCTTCGGTCGCCTCATAGGCGAGCCCCTGTGGCAGGAGATAGTTCCGCGCGTATCCCGGTTTCACTTTCACCAGTTCTCCGGCCTTGCCGAGCGACTTCACGTCTTCCCGCAGTATGAGTTCCATCGGATCATTCTCCCGTGAGTGACGGCCGTCGTGGCCGCCGGAAATCGAGCCAGGTGTCGGCCAGCCCGAGTGAGACGAGGCCACCGAGCACCAGCGGCAAGAGCAGAATCAGGGCAACCGCGAGCACCAGCAGCAGAGCCCCTGAGCGTGCCTTGCTCAGCGAAGCGGCAACCGCGGCGCCCCGCACCGTATATAGACCCGTCGTCACCAGGACGATGTTGCCACCGAGCGTGGCGCCTGGGGCCGGGGCGTTGAAGAGCAACAGAATCAAGCCGGCGATCAGGAGCCAGATTACCTGATCATTGAACCGGAATCCGCGAAAGGGCGCGGGTGGCGGCCCGATCGGACGAGTTGCGATTCGGTGGTACCAGTTCCAGGCGACCGCCAGCCCTGGAAGGGCAACGAGGACCAGCACGCCCGGGTAGAGTGCCGCAGTCGGACCAACCATTTCCGACATCGCTTCGACGGTCTGACGAAAACGCGCCGAGGCATCCGGCGTGAGCTGGCGTCCGAGAAGCTGCTGCATTCCACCTTCGAGACCGTCGGGGCCGAGCAGCGCCCGGCAGTACTCCCAGCCATCGTGAGCTACCGCAAGCTGGATGTCCTGCCAGTGCACTCCGATCGCCCACGCACAGACGGTCACCGCCGAGAGTCCGACTGCGGTGGCACCGAGCGCGCCGTCCACGAACGAACGGGGACGGACCAGCATGAGACTGAGGAATGCCCCGGTGAGGAAGACACCCCACGCCTGCAGCATCTGGACGGCGATACCGCCTGGCAGCAACAGCGAAGCGGCAATCCATAGCAGCGTTCCGAACAGCCACCACCACTCTCGCAGGGAAGCTGGGCGGGACACCATCAACAGGCCGGCCAGCGGCCCGAGCACGAAGATCGGCGGGCAGAGAAGTAGATAGCCCACCAGCACGACGATCGCCCCAGCCGGCCCGCGACGCCGTCCAGGCGCCGCGGCCACGGCCGTCATCAGCCGACGAACCCCTTGATGTAAGGAAGCAGCGCGAGCTCACGGGCGCGCTTGATCGCCGTGCTGAGCTGCCGCTGATGCCGGGCGCAGGTCCCGGACAACCGGCTCGGCAGGATCTTGCCGCGCTCGGTCAGGAACCGGGTCAGAGTGCGCTCATCCTTGTAATCCACGACCCGGACTCCGGCCTCGCAGATCGCGCAGGTCTTCTGAGGACGCCTCATTCGTCATCCTCCTCTTCCGACTTGCCTGCGGTCACCGGCACCGGCTGCTCGCCTTCGCTGACCACGACGAGGAAGCGCAACACCGACTCGTCGAGCTTGACCGCGCGCTCGAACTCCGGCAGTGCGTCGGCGTTGGTGTCGAACTTGGCCACGACATAGTAGCCGCTGTCGTGTTTCTTGATGGGGTAGGCGAGCGTACGCTTGCCCCAGTGGTTCACTTGGGGAGCCTCGACGTCCGGCTTCTGAATGAGGGCGTGGAACTTGGCGAGGCGTTCCGAGATGGCGGGCTCTTCGAGGGCACTGTCGAAGATATAGACCGCTTCATACTGACGGGTCATGACACCTTCCTTTGGACTGGTCGCCCCGGCCCTGGTGTGGGACCGGAGAGGAGATTTGTGAGCGCGGAATTGTAGTAGGGATAACGGGTTAAGGGAAGGGCTGAGCGCGCGCCGGGCCGGGCATCCCTCGCCCGGCCCGAGTCACATGGGCGGAAGAAACCGGCTACTGCCGGCGCCCGCCGAACAGCCTCAGCAGCATCAGAAAGAGGTTGATGAAGTCCAGATAGAGCGCGAGCGCTCCGACGATCGCGTACGAGCCCATGCCAGGCCCATCTCCGGAAAGCGCCATCTGTCGCATGCGCTGGGCATCGTAGACACTGAGGCCGGTGAATACGATGACACCGGCGATCGAGATCACGAACTGCAGCATGCTGCTGTGCCAGAAAAAGCCGACGACGCTGGCGATGATCACGCCGATGAGGCCCATGATCGCAAACTGCCCGACCCCAGCCAGACTCCGCTTGGTGATAGTGCCGTAGACGGCGAGGGCGCCGAACATGCCCGCGGTGCTGATGAACGCCGTCGCGACCGAGGTTCCAGTATATCGCAGGAGAATGACCGATAGCGTCACGCCGTTGAGTGCCGAATAGGCCGCGAACAGCGTTGCCGCGGTGCTCGGAGTCATTTCGGCTACGCGAGCGGAGAGGTAGATCACCAGCCCCAACTCAACAACGATGAGGCCGATGTAGAGAATGGGATTCCCCACCAGCGTCTGCATCAGCCCCGGCGAGCTCGCGATGGCCAGTGCCACCACGGCGGTGATCGCCAGACCGACGAACATCCACCCATATACCCGTTGGAGAAAGGCGCTTACGCGCGTTGCCTCCGAAGAAGAAGCGTTCCAGGTCTGTTGAGCTCCGAAACCGTTAGCCATCTAGTCCCCCAGCCGTCCCGCGAGTAGTCACACGATACTTCCTGCCAGATGGAAATTAGTGCCCGTCGTCCCCGTCGCAATGAGGCGGTAGTTATTCCACCGTGATGCGGGCGGTCCGCCGAACGGCCGGACCTCCGTTCGCTGCCTGAAGGGTCACCGAGAGCACATAGCGGCCCGGGCGCAGAGTGTCGAGCCGAAGCGTGCGGCGCATCTGCTGGATCCGGGCTGTTGCGTCCTCCTCGAAGCCGACGGCAATCCGATTTCGGCCATCGCCCTCGTCTGAAATGGCTACCTGAGTCCGATACCTCGTGCCCGAAGTCATCCCGCCGGCTTCATAGTAGATGTCCATCGGGACAGCCCGCGGGAAGCCGCCGAGGGGATTGAGGGCGACGGCCTGTCCCCCGCGAGTCCACCGGAGACTGGTCGAATCCCTGCCGAGTATCAGATCGCTGAGGACGAGGGCCGGCGACGAGAAGTCGGGCACGGTGACCTTGCCGTTCTCGAGCACTGTCCCCGACTGATTTGCCGAATCGCGAAGCACGAGACGCACGGCATAGTCGCCGGGCAAGAGCGGAAGGTGGAAATATCCGACCAGTGACCCGTTCTTGCCGAGCTTTCGCGCCGTACGAAGTTGTTGTGCGGTGTCGGTTCGCAGGACGACGCTGTCCGAGAGCGTTGAGACGACGACCCGTATACCGAGCCGATAGCGTTGCACCGAGTCGCCTTGTTCGCGCGTTGGAGCGAGCCCAGTGCCCGAGGCGCCATAAACCAGCAGCACGCCGGCCTCGTCGGAGGCAAGCTGTCCGACGGCATAAACGGAGACGATTGCCGGCATTGGACGCTCGAACCGGTACTTGTAAGAGTCCGTCGTCGTGCCGATCTCGATCGATCTCGCTCCCCAATCTCGCTCCTGCTGCAGCACTTTCCGCGAGTTCGGGAAGAGCGCCAGTTGCTGGTAGATCGGATCGATCCCCCCTCGATCGCCGAAGGATCCGCCGTACATGTCCGTGACGCTAGGGATCAGCTTATAGTCGGCGAACTGGCAGAACTTGAACGCCCCGGTGCGGAAGTTGAACAGCATGCCGTCACCGTCGTTGCCGTATTTCCAGGTGATGTTGCGGCAAAAAAAGGCGCCGTCCGAATCCAGTGTCGTGATGCTCCGGTTGGGCTCGCCGTGCCGGAGATAGATCACGCCCCGGTCATCCAGCGAATCCTGGGGATTGCGGTAGGGAAATTCACGACCGTACGTGCGCACGAAATTTGGACGCCGGTAGTTGCGGAGGGCATAGGTGTAACGTCGGGCGTGTTCCGCCAGGCGGTCTCCCGGCTCCCGCGCGTCGGCGACGTCCCGCTTCTGCCAGAACCGATGCAGCCACTCACGATACTCGGCATGACGAAGACTGTCGAAACCGGCGAGCTCCTCCGGGGTCGCGATCCACACGATATCCGACCGATACAACCCGACGCTCTCCGGCCGTTCGAGATGCTCGGCGCCCTCGTAATAGGCGGCCTCTGCGTCTCTGGGACGCCTGCCGGCGTACAGCGTCCGCGCGCGCTCGAATCCCGCGACAGCCGAGTCCCCACCATTGGCGAGGTAGCGATCGAGCGCCTCGAGCGACTGGTCGATCTCTCCGCTCGCCCTCGAGGCGCGCGCCAGCGCGAGCAGGAGCAGCGTATTCGAAGATGATTCTGCGGCCTGCCGAAGCTGACCCGCGATCAGCGTGAAGTGCGGAGAGCCCCGGTCGCGGCGAGCAACCTCCGCGAGTCCCATCGCCGGAGCCGCGAAGGTGTGATCGAGATTGCTGGCGCGGTTGAAGGCCTGGAATGCAGTGTACAGGTAGTCGGCGCCCGGCGGCTGGTGGGAGCGCGGCAGCGCGATATACCCGCCATCCCAGAGCGAAAGCTTCGCGGCGCCGAGTCCGAACCAGGGGTAGGGCCAGTCCGGTCGCTGGTCCGCGACCCGCGCAAAGGCGTCCGCGGCCCGGTCGATCGGAGTTCGCTGGGACAGCACTTCCCCGAGCCGGACCTCGGCAAAGGCGAACGCAAGCTGCGCAATCGGATCACGGGAAGCGTGCTGCAGCCTTTCCGCCGCGGTGACCTTGAGCGTCAGCGCCGCGGTATCCGACGTCCCGGCCAGCGAATCCCGCAACGTGTCGAGCATTCTTCGCTCGGCAGGCGACTGGGCGTAGGCCGGCCCCGCGATCAGGGCGATGCCGAGGGACAGGTTGATCCAGCGTACCATGACGACGCCTGCGGGCGGGAGCGCGAGTTGGCGGCGGAGCGCCGTCGAAATCACATCCCAATATGCTGCGGGCGGTTTCGTTGCGGGAGATTGTTCGTGGGATGCGTTACGAGCTGAACCGGAACAACAGTACGTCTCCATCCTGCACCACGTACTCTTTTCCTTCCGCGCGGGCCACACCCTGTTCGCGCGCATTCTTCCAGCCGCCCAGCCTCACGAAGTCTGCAAAGGCGACCGTTTCCGCGCGGATGAATCCCTTCTCGAAATCGGAGTGAATCACTCCGGCGGCAACGGGCGCCTTGTCGCCGCGGTGGATGGTCCACGCGCGCACCTCTTTTTCTCCGGCCGTGAAATAGCTCTGGAGACCGAGGAGGTGGTATGCTGCGTGCCCGAGCCGGTCCAGACCGGATTCCGCGAGACCCAGCGAGGTCAGAAATTCCTTGCGATCTTCGGGCGGCAACTCGGCAAGTTCAGCTTCCACCTTACCCGAAAACGTCACGACTTCGGCGGCTTCGTGATCGGCTTCGACGGCCTTTCGCAGTGCGGCCACGTGCGCGTTGCCATCGTTGATCTCATCCTCCAGCACATTCGCGGCATAGAGCACCGGCTTGGCGGTGAGCAGGTTGAACGCGCGGTAGGCCGGCCGCTCCTCTTCGGTGGGGACGACGCTTCGAGCGGGGCGACCGGCCGCCAATTCGGTCTGGATCGCGGCAAGCAGGCGGCTTTCGAGTTTGGCCTGGGGATCGCCGGACTTCGCGGTGCGGACACTCTTGTCCAGCCGCTTCTCGACGGATGCAAGGTCGGCGAGTCCGAGCTCGATGTTGATGACTTCACGGTCGCGGACCGGGTCCACCGAATCCATCACGTGCTGGATGTCATTGTCCTCGAAACAGCGGACGACATGCAGTACGGCATCGACTTCACGGATATTGGCCAGGAACTGGTTCCCGAGCCCTTCTCCCTGACTGGCCCCTTTGACGAGGCCGGCGATATCCACGAATTCCACAGTAGCGGGAACTACGCGCTCCGGCTGCACGATCTTCGCGAGCGCGTCGAGCCGCGGGTCAGGCACCTGCACGACACCGGTGTTCGGCTCGATGGTGGCGAAGGGATAGTTCGCGACCAGGGCTCCCGCCGACGTGAGCGCGTTGAACAGGGTGCTCTTGCCGACGTTGGGCAGGCCGACGATACCGAGACGGAGCATGAGAGTGCGGGGAGTGGGAGATGATGTGCCGTGCGAGCCGGCTGGGTCAGGACGAAGGTTTCTTTGCGTTGAACCGGTTCATGGCGCGCTCGATGCCTTCGCCAACCCAGCACTCGACGGCTTCGGCCATCGGCTCCAGCAGCGCGTCGATCGTGGCGCGCTCATCCGTCGAGAAATTGCCCAGCACGAAATCGGCGAGGTCTCGCTGTCCCACGGGAACTGGACCGACGCCGATCTTGAGGCGAGCGTAGTCCTGACGGCGGAGCGCCCCTTCGATGCTCTTGAGACCGTTGTGGCCTCCCGAAGAGCCGGCCCCTCGAAGCCGAAACGTGCCGAGCGGAATCGCGACCTCGTCGTGCAGGATGAGCAGGTCGGAAGCCGCGTCGAATCCTGGAAGCGAACGGAGCGGGGCCAGTGCGGCCCCGCTCCGGTTCATGAACGTCTGTGGTTTGATCAGCTCGAGATCCTGATCCATCAGGCGGCCCGTCGCCATCCGTGCGGCCGGAATTCTCCGAAATGTCCCCAGCCCCCAGCGTCTGGCGAGATGGTCCGCCAGCATGAACCCCGCGTTGTGCCGGGTTGCCTCGTATTCCGGGCCTGGATTCCCCAGCCCGACGACGGCCCGCAGGGGGTCAGCTCTTCTTTTCGGCTTCGCCCTCGGCCTCGCCCTCGGCCTTCGCCTTCCGGATGAGCTCGGGCTCGGTTCCGGTGGCGACTTCGACCGGCACGACGACCTCTTCGGCGCGCGGCGCCACGACAGAGCAGATCGGCAGGTTCTCGTCGTTGAGGATCTCGACGTTCGCGAGCTTCACGTCGCGGACGTAGAGAGAATTGCCGATGCCGAGCGCGGTCACGTCGAGGTCCACGCGCTCCGGAATGTCAGACGGGAAGACCCGGATTTCGAGTTCGCGCAGAGAGTGATCGAGCACGCCGCCGAAATTGCGCACGCCATCGGGAATGCCGACGAGGTGCACGGCGACGCTGAGGGTGATCTTCTCATCCGCGCGGACTTCATACAGGTCGATATGGATGATGTCGTCGGGGCGGATCGGGTTGCGCTGGATCTCGCGGATGAGCGCCTTCACCGGTGCGCGCTCGTCGACGGCGATGTCCACGATGGTGCTGGCGGCGGCAATGCCGACCAGGAGCCGGGTCAGCGCGGTGGTCTCGACTTCCAGCGGCTCAGGCTCGCGACCGTGGCCGTAGATGACAGCGGGGATCTTGCCCTCGCGCCGAAGTGAGCGCGCGGCGCCCTTACCGGTACCGCTGCGGGAACGCGCGTGGAGACTCGCCTGCTGTGCCATGATCCGATCCTTCGTGTTCAGTCGAAGAGCGAGCTCACCGACTGGTCGCTGTGAGTATATCCGATCGCCTTGGAGAGCAGGCCTGCGATCGACAAGACCTTCAACTTCTCGAACCTGCGTTCCGGCGGAATCGCGATCGTGTTGGTGACGGCGATTTCGGTCACCGGACTGTTCATCAGCCGCTCGACGGCCGGTCCCGAGAGCAGCGCGTGTGTCGCGCAACAGTAGATATCTTCGGCGCCGAGCCGCTTAAGTGCGTGAATGGCTTCGGACATCGTGCCCCCGGTGTCGATCATGTCATCGGGGATCAGGACATCCTTGCCCTTCACGTCTCCCACCACGTTGACGACTTCCGCCACATTCGCGGAAGGCCGGCGCTTGTCGATGATGGCGAGCGTCGCGTTCAAACGCTTCGCGAAGCCACGGGCCATCTTGGCGCCGCCGACATCCGATGCGACGATGACCAGATCCCGGAGCTGTTTCTGCCGGAAGTGGTTCACGAAGACTGGCGCCGCATACAGGTGATCCACCGGCAGGTCGAAGAAGCCCTGGAGCTGGTGCTGGTGGAAATCCATGGCGAGGACTCGATCGGCGCCCGCCATCGAGACCATGTTCGCCATGAGTTTCGCGCTGATCGCCACCCGGGGCTGATCCTTGCGGTCCTGCCGGGCGTAGCCGAAGTAGGGAATCACGGCGGTCACTCGGGCCGCACTCGCCCGCTTCGCGGCGTCCATGAGCAGCAGGAGCTCAAGCAGATTTTCGGCGGGAGGATTCGTCGGCTGGATGATGTAGACGTCGCGACCGCGCACGTTTTCATCGATCTTGACGAACAGCTCACCGTCGGCAAAACGCTTCGACGTGACCTGACAGAGCGGCTGACCGAGATGGGCAGCGACTTCTTCGGATAACGGCCGGTTGGCCGTCCCGCTCAGGAGCAGCATCTGGCTGCGAGAAATTGACAGGTCGGCCATGGCAATAGCCCGATAAAATAGGCGCGGGTACCGGGTTAGGTCAACGGGTGAGCCCAACCTCGACGCCGCACATTGACCGACCCGGGCCTTGAGGTCGGGAGGCTCTTCCGAATGAGCGAGGGCCCCGGTTGCTCCGGGGCCCTCCTGGTCACTCCGCCGTCATTGGCCCTGGTGGATTCGAACCACCATTCGCAGATCCAAAGTCTGCTGTCCTGCCATTGGACGAAGGGCCAGC
>JBDUEA010000030.1:0-27147 GCA_040002695.1 Gemmatimonadota bacterium | reverse complement strand
TTCTGTTTCTTGATGACGGCGAGTGCCGCCTTCGAACCCTCGAGCGCGACGCGCGCTGCTTCGATGGTTTCAGGGGCGCTATGACCGACGGGAGCAAGTTCGGTAAGAGTCCGGTAGCGGATGCACTCCCCGGCGGATTGGAGTAGCCATGTGACCGGGATTCGGTGCTGATTGGGAAGTTCCAGAAGGACTCCTGGACGGTGTGGCCCGCTCTCAAACGGCGGCAAAGATACCATCTGCCAGTCTGTTACGCCACGCCAAGGCAGCCGGAAAGCACAAATAGTGTCGTGTAACTGACCGGACGGTGACACGCTGGTAGCTTCTGTTGCTTCCCCTTAAGGTTCACGAACCCCGAGAATTATCTGATTCTTGCCTCCCCCGCGCTCTTAAACTCGGATCCGTTCAGCCATGTCGGCTGATCTGTCGCCTGAGCCACGGCGATGGCGGTGCGGGCTACGGTCCGCATCTGCTGAACCGCCCCATCCATCGTAAACCAAGGCAGGATTTCGTCTTGCGGCTGATGATACCGCTTGTCAGTGTATTCCTGGCGCTGCCGTTCTCCCCATCCAGTCGGCTTCCCCACGAAATCCAGCCCTCCCTCGATCGAGAGAGCTGGGACTCCCGCCTTTGCCAGCGGAAAGTGGTCCGATCTGAAGAACGAACCTTGAATGAGCGCCTCCCGGTTCACCACAACCTTGAGTCCCTCGGCCGCAGCGGCGCGACGGTAGATGGCTCCAAGAGTGGATTGCTCTACTCCGAGCGCCGCAACGTCCCGAGTCCGACCGTACAGATTCAGCACGTCCATGTTGAGAACGGCGGCGAGCCGCTTGAGTGGCCACGGCGGTGTCTCCGCAAACGCCTGTGATCCAAGTAGACCGGATTCTTCCGCTCCAAAGGCGACGAAAAGGATCGACCGCCCGGCTCCCGCCCTGTTGGAGACAAAGGCCTGGGCAAGGGTTATGACGGCGGCGGTCCCCGAGGCGTTATCCTCGGCTCCGTTGTAGATCGAGTCCCCATCGACCGGCTGGCGGATTCCCAGATGATCGTAATGCCCGCCGATCAGAATGGCTTCGTTGGCTCGTGGCCCGCGGCCGGGAAGTCGGCCGATGACGTTTGAAGTGGAAGACCGCCGGACCACGCTCCTCACCCCGGCGTCGAATTCGAGTGTAAGAGGCGCTGGCGCGAAGCCTCGGGTTGCGGCGGCAGTCGTCAGTGCCGAAAGATCCGCACCGGCACTCTTGAACAGCATCCCTGCGACCGAGTCCTTGATCCAGCCTGCGATGACGAGTGAGGTCGCTGGCCGCTCGAGCCTGACCTGTTCGCCGGTCCACGAGCCGGTCACAGTGGTCCACGGGTAGGTGGCGCTTTCCGTCGTATGGATCATCAGGATACCGGCGGCACCGTGGCGGGCGGCTTCCTCGATCTTGTATGTCCAGCGACCGTAATAGGTGAGGATCCGTCCCTTGAAAATCGTTGAATCGCGAAGCCCGGGGTCGTTGACCAGGCAGACCACGATCTTGCCCTTCACGTCCGTGCCTCGATAATCGTCCCACTGATATTCCGGTGCCACGATTCCGTAGCCAACGAACACTGCGGGGGCGTGAAGCTGGACGTCGGCTTCGTCTCTCATCGACCAGAGTACATAGTCATCCCGAAATTTCAGCGCCGTGGCTGTCGGCGCTGTCACCCGCATGGTCGGCTGCGGAGTAAGCGCGATGATCGGCACGCGCTGGAAATAGCTGCCGCTATCGCCGGCGGGTTCGAGACCCATCCGCTCGAATTCGGATGCGATGTACTTGGAGGCGAGGAGTCCACCCCGCGTGGCCGTCCCGCGTCCTTCCAGGGCGTCGTCGGCCAGGAACTCCAGATGCGCCCGCATGACCTTGCCGCTGACGGCCTGCGCGACGCGAGTCGCGTAGGATGCCGTTTGCGCGGTGAGCGGCACACAGCTCGGGAGACAGGGTGAGATGACGAAGGCGAACGAGAATAGAGCGGCATAGCGCGTGAGTCTGAGCATGATCCGGGATGGCTGATGTGAATCCTGATCGACCGATCGGGTGCGTGATTCAGCGAATGATAGCCGGCGACGGTCAGCGATCCAGTGGATTGAATTCTCCGACGATTGCCCAGCTGTCACGTCCGTGCCTTACGTCCCTTTGCAAGTCGGGTGTCTGAGGAAGCCTTCAATTTCCACGACGACCGTATCGGGCTGGGATTCATGGGGTCGATGCAGTGTATGCTCGAGCACGACGAGGCGGTGACAGGGAAGCTGCGCCGCCAGCTCTTCGCCGATGCCGATCGGTATCGTCGGATCCTGTCGGCCCCAGATGACGAGGGTCGGCTGATGCATCGCGCCGAGTTTTCCTCTAAGCGCGCTAAAATCGAACTCGCGCAGCATCCGCGAGGCGGCGACACGGTAGGCAGGGTCGAGCACCACGTCGTAGGCGAGCCGCTCCGCCGGCTCGGAGAGCCACGCGGTATCATGGACCGGAAGCACGGCCGCTATGGTTGTGGCAGCCCAGCCGCTCGTCGCAGTGATTCGACCGTTCGAGTCCGCCAGGACGGGGCTCACTCCGTACCCGGCGGGTGCGATCAGCACGGCGGCGACGATCCTTTGGGGATACGCCATCGCCAGATCCGCCGCGATCTCGCCCCCCATCGAATGTCCAACGACCACGAGGGGGCCACGGGTCCAGCGCTCGAGAAAGGCGCCGAGTCGGCGGCGCATGGCTGGCAGGTCATAGGGAGCGTCGGGCTTGTCACTCAGGCCGAAACCAGGAAGATCGATGGCGACAACGCGATATTGCCGGGCCAGGCGATCGAACATCCCCCGATATGCCATGAGGGATTCACCGTAGCCGTGGAGCAGCAGAAGCGTTGTATCTCCAGTGCCCGCCTCAATCGTGCGCAGGCTCACATCATCTGCGGCGAGCCACTGTGCCCGGTGCGAAGGCCGTGGGTGAACGCCGTTGTTATCCCAGACGAACCAGAGCAGGGCAATGCCGGCGAGCAGCATGATCGCACGCCGGGCCCGCATGCCGCCGGAGGCGTTCAAGGTGAGCAGGGAACCGCGAGAATCGTCGCCGCAGCCGGTCGTCCGCGAATGGTGGTCATGAGCAGCCGATGATCGTCCAGCCAGTCGAGTCCCTGACCAGGGGCGATGAGGCGCGAAATATCGCAACTGGCGGGCTTCGCCGTGAGGTCCGGCGAGCCGGAGCTCGTGCGGGGAAAGACATAGATGTTGCGCGATGTCCGGATGGCGAGCCTCGATCCATCCCGCGAGATCGCGGCGCCGGTGACGGGCCCCACCCGTGACGCCGCATCGATCGGAAGTCGGCCAACCCGACTTGCGATGACGTGACCGTCGAACCAGGCCCCGGGCGGAATTCGGAACACCGATGCCGGGCTTGTCATCCCATCGCTGAAGAGAAAAATGCCGCCATCACCCGCTACGACCATGGCCGACACATTCACCGGCCGATCCGGATAGCGGATCTCCAGGCGCTCGGCACGCGGGAGTCCATACGCCCGGGAAATCCGGTCGGCGGAGAGCAGCGGTTCTTCCATGCGGTACAGCTGCACGGAGGTTCGAATTCCGGCACTGTCTCCGGTATCCCCGACATACAGACACGTATTGTTGTTGCAGCGGCCGAGGGCGATCGCCGCCCAGTTGGCATTGGCGGCGCCGTTCACTCGGTAGGTGCCAAGATCCCGCCCGAGAGTGTCGGCCGCGTAGAGCTCGGTCTCCGAGCCGATGAAGTCGAGTGTCCAGAGAAGATTGCTCTGTCGGCGGCTCTTCACGACGGCGGGACTTCCGCCGGCACGCGGCAACGGAACACCCGGCAGGGCGGATGTGAAGCTCGATAGAGTATCGTCGAGCACGAACACGTCGATGCCCGAATTCTGCGAGGGCGCCGAATCGTAGTGCAGATCTCCCATGACCCGCGGATTACTGAAGACTCCGAGAACCTTCGGCTTCTCGGTCGTCGGAACCACCGGCGTCTGCGCATGCAGAATCGTCGGGAGGACCGAGCACAGAAGGAGTCCGGTGCGGACCACGCGTTTCACATGGCCCCCGAGCAGTGCAGCACGGTTACGGTGCTGGCGGAAACAAGTGAACTCTCACTGGTGAGCACCAGGCGGTCGGAGCCGAGCCAGTCGACGCCTTCTCCCTGGGATTCGAGTCCGGCGATAGCGCAGCTGTTGGTCCCCCGCTTCGGCAGGAGCCGGCCGTCCTGCTGGCGCTCGAAGAAGTAGAGGTCGACGTAGGTCCGGACAACAACGGTGTGCCCGTTCGGCGCGATGGCGGCGTCAGTCACAAGGCGGCCACGATGCTTCTTCGGAACGATGGGAAGCGCGCCCAGGGGTTCCGCCATCACCGCCTTGCCGCTCCTCCATGGAACCGCGGGCACCCGGAACAGGAGTACACCGCTCGAACGTCCCTTGGTGACCAGGTACAGACTGCTGTCCGCGAAATACATCGCCTCCACATCGTGCGCGCCATCGGGGTAGCGCAGTTCGATCCCGGCCGGCCGCTCGGTGACCAGAGCCTGGCGCGTGAGCGGGCGAGGGACTTTCGGTTCGGCAAGGCGGTAGATGGTCACGGAGGCGCGATTTTCCTTGTTGTCTCCGATATCACCGATATACAGACAGGTGACCGGTCCGCAGGGCCCCGTCGTCATCGCCTCCCAGTCCTTGTTCCAGCTATAGGGCACGGTGAAGCGGCCCAGATCGGAGCCGATGGTATCGGTGGCGAAAATTTCGGGGGCGTTCCCGGAGTCGTTGAATGACCAGAGGATCCCGGGCTGGCTCCGGCTCACTACGACGCCAGAGCTTTCCGTGAGACCCGGATTTCGAAGTGGACTTGAATGATCGACCCTGGGGGTGGCCGCAACCCAGGGAGACTGGCCGGCGAGAAGTCCCGGAGTCAGGGCCAGTACGATCACCATCAGTTGACGGATCATGGTTGTATGGTAGCGAGAGGCCGGAGGCGTTCAAATGGCCGGCCCCGAGTCGAGTGCCTGCCAGCGCTTGCTCCCCTCGCGGGACCGCCTCATCTTTCCCGCCTGTTCGACTCACTCGTGGTGGAAATGTTTTCCGCCCATCCGTTACCGCTCCGGTCCCCATGCTCGAATCGCTCAAGTCCCGCCCGATTACCCGGTTGCCCGATCAGGTCAGATTCGACGGCCGGATTTTCTTCCTGACCGAAGATCCGGGCTTGATCACCCGGCAGCTGGCCGGAGAAGATCTGGCCTGGACTCCCGCGATCAAGTTGCGAGACGACATCTCCACCGATGAGATCACGCCCGCGTACATCTGCTACTACTACGATGAGACGCTGGGAGAATTTCCATACCTCGGCCTGAAAGCGGGTCAGGAGTTTCCGATTACCCGAGGGTCGGTGAAACAAGGCGGATTCGTGGCGTCGGTGAGCGGCAAGCGTCGGGGCAAGGGCTCCAGCCGCGAACAGTCGCCCTATGCGGAAATGATGGCGGGCATCCGTATCGTGATCGCGGAAAACATTGAGCGGATCTACGGAGAGAACTGTCAGAACCTCGGGATATTCACGAGCACAGATTTCGCGCTCATCGATCGGATCCGGCGCGGGGAATCCATTCCGCTGTCGGTATTCACGAACGGTGAAGGAGAGATCACCCGCGGCATCATCGAGCATGGCGGTCTCTTCCAGTACAACCTCGCGCGCATGCAGGGCAAGGCGAAGGTGCCGGTGATCCAGACGCCGAAACGACCGATGACGCTGGCCGAGAAGATCATCGCGCGGCACTGGGTACGGGACCTCGCCACCGACGCGGTCGGTGTGCCATATGTGCAGCCGGGAGACGAAGGGTTCGTCCGTACCGACATCCGCTTCAGCCACGAATATGTGACGCCCATGTCCGCCATTTTTTGGCGGGACTACGTCGGGCCCGAGGAAAAAGTGGTAGACCCGAAGTCGATCTTCTTTTTCCGGGATCACCTGACCTTCCTCGAGCTCGCGATGACGGACGAGCGGAAAGCGGAAGGTTTGCTCGACGTGGCGCTCGAGCTCAAGAAGAAGCAGGAGGAGTTTGCGGAAGAGCAGGGAATCAAGCTGTATGGGGAATTGCCCAGACTTGGGCACAATATGGTGGTGCAGGGGTCCGAGGCCATCTGTCATTCCAAAATGCTCGAGCAGCACGCGCTGCCGGGTCACGTGATCATCGGAAGCGACAGCCACACACCGCACAGCGGTGCCATGGGCTGCCTCGCGTTCGGCGTCGGCACCACCGCGATCTTCAACTCCTGGCTGACGAAGGATGTCCGGCTCAAGGTTCCCGCGTCGGTGCTCATCCGGGTGAACGGTCCCAAGCCGGCGAACGTGACGGCCAAGGACTTCATGCTGCAGATTCTGCGTCAGCCATATGTGAAGACCGGCAAGGCGATCGGCAAGATCGTCGAATACGCCGGCGAGGCGGTGGAGGCGCTGTCCATCGACGAGCGCGCCACCATGACCAACATGGCGGCTGAAGTCGGCGCGTTCACCGGCCTCATCCGTCCGGACGGCAAGGCGATCGACTACCTGGTGCGGGAGCGTGGCGCCGATCGCGCCGAGGTGACGAAGTTGCTCGACGGTCTCTACTCGGACCCCGGCGCGGAGTACGAAGAGATCATCGACATCGACGCCGCCTCCTTGCAGCCGATGATCGCCCTGCCGGGCGACCCGGGCAATGGGCTCTTCGTCGACGAACTTGGCAGGCACGTAAAGGTGGACATCTGCTACGCGGGAAGCTGCACGGCAGGCAAGAAGGAGGACATGGACATGTACGCCGCGGTGCTCAAGGAAGCGGCGGATGCCGGGGAGCGCATTCACCCCGACGTGAAATTCTTCATTCAGTTCGGCAGCCAGGACGTGAAGCGGTACGCGGAGGCGCAGGGGTACGTCGATATTTTCCGTGCAGTCGGGGCGGAGATCATCGAGCCGAGTTGCGGAGCGTGCATCAACGCCGGCCCGGGCGTCAGCTACAAGAAAGAGACGGTGACCGTGAGCGCCATCAACCGGAATTTTCCGGGACGGTCAGGGCCGGGCCAGCTCTATCTTGCAAGTCCGTACACCACTGCGGCCAGTGCGCTGGCCGGTTACATCACCGGCTGGGAGTCGGGGGTGACGGCGGGAAGCTAGCCAGCGCTGCGAGTCGTGCCTGCACCGGCGGCAGCGCCACGAGCCGCTCGTACAGGAGCCGGGCGATAACCCGGTTTCCTTCCACTGTATAATGTCCGCGCGCGATGCCGACGGTCAGATCGCCCTCCTGCAGGAAGAGGGCGTGGATCGACTCTTTCGGCAGCTGCCGGAAATCCTCCACCAGATCGATGAATGCAATGCTCCGTTCCGCGGCGGCATCCCGCACGAACTTCCGCCACTCGTCGGTCATCTGGTTGCTCTCGTAGTCCGGCTCGGTCGGCAGGTGTACCAGCGCCAGGGTGCTGTGCCTGGCCGCGTTCATCGCAGCAAGCTCATCCAGAATTTTCAGCACGATCTGACGGGACTCCTCAAGCGTCATCCGGCTCCCGAGGGCCGTTGGCTTCGGCGCGGGTGTCAGCCGGTTGAGGAGCATGGAGCCGAGCTCTACCGAGCGGAGTTCGAGAAAGAGATGACCGTTCTGAGTAAGCCAAGGAAAGACGAATGCGCTCCGCGGCACTGGAACATTGCGGGTAACGAGCTTCCCGGCGTCTATCGCCATGACCGGCTTGCCGTACCGCAGGAATTCGCGGCGCCGCATCCGGTCGAAGTCGTCGGTGATGTACGCGAAGATCTGGACGGCATGCTCGAGGTTCCGGCCATCACGCCGGTACCAGAGGTACGCCTGATCCACGCCGTACCCGCCCTGACCCATGTTCACAGTCTGGAGTCGCGGATCGTTCTTCGAGAGGAGGCGGCACCAGTTCTGTTCGTTATCGACGCCGAAGCCGAGCGTGAAGGAGTCGCCCGAGCAGATTGCGCGTACGCGGTCGGCGGGCGCGGCGGCCGTAATGTCCTCAGTGCCGCGGAAGCCCTGTGCGTTGGTCTGGAGATAGATGCCGGGGCCATACATGTCCGGCACTTTCAGATTCGGAATCGCTACCCAGCCCAATTCAGGATCGTAGCGGGTGCTGACGCGCTCACGGAGGGGCTGGTGCGTCGTCTTGAAGAGGCGATATACGAGGAGGCCGCTGCTGGCGAGACCCTCGATCACGACGAAAAATCCGACGGTGATCGTGAGCGTGAGGAGCAGGTTCTTGATGATGCCGGTGAACTTCGAACGCTTTCGTACCTCGGTCATCTGCAGCTCCCCCGGCCGGAATTCGCGTCAATGATTGAATGCTGACGCCCGATTGAGGATTGGCGAGGGCGTCAGTGTCGTCGCTTCCGGCGGAAGATAGCGGGAGGGTACACGCTCTCGGCATTCCACAGCGCCCACGACTTGATACCCAGCTCTTCCGTCGCGCGTATCTGCTCGCGGACCATCTCCGGCGTGTACGGCGGAGCTCCCTGCGTGAAGGCCTGGAGGTAGGGTCGGATTTCGGCGGGCGCGGCGATGCGCGCGGCCCGGGTCATTCCGTCCTCCAGCGCGAGATGTACTACGCGATACGGTACCGCATTCGGATCGTCGATGCCATGAAAGGCGTGCCGATAGTGACTGGGATACACCATCGGCAGCACTACGTCAGCCGTGCTCACCAGGTCTTCCCATACTTGCCCGATCGGCATCGGTGTTTCGGCGCTTGCCGTGAAGCCGAACACGTCGATAGTGAAGGGAACGCCGAGCGGCTTCACGCGGCCGCGCAGCAAACGAAGATTCCGCAGAATTCCGTCGCGTGTGGTCTCTTCGCCGTGCCGCGCGGGAAAAACAGCGTTCGCGATACCAGGCTCGACGGCATCGGGAAACCGGAGATAATCGAACTGCAGTTCGTCGAAACCGAGTTTCACCGCTTCGGCGGCGAGATCCGCGGCGTAGGTCCAGACCGAGTCGTTGTATGCGTCGAGCCAGGTCGAGCCTCCGCTGTCGCGCCATGCGGCGCCCTTGTCATCCTGGATCGCCCACGCGGGACGCGCGGCGGCGAGCAGCGGGTCCTTCGCGATCACGATCCTTGCGATTGCGCGTATGTGATGCTTGTGAAGCAGGGCCAGGCGTCTCGCGGCGTCGGTAGTGCGGGGCTTGCCATTGGCGCCCGCGGCAATGGCCGTGGGGACCTTGGACAGGTACGTGAGATATCCGGTATCGTCTTTCACATCCACCACGAAGGCGTTCACCTCGGTGGTATCCGCGAGGCGAATCAGGCTGTCGAGGCGCGGCCCTCCGAAGGTCCAGCCGGTGACATAAATGGCGTGGACCGGCGCGGGAGCCGGCTTCGGTGCGGAGAGGCAGGGTACGAGCAGCGCGGCGAAAGCGACGAGCGGCAGCGCACCAGGGCCCCGGCGCGCGGCTGATCGATCAGCGCGTGCTGCCGACGCTGGGTTTCGACCGGGAGGTCGACGAGGTCTGGGTCTCTGCATGCTTGGAAAGGAAGATGCTGCGATCGTACACCCCGCGCGGATTCCACAGCACCCAGCTGTCGATGCCGACATCCGAGGCCGCACGAATCTGCGCGCGGATATGATCTGGAGTATAGCGCGGTTTGCCGAGCGTGAACGCCTGCAGATACGGCCTGATCTCCGCTGAAGGGCCAAACTTTTCCGACCGGCGCAATCCATCTTCGAGTGCATGCCGGACAATCGTATACGGTTCATCGTTCGGATGCGCTACGCCGTACATCGAGCGGTAGTAGTGGCTGGGGTAGACCATCGGGAGCACGACGTCCGCCGTGCCGACCAGATCTTCCCATATCTGTCCGATGCCCATGTCCACGTTCACGTTCGTCGTCATCCCGAAGACGTCGATCGTAAACGGCACGCCGAGCGGCTTCACCCGGTCCCGAAGCAGCTTGAGATTTCGGTGCACGCCATCACGGACGGTCTCGCCGGGGCGGCGCGCCGCGAAGATCGCGGTGGCCAGACGGCTTCTCGGTTCGTCCGGAAAGCGCACGTAGTCGAACTGCACCTCGGCGAAGCCCATCTTCACGGCTTCTTCCCCGAGCTGCGCGGCGTATACCCAGACGGAATCGTTGAACGCGTCCACCCACGCAAAGTTGAGCCGGTCATGCCAGAGTCCGCCGCGCGTGTCCTGGACGGACCAGGCAACCTTCTTTGAGGCCAGCAGGGGATCCTTCGCCACCACGATCCGCGCGATCGGATGAATTCCGTGCGCGATGAGCGTACGAAGGCGCGCGCGCGTGTCGCGGGCCCGGATCTGCTGATTGGCGCCGATCGCGATGGCGGTCGGTACTTGCGACGGATATGTCAGGTAGCCGGTATCATCCTTCACGTCGATAACGAAGCTGTTGATCTCGGTGCTGTCTGCGAGGCGAAGCAGGTCGTAGAAGCGGCTGCCTCCAAAGACCCAGGCATTGAGGTAGATCGCGCGCACCGAGTGGGGCGGGGTCGTGAGCGGTGGCGCGGGCCAGTCAGGCACATCCTGATGCCGCGGTCCAGTCGCGATGGCCGGCTCCTGCGTCGCCGCGGGATACGGCAACTCACCCCAACGGTCGCGACTCTGTGCGGCGAGAGGGGCGGTGAACAGGGCGCTGGCGAGGCCAGCCGCAAGGGCGAGGCGGTATGCGCGCATACGTTCAGTCATCGCTGGATAGCTGGTTCCGGAGTGCAGCAGGGGCGACCGACTCGGTCGTCCCCGCCATCGAGGTATAACTCCTACCAGCAACAACTGTTCCGTCCATTTGCAGGCCGTTCAATCTGCTCCTATCTCGATGCTCGAGTGACAGTTCGGCGACCGGGCTGTCAGGTTCGCCAGCATCTCACTGCGGCAGAATATGAACCTCTACCCGGCGGTTGATTGCTCGCGCAGTGGCAGTTGTATCCGCCACGATCAGCGTCTGAGCTCCGAGGCCCTTGGTTGTGAGACGGGTCGCGGGGACCCCTTTCTCGACGAGATACGAGCGCACCGCATCGGCGCGAAGTCTCGAGAGCCGCTGATTATCCGCCGGGATCAACCGATCCTGCGCATAGCCGGAGATCTCTGCCCGCGTGTTCGGATCGCTGATCAGCTGCACGGCCAGCGAATCGAGAACCGCATTGGCACTCAGCAGTAATCTGGCGCTTTGCAACGCGAAACTCGGCCCGGGTATGACCCAGGTCAGCTTTCCTGTCGCGGTCGACGACGGCTGGCTGGGGGACGGCTGCGCGTGCGTCGTCGTGTCGGTGGGTGCCGGCGGGTTGCTCTGATCCTGAGCCGGAGCCGCCGCTACGGGGCAGCCGCTGGCGTCCACCTTCGTGCCGGCCGGAGTATCGGGACACTTATCGGCTGCGTCGATCACCCCGTCCTTGTCGCTATCCTGATTCGGGGGACAGCCGAAGGCATTCACCTGCACGCCGGCGGGAGTATTGGGGCACCGGTCCAGGCCATCGAAGACGCCGTCGTTGTCCTCATCACCCGGGCAGCCGAGCGCGTCCACCTTGGCTCCAGGCGGCGTACTGGGGCAGCGATCCAGGCCGTCCGGAACGCCATCCTTATCCGAATCCTTCGGACAGCCGACGCCATCGACTGCGGCTCCCCTCGGCGTGTTGGGACAACGGTCGAGTCCATCGACGACACCATCGCCGTCTTTGTCCCCGGTGCAGCCGACCGCGTCGACGCTCGCTCCCTTGGGGGAGTTCGGGCAGCGGTCGAGTCCGTCGGGAATTCCGTCGCTATCGGCATCCGTCGGACAGCCGGTCTTGTCTACCAGAGCGCCGAGTGGTGTGTTGGGGCATTTGTCGGAACGATCGTAAACGTGGTCCCCGTCGGTATCCACGAGCGGCTGGCTGCCAATCATAAGACTCACACCGAGGGAGCCCGTCAGGTTGGAAAATTTGCGCGACGACTGGCTGCGCAGGTATTCGCCATCCAGTCGCACAAGGAGTGTCGGCGAAATGGCAAGCCGCACTCCCGCGCCACCCTGTACTCCTCCTGCGCTTCCGCATGGCCCCGAACCGGGGGTCGAGTTGGCGGGACAGGTGCCGAATCCGAGCGAGGCGTAACCGAGCTTGGCGAAGGCCGAGCTGTAGCGACCGATGGGTGCATTGTAGAGCGCCCAGCCACCGATGGCGGTCACCCCTACCGCGGCATCGAGCGCGGTGTTGGTGTGTGGTCGCGCATATCCGCCCTGCGCTTCGATCGAGATTGGCCCGAAGATCCAGTATCCCAGGCGAAATGTCCCGCCTATCGTGCTCTTGAGCTCCAGCGCGCTGTCATAAGATTGGAAACTTCCGGCGGCCCCGAGCTCGAGTCGATTGAGTCGCTGCGCTGAGGCAGTACCAGCGAGGTGAATGGCCAGGAGCGCGGCGAGTGTCCCGGCGCGCGCGCCGAGTGAACCGGTCGAAGGCAGGGCGAAATGGCGCATGGCACCGTATGCGAAAAATGTTTGGAATTCCCGCAACCCGGAGACGGCTCGTGGATGGAGCAGTACTCCTCCAGCCCGGCCTCACCCGCAATATACCCGCGAGCGAGCCGGGGATGACGCTGTCACTCTACCGATCATGTTCCCGGGTTCCATCGAGCATGCCAACCCGGGCCATGGCAGAGTTGAGTGGGCGCGGCTACGATTACAGTAAATGTCAAATCCCGGTCTCATTCAGCGGTTCCGGCCGATTCGGCGACTTCCCACCGCGGTGTCCATGCGCATCATCATCGAGTACTGCGTCGTTTGAAATTATCAGCAGCGGGCCGCCGGTCTGGCGGCCGAGTTGAAGCAGCATTTTCCGGAGAGCGAATCTCAATTGATTCCTTCGTCCGGCGGCGTGTTCGATGTCAGCCTCGATGGCGAGCGCATCTTCTCGAAGAAAGCCATCGGGCGACACGCGGCCCCTGGGGAAATTCTCGGACTGGTTCAGGGGAAGATGAAGTCATGAACGCCCGGCGCCTCTCGATTGTACCTGCCTTCGGTCCGCATGCGCATCGCGATTAGTACCGGCGGCGGGGACGCACCAGGCCTCAACGCCGTTATTCGGTCGATCGTGCTCTCGGCATATCACCGCGGCTGGCAGACGTACGGAATCCGCCGCGGGTACGGGGGTCTCCTTGGCAGCGATGGTATCGTCACCCTGAGCCCCGACAAGGTGCGCGGTATCACCCACCTCGGCGGCACGATTCTCGGGACCACGAACCGGGGTAATCCGTTTCGCTGGGTCAGCCAGGACGCGGATGGCGCTGAAATCGAAACTGACCGCTCCGACGATTTGATCGCCGCATTCAATGCCAGCGGCTTCGATGCCTTGATCTCCATCGGTGGCGACGGAAGCCTGCGAATCGCGTACGACCTGTGGCTCAAGGGCCTTCCGGCGATCGGAGTACCCAAGACCATCGACAACGATGTCGTGGGCACTCTGGCCACTTTCGGATTCGATACCGCCGTTAGCACGGCGACCGATGCCATCGACAAGCTTCACTCGACCGCCGAGAGTCACGAACGGGTGATGGTCGTCGAGTTGATGGGACGCACAGCCGGCTGGATTGCGCTCAACAGCGGCATCTCGGCGAGCGCGGATGTCATCCTTATTCCCGAGATTCCATTCGATATCGAGAAGGTCGTCGAAAAAATCCGTGCGCGGGATGCGTCGGGTCGCCATTTCAGCATCGTGGTGGTCGCCGAGGGCGCGGTGCCCAAGGGCGGAGACATCGTGCTTCTCGAGCGGCGGAATGTCGGCGGCGTTGACAGGCTGGGTGGCATCGGAAGCCTCGTCGCGCGCGCGATCGTCGAGCGCACCGGCAAGGAAACCCGCAGCATGGTCCTTGGCCATCTGCAGCGGGGCGGGTCGCCTACGACCTTCGACCGGTTGCTGGCTCTCCGATTCGGGGCCGCGGCCGTCCGCGCCGTCGCCGATCGTGCGTTCGGCACGATGGTCGGCTTCGCACCACCCACGATCGTGCGGGTACCATTGCAGGACTGCATTGGAAGAGTGAAAAATGTCCCGCTGGACTCGGACACGGTACTCACCGCGCGGGAGCTGGGAATCAGTCTGGGAGATTGAGACGGTGAGCGGTAAGGGGTGAGCCGGAAGTGATGGTAGTCTTGGATTCCTGGGCCATTCGAAGCCTCACCTCTCACGTCTCACCTCCCGCTCTCATCCGACTCCTCCCGCTAACCGCTAACCGCTCACCGCCCCAATGCCCCCGCTCAAATATCCGTCCTCTCCGACCGTCGGCGTCATTGAAACGCTTCACGGGATGCGCATCGCCGATCCTTATCGCTGGCTGGAGGACGGTGATAGCGAGGAAACCAAGGCCTGGACGACTGCACAGAACGCGCTCACGTCGGAATACCTTGCGGCGGTTCCCGCGCGCGCCGCGATCCATGCACGGCTCGAAGAATTGCTCCGGATTGGTGCGCTCGGCTCGCCCACGCCGGCGCATGGACGGTACTTCTATCAGAAACGCGATGGAGGACAGAATCAGCCCGTCCTCTATTGCCGGACGGGAGTGCATGGGCCTGACCGTGTGGTCCTCGACCCCAATGCACTGAACGCTGAAGGCACCACCGCGCTCGACTGGTTCTTCCCCAGCGATGATGGTCGCCTCCTGGCGTTCGGACTATCAGAGAATGGCAGCGAAGAGAGCGTCCTGCGCCTGATGGACACGGACTCCGGAACGCGATTCGTCGACAGTATTCCGGATACTCGCGCGGCCGACCTCGCGTGGCTCCCGGATGCCAGCGGCTTCTATTACACGCGCTATCCGATGGCAGGCGCGGTGCCCGAAGGTGAAGAGCAATATCACCGAGCGATCTACTTTCATGCGCTCGGTTCCGATCCCGCGAGTGACCCGCTCACCTTCCAGCCCGAGCAGAAGGAGCACTGGCCTGGAGTGGATCTCTCTCCCGATGGCCGCTGGCTCGTTATCGGTGTGGCCCGCACCTTCGACCAGACCGACCTGTACCTCCAGGACCGCCTGACGAAGGGCCCGCTGGTTCCGGTTGCGAAGGATCTTCCCGCCACCTTCGATGCCCAGATCGATGGCAATCAGCTCTACATCCGCACCAACCTCGAGGCATCGAACTATCGGCTCTTCGTTGCCGATGTGCGGAATCCTTCTCGGGAGCACTGGCGGGAGATCATACCCACGCGCGCTGATGCCGTATTCGACGGGTTCATGCTGCTCAAGGATCGCCTGGCCCTGAGTTATCTGGAGCGCGCGTCCTCGCGCCTCAGACTGGCGGATCGCGAGGGGAACCTGCTCAACGAAATCGAGCTGCCCGCTATCGGCAGCCTCTTCGGCTGGGGCGGCGAATTCGATGGCGACGAACTCTTCTTCGGATTTTCCTCCTTCACGGTTCCGCCGAGTATCTATCGCCTGGATGTGCGCACCGGGGACCGCGAACTCTGGCAACGCGTAGAGTCAGGCATCGATCCCGAGGCGTACACGGTCGAGCAGGTGCGCTACCCCTCGAAGGATGGCACCCCCATCACGATGTTTCTCGTGCACCGGCGCGATTTCCAGCGGACGGGTGAGGCGCCGGCGTATCTCACCGGCTACGGTGGTTTCAACATCAGCATGACGCCGACATTCTCCCGCTCGATGCTGCTCTGGATCGAGAAGGGGGGACTGGTCGCGATTCCAAATCTGCGCGGCGGCGGCGAGTATGGTGAGGCGTGGCACCAGGCCGGCATGCTTGCCAACAAGCAGAACAGTTTTGATGACTTCATCGCTGCCGCCGAGTGGCTGATCCGGGAACGCTACACGAAGCCGGCACGACTCGCGGTGGCGGGCGGATCAAACGGCGGGCTCCTGATGGGCGCGGTGCTCACACAGCGCCCCGATCTCTTTCGCGCAGTCATTGTCCAGGTGCCGCTCCTCGACATGCTGCGCTACCACCGCTTTCTCATTGCCCGGCTGTGGATTCCCGAGTACGGCGCACCGGACACGGCAGAAGATTTCGCCTGGCTCAGCGCCTACTCTCCCTATCATCACGTTAAGCCAGGGACCGCTTATCCGGCCGTCCTCCTTGCAACCGCCGAGAGCGATACCAGGGTGGACCCGCTGCACGCAAGAAAAATGGCGGCGCGACTCCAGGCCGACAGCGTGTCCGGGCTCCCCGTCCTCCTTCGCCTCGAGCCCAGGGCGGGCCACGGGGCAGGGAAGCCGGTCTCGAAGGTATTGGAGGAACTCACCGACACCTGGTCATTCGTCTTCGGCGAACTGGGCGTGGCAGGCTAGACCGGGGAGGCGCCGGACCGGCCGGATTGGCGGAAATCGCCATGGAGCGGTATATCTGGCGGCTTCCGGCTCCGGCCACCGGCCCACGCCATTATTCCCAGGAGTTCACACTCGATGGAATCTTCGCCGATCGGCATGTCCCATCCGAGCCGCTGGCTCGCGCTGCTTCGCATCGTTATCGGGCTCTATTTCGCCAAGGCGATCTGGACCAAGATGACCGTGGCGTTGTTCGGCGGGTTCCTTCCCGTCCCGGCCGTCCAGGACCGTTGGCTTCAAGTCATGCCGATCATCGTGGCAAAACAGGCATCCGGCAACCCGATTCTCTTCTACAAACAGTTCCTCGAACAGACTGTCATTCCGAACGCCCCGGTCTTCGCCCGATTGGCCGCTTGGGGTGAAGTCATCGTGGGGATAGGACTCACGCTGGGGCTATTCACCAGAGTCGCCGCTCTCATCGGACTCTGGCTAGCCCTCAATTACGGGCTCGCGACTCAGTGGCAGGCACCCGGACAGCTCGGCTTCCACCTCGTTCTGGGCACCAGCATGATCGTCTTCTTCCTCGCGCGGGCCGGACGGGAGTGGGGACTGGATGGCTGGCTCGCCTGGCGCTTCCCTGGCGCCTGGTATACTAAAATCTTTGGATAGCTGTTCGCCTGGAGAAATGAAAAAGAGTGACGAGAACCGAGCCCGGCGGACACCTCTCCGCCCACCCGTCACTCGTCACTCGTCACTCAGTACTCAGTACTCAGTACTCAGTACCCAGTACTTTCAGTTCTCACTTCCCTATCGCCACCCCCCACGGCACCTTGCCCACCGGAATCGTCTTGAGCACAACGAGCGTCTCGGTATCCACCACCGACACGTCATTCGACGGCCCGTTCGCCGTGTAGAGTTTCTTCCCGTCCGCCGACAGCGCGATGCCCCAGGGGCGCTTCCCGACTGGAATGGTCTTCTCGATCGTGTTGGTCGCGGTATTGATGACGGAAATGCTCCCGCCTCTCCCATTCGATACGAATACGCGCTTCCCATCCGGCGAGATGAGCACGCCCATCGGCCGCGCGTCCGCCGGCATCTTTATCACCTTGATCACCTTGTGAGTCGGTACATCGATCACGGAGACCGTGCCACCCTGCTCCGCGGTGGAGTAGACCTTGAGGCCATCGCTCGTGAATGCGAGGTCGCGCGGCCGGGGATCAACCACGATGCTGGCCAGCGACTTTCCCGTGGCTATGTCGAGTACGGAGAGAGTGTGTGCCGCCTCGGAGGTAACCCACACATGCTTGCCGTCCGGGCTCAGCCGTACGCCCTCCGGTTCTGCACCGACCTTGATCGTATCGTTGATCCGACCGGTCTTGAGATCTACGATCGAAGCCGTGCCTGCGTCCTCATTGGAGACGAACAGCTTCGAGCCATCCGGCGCGACGTCGAACTGCTCGGGATCCGAGCCACCGGGCAGGATCCGGCGCACCGTGCGCGTGGCGACATCCACCTCGGCGATACCGTCCTTGCTCTTGTCGACCTTCAGCTTCTCGCATTCGGCGTCCGGCATCGTCGGCGGACACTTGGGAGATCCGCTTAGCGCGACCCAGACGGTGCGTCCGTCCGGACTCACCTTCACGCCGCGGGGCCGCGTACCCACCGGAATCGTCGCCACGACCGAATCCGACGCGGTCGAAATGATGCTTAGATCCTGGGAATCCTCGTTAGTCACGAACGCCAGTGCGCCGGGCCTGGCACTCGCCGCGGCCAGAGTGGCGGCGGCCGGCGACTTACCGGTCGTGGCCGATGAGTCCGCAGCGGTCCGGGAGGGAGTGCGATCGCCGCAGGCAGTCGCAAGAAGAAGCGCCGCGACCGATGTCGCGCCGGTCAAGCTATTCCATGTGCTCATCGAAAGTCGCCTTGTCACGGCCGCGGGTCTGATCAAGTCCCTTGATCTGTCGGACGCCCCGCGCCCTGGTGAAGATCGCGCCGGTGATGTCGGACTTGGAAAGATCGGCTCCTGTCAGGTCCGCGCCGGTGAAATCAGTGGAGATGAGATCCGCGTTGGTGATATTGGTGTGGGAAAGATTTGCACCCGCAAGGTTGGCGTAGGAAAAATCCACCTTGAACAGGTTGGCGCCCGAAAAGTCGGCCCCGGACAGATCCGCGCCCACGAAAGCCGCGCGCATCACGCCCATTGATTGGTTGCCAGGGTCGGCGCCGATGTTTGCGCCTTGGAGGTGTGCGTTCGTCAGCTTGGCCTTCTTGAGATACCCGATGATCCGCGTATCGCTCAGATCCGCTCCGCTGAGGTCAGCCTCTTCGACGATCGTGGCGAAGAGACTTGCGTGCGCGAGTTTGGCGTCCCGGAAATTTGCGCGCCGGAGAATCGTTCCATCGAGGTTGGCGCCGGTGAGGTCGGCGCCCGTCAGTACGGCGTCCGTCAGGTCACAGGTGAACAGGTTCGCTCCGGCGAGATTCGCGCTGGCCAGCCGCGTCTTGATCAGGGAAGCGCGCCGGAAATCCACGCCATGCAGATCGAGCCGGCTCAGGTCCATTCCGGAAAAATCCGCCGGTTTGTCTTCAGTCGATGCGGTGAGTCTCGCGCGCACCTGCGTGACGTCGAGTTGCGCGGCAGTCGGGGCCGATGCCGAATCCTGTGCGCTCGATCCGCTCCCGAGGCCGGCCGCCTTCGCGATCCGCCGGGCGAGAGACTCCGCGCCCTGCGGCGCAATGACCTTCGAGACCCCTTTCAGCTCGACCTCCTGATCAGTCAGGATCCGTCCGGTTGATACTTCGATGAGCTGGCCGAACATAGACCAGATCAGGTCACTCGCCTTGCTCATCTTGCTCGTCACCACCCACTTCGCGTTCAGCTGGCGCGCCACATCCACTGCACACGCGATCGTATTGCACGGGTCTCCATTCCGCTCCTCTCGTGCGACCACAGCGGCGACAGTCGAAGAATCAACGAGGTCCAGCCCCTGGTAGCGCGATAATTCACGACGAAGCAGGCTGCCGGACTGGCCCGCCAGCCCCGAATCTCCAGGCTCGATCGAGTTTGCTCCGCGCCCGTAAAAGCTCATGTTGAGCAGTACCATGCGGGGCGCGGCCTGCATCGCACGAACCGAATGGGCGCCGGCGAATGTTCCGAGGCTCATCCAGACCGCTGCAAGGGGAAAGTATCCGGATCTTTTCATGGGCATGCCGGGCGCCTCACTGGGGTCGAGCCGGAAAACAGAACGGGACCGCGCGCGTGCGCGGTCCCGTGAATGTATTCACACCGGGCGGTGTCAGCTATCGCTGCGAACCGCCGGTCGTCCAAGGCCAATTTTACCGTCCGCCCTGCCCTTCAGGTACATATAGATCCGCTCCATCTTGTCTATCTCGAGTCCTGCGGCGCACCACGACGGCATCCCCTTCTCAGGACGGCCGGCGCAGACGGTCTGAATGAACAACTCTTTCGTCGGGATCGAGCCGTCATTCTTAAGCGAGACGACGAGGGCTGGAGCGAAGGAGCTCCCGACGCCGTCTTCGCCGTGGCAGCGCGAGCAATTGAGCTCGAACTGCTTCCATCCCTGATATGTATCGTTGTTGACCGTGTCTCTCGGAACCGGGTGATACTGATCGTGCACCTCCTGGGCGGCCGCTCGGCTGCTCAGGCACAAGACAGCCAGAACTACGGTCATTCCAAAACGAGCGATGCTGGATGTGATCCTACGCTTCATGGTGCTCATACCGTTGCGATTCCTCTTGGTATCGAAAGCGCTGGAGAGTGCAGATTCGGCGTCAGACCGGATAACCCGGACTATTCGTGACCGGGTGAGCTCGAACGGACGCAAGCGGATAGCGATTGCTCCAAGAATAATAGGGCAATCCTGGTGCCGGGGAGGAGATGCGAGGTATCCCGGGCTCAGCGAGTTTTGGTCCGGCGCCAGAGATGTAGGCTGCCGGCAGCCGTCCTCATAGAGTGTCGATCGTTCCGTGGTGGAACTCGGCCGAATGCCTCGTCACCGCCCTGCGGGCACTGTCACCCGCGAGCCCGGTGTTCTGCTCGAATGCCGCTGCGTCGAGTCCGCCGGCGGAATCGAGAGGAGCGGGACGCCAAACTCGGTCAGAATCCCCTGGACCTCATCGAAGTGCGAGTCCAGCAATTTCTGAAGGCTGTCTCGGAGCGCGACATCAGATTTCCGAACTCCCATTGAGATATCAAAGGCAAACGGAGTGTTCGTCAGCGTGTCGAATTCGATTGGCGTGAGCACCAGTGGCGTCTTGGAGTGCTTCGCGAAATAGCCGGCGAGAGGTCCCCAGACAATGGCCAGGTCGATCGTCTTGTCGACTACGGCATCGATGATGTCATTTGGGCGCACGCTGTCGCTGTAGAAGGTCCCGAATCCCACGAGCGTTCCGACTACTCCATGAGCGCTCAGGGCCATCGCTGGCGGCGTGTTTTCCGCGTCGGCGTTAAGCAGATTCACCCCGATACGCAGATGCTTGAGGGAGCTGTCGTTCAGTGAAGTGATGTTGAGGCCACTGTCCTTGCGGTAGACAATGACGTATGCCGAGCGGAAGAAGGGTGTGGTCGCGGCCACCATGTCGAGCTTGCTGGGCGCGGTCATGGCCATGTCGCAGTATCGTCCGCGAAGCCCGCGGTTGAAGAAACCACGACGGACCGGCCACCATGCATACTCCAGCTTGGCGTGCCATTCACGCGCAACCAGCTCGGCGAGCTTGTTCTCGAATCCTTCCCCCGCCTGGTTGGAGAACGGCATGTTGTCCGGATCCGCACAGACTCGGACGACCCCGGCCGTGAGAGGGGCGGGGCGTTGAGCGGCAAGCACCGCAGGGCCCGTAAGCAGGGCAAGCGCACAGAAACAACCGCGGCCAATCGACATACTCATGAGCTGCACATCCTGACGATGAGTTGCGGCGAGACGGCACCGCTTGAAAAAAATAGAAAGGCGCCGGTCTTCGTAGGAGGCGAGGTCTTGCGCCCCTACTGAACCGGCGCCGTCGAGCATCCGGGCCCGGCCGGCGGTACGACGAACTGTCATACCGCCGGACGGGAGGAGAATTACATCGAGAAGACCGTCAGCACTCCACCCTGGTTGGTGAAGTTGCCCGCATCGCCGAACGCGCCGAGCGCGCCCAGACCAGCGGTCGGATCCTCGGCACCGATGCCGGCGGCGACGCCGATACCGGCCCAGCCACCCACGCCGGAGAGAATCGCGACGTACTGCTTGCCGTCGGGACCCTTGTACGTCATCGGGTTACCGATGATGCCGGACGGGGTCTTGAACTTCCAGAGGACCTTGCCGGTCTTCTGGTCGACGGCCTTGAGCCAGCCTTCCATGGTGCCGTAGAAGACGAGTCCGCCGGCGGTGGTCAGAGCGCCACCGTAGGAAGCCAGGTTCTCCTTGATCTCCCACACCTGCTTGCCAGCCATCGGATCCCAGGCGATGAAGCGACCACGGTGTCCGCCCGGGCCGGGGAACATGCGCACGATCGCGCCGACGTACGGCTGACCGGCGGTGTACTTGGTCTCGACGCCTTCATAGTCCATGCAGATGTGGTTCGCGGGGACGTAGAAGTAGCCGGTGATCGGAGAGTACGCCGAGGGCTGCTGGTCCTTGAAGCCGATTGCGGCCGGGCAGATGCCTTCGGTGTTCTTCTTGGCGGTAGTGCCGTACTTCGGATCCTTGGTCGGGACGCCGGTGGTCAGGTCGACGCTGGGCTTGGCCCAGTTGATCGGACCGTAGGCGTTGGCGACCAGGAGCTTGCCGTTGGTGCGGTCGATCGTGTAGGCGAAGCCGTTACGGTCGAAGTGCTCGAGGAGCTTCTTGCCGTTCTTCTCGAAGAGCACGTTCTCGTTGACGCCGTCATAGTCCCACTCATCGTGCGGCGTCATCTGGTACGCCCACTTCACGTGACCGTTGTCCGGATTACGGGCGAAAATGGTCATGGACCACTTGTTGTCGCCAGGACGCTGGTCGGGGTTCCACGTGCCCGGGTTACCGGTGCTGTAGTAGAAGGTGTTGGTCTCCGGATCATAGGAGTACCAGCCCCACGTCGTGCCGCCGCCGCGCTTCCACTCGTCGCCCTGCCAGGTGCTGACGCCGAGGTCCTTGCCCTTGTGCGAGGCGTAGTTCGTGTTGGCGTCGCCGTCGAGCAGCACGTCGCTGTCCGGTCCGGTCGAATAGCCGCGCCACAGTTCCTTGCCGGTGTTGACGTCGTAGGCGGTGACGCGGCCACGGACGCCGAACTCACCACCGGAGATGCCGGCGATGACCATGTCCTTGATGACGATCGGAGCATTGGTCATGGTCGAGCCCTGCTTGTAATCGGCGTTCTTAACCTTCCACAGTTCCTTGCCGGTCTTGGCGTCGAGGGCGAGCAGTTCGCCCTGGAGGAGCTGGATGAAGATCTTGCCGCTCGGATGCCAGGCCGTTCCACGATTGACCAGGTCGCAGCACGCGATTGGAATCGCGTCGGGCGACTGGTTCGGGACGTGCTTCCAGATCATCGGAGCGCCTTCCTTGGTCAGGTCGAGGGCGTACACGATGTTCGGGAAGGACGTGTGGACGTACATGACATTGTTGATCACGAGGGGGTTGCCCTCATGACCACGGAGCGTGCCGGTGGACAGTGTCCACGCAGCCTTCAGATTCGCGACGTTGGCCGTCGTGATCTGGGCCAGCGGGCTGAAGCGCTGGAGGCTGTAGTCTCGACCGGTCATGTTCCAGTCGCCTTCGGCCGCATTCAACGTCCATGCGCCCGAACGCGCCTGGGCGTGAGCTGACACCGCGAGCAACGACAAGCTCGCGACCAGCCCGCCAGACAGCATCCTCTGCGTAAAGCGGTTCATAACTAACCTCGTGATGAAGGGTGACTGCGGACATCTTGCACCTGCAACCTTCCGCCGGCTCCCAGGGACCGTCTCGTCCCGGCGCGGACGAGTGGTGGTCCCTCGAAAACAGGCGGTCTAAACTGCTATCATGCGCACGTTGACCGAGGGAAGCGCTTCCAGGAACAGGGAAACACCGTCGGCCGGTGGAGCCGCTGGAAACCGAAATTCGCAGAGTGGTAGAGCCCGACTGATGTACCGCGCAAATCGAAACAGCGCAAGACAAGCGAATGTTGCAAAGAGGAACTTCCTACCGAGGAAAGGAAATGCGTACTGCTGCAGGGCCGGGCCATCAACCTCCACCGGCCAGAGCTGGTTTCGCCAGCACTGGCGCAGTCCAAATCCCAAGTCTTTCGAAATGCCCCAATTCAGAGTCTCGAATGCCGTGCGCCCGTTGAGATCGGCAGCACCAGCGTTCCAATGACCGGATTGGGTAGCATGGGACCAACGACCCATTGCTTACCTCGATAGCGGGGACGCCAAGAAAAGGTGGCGACAACCGGAATGCATTCGTTGAAAACTTGATGGATTTTGCGTGTATACCAGCCGGGAGCGGAAAAGTTCCCAGCCATGAATCCCGGATCTACCTAGGGATCCGATAGGTACTACCGGCTACCAAGACAAATGTTCCCGGACCGGAAAACGCCTATGGAAGCGGTGGGAGAGTATACATGCCCATGTATAAACTGTCAATCAGCTTAACCCCGGTAACCACGCACCTTGAACGAGGGCGCCACGCTCGGCAAACGGCGTCGTGAAGATCATCGCCCCCGGCTCGACCTCGGCACGAATTCCGTCAATCAATCTGGTTGCCGCCACTTCATCCGCTGCGAGCCCGTAGACGGTCGGCCCCCAGGAACTCTGTCCCACTCCCGCCGCGCCAGCCTCAGACAACTGCTCGACCAGCTCCTGGGTCGCTGTCGACGCAAAGGCGCCGCCCTGCGCCGAGCTGAACCAGGAGCCAGTGACCCGCTGAATCTCCGTCAGCGCGGATCCGAACGCCGGAAGATCCGCATCGACCAGCGCCGGCAGCAGCTGCATCAGAACCAGGTGCGCCACCCGTTCGACTTCATGCTCCGATGGCTCCGGAAGACGCTCGAATGCCGCCGCTTCCGCCTCCCCACTCAATCCCGGTGATCCTGCCGGAACCACGATCACGCACCGCCAGGCGGATGGGATTGGAAGTCGAGTGATCAGCGGTGCCACCGCATTGCTTCCCGGCCGGCGCCCGCCTTCCAGTACAAATCCGCCCAGCGCAAAGGTCCAGGTGCCGATTGCGGACCGGCGTCCCCGGTCCACTGCGCGGGCGAGGGACGTCGGCTCCGCTGATATCCCATATAACTCGGCGAGCGCGCGCGCCACCGAGAGACCGAGTTGAGTCCCCGAACCGAGTCCCGCGTGCGCCGGAATGGCCCGGGTGACATGCAGGTGCGCCCCACCGCGGATGCTGTGATGCTCGAGGAAGCGCCGCGCGAACGTCAGCGCTCTCCCGGCATCCGGCCCCTCCGCGCTCGAGTCATCCGAGCGCGTCGCCTCGAGTTGGACACACGGCGTCGGCACCGCGGCGCCGATCCCGCCAAACCTTCGGCCGCGATGTCCCCGGAGGTCGAGCACTCCGAAATGCAGCCGGGCGGGGGCATCGATCCGTACGGAGACAGGGAGATCGGTCCGGAGCGGGGTGGTCATGGGTTGAAAGCCGCTCCGAGCTTGCCCCGTACGAAATCCACCAGCAGTTCCATTGCTTCACGCTCGCGGGATCCGGCCGTCTTCTCGACGATGACCCTGAGCCGGGCGAACTCTTCCTCGATCTGCGCGGGCGTGAGCAGGTGAGTCCGTGTCGCGGCAATGGCAGCCTCGAGCACGGCGTGCCGGGCTCGATTGAATCCGAGGAATTCGCGACGTTGTCCCCGGTGCATGACCTGGGTCACGATCCGTGAGCGGGGTGGCGTATCGTCGACCGAGGTCACTTTCAATTCACGCCAGGAGCAAGCCGCTTCGATGACGACTCCGGTAACCACAACGGCGGGAAAGGACGGAAAGACCGCGGTGGAGGTGGCGCCCTGCGCGAAGAGCAGCACGTCGTCGGTCAGGTTGACGACAGCGACGCCCGTCTCCCGGATATTCCGGAACGTGGCGGTCTCCAGAAACGGTTTCACGACGATGATGTCCTCACCCCATTCGACGCCCATCGGAGCGTAGTTCACCCGTCCTGCGGCATCGCTGGTAGTCACGATCGATTCGATGATCAAGATTCGCCTGCACCGTCCGCACGCTCTGGCACATTCACTCCATGGCCGCCAGAGAGGAACTGGTCGAGCATGCGGTAACCATGCTCGGTGAGCACCGACTCGGGATGAAACTGCACGCCCATAACAGGAAACTCGACGTGCTCTACTCCCATGATCTCTCCATCGTCGGCCGTTGCAGTGACTCGGAGCTCGGCGGGAAGGGAATCGGGGGCAATGACGAGGGAGTGGTACCGTGTCGCGAGCATCGGTGTCGGGAGCCCGGAAAAGACGCTCTGCCCCTCGTGATGAATTCGTGAGACTTTGCCATGCATCGGCTGCTTCGCGCGGACGATTTCGGCCCCGTATGCTGCGCCGATACACTGGTGCCCCAGGCAGACGCCGAGGATGGGTGTGGTGGCTCCGAGACGCCGGATCAGCTCGGTCGAGATTCCCGCCTCGCTGGGCGAGCACGGCCCCGGAGAAATAATAATGTGACTCGGTGCCATGTCGGCTACATCCTCGACAGAGAGCGCATCGTGCCGATGGACTGCTGGCGTTCTGCCGAGCTCTGCGACGTATCGCGCCAGATTGTAGACGAAGCTGTCGTAGTTGTCGATCAGCAGGATCATGGCGTCATCACGCCGCCGGCGAGCGAAGCGAGGAGCGCGCGCGCCTTGTCGATGGTCTCCAGATATTCCTGCTCTGGGTCCGAGTCCGCGACGATGCCGCCGCCAACCGAAAAGTACGCCCGCCCTCCGGCGGCGACGACCGTCCGGATGACGATACTTGTGTCCATGGCGCCGGTGACACTGAGATATCCAATTGAACCGCAGTACACTCCGCGTCGAGAGGGCTCGAGCTCAGCGATGACTTCCATGGCGCGCACCTTAGGCGCTCCGGTGATTGATCCGCCAGGAAAAGTCGCGGCGAGGAGATCCGTCGCGTCACGCCCACGTTCGAGCGCTCCGACCACCGTGGAGACCAGGTGATGCACGGTCCGATGCTGCTCGAGGGCCAGCAGCTCGGGTACCCGCACGCTGCCCGGGCGGCAAACGCGGGACAGATCGTTCCGCAGGAGGTCCACGATCATCACGTTTTCTGCGCGGTCTTTTTCGCTGCTCATCAGCTCGCGTGCGAGCGCCGCATCGTGCTGCGGAGATAACCCCCGTGGTCGCGTCCCCTTGATGGGGCGGGTTTCCACGTGGCCATCCGGATCGAGCCGCAGAAAACGTTCCGGTGACGCGCTCGCTATGGTGATACCGCCGAATTCGAGGTAACCGGCAAACGGCGCGGGATTGACCGACCGGAGTCTTCGATACAGCTGCCAGGGATCCTCTTCGAGCGGTACCTGCAGGCGCTGGGAAAGATTCGCCTGAAAGATGTCTCCAGCGAGGATGTAGTCCCGTACCCTGGAGACGGCGTCGAGATATCCCCGATGCGTGAACGATGAGCGGAGCCCGATTTGCGCTCCATACTCGATGTCCGGTACGGCGTAGGAAGGCGCGGGAGTACCGAGTCGATGAACTGAACCTCGCCGTCCTACGGCAATCGGGCGCGCAAGCTGACGACGGACCCAGCCCAGCCGCTCCTCGGCGCGGCGCTCCGCGGCAGCACCCGTTTCGGGCAGTCCCGTTGAGATCAGCCAGGCTCTCTCCGCGCGATGATCCCACGCGATCACCCAGTCATACAGCCCAAGGATCAGATCCGGAAGACTCAGATCATCGTAGCGCGGAGACGGAAGCCGCTCGAGGACCGCACCCCAGTCGTACCCGATGTA
>JBDUEA010000029.1:0-28488 GCA_040002695.1 Gemmatimonadota bacterium | reverse complement strand
GCAACCCAACCATTCCGGCAAGGAAGCCCATCATGCAGCGTCATCATCGGCCGTTACTACTCACGGCCGCGCTCGTGTTTGGAGGAATCATTCAGGCGGAGACGGCGTGCGCGCAGACGGCCGGCGGTCCCGCGGCCACAGAGCCACCCTCGCTCGCCGCGGATGTGATCGACGCGGGTCGCGAGATCTTTCATACGACCGGTACCTGTCACGCCTGTCATGGCGAGCAGCTGCAAGGCGGACCCGTCGCGCCATCACTTCACGGACCCAAATGGCGGCACATCGACGGTACCTTTGGAGCGATGCTGCGCCGGGTGCAGAATGGTCAGGATGGCACCCTCATGGTCGCGTTTCCGGGAGACATCACGCCAGCGCAGAGCATTCAGGTCGCGACCTACGTATGGGCAGTGAGTCAGGGGAAGACGAAGCCGTAGCGCGATCCTCCCCCAGGTCCGACGGCTATCGCCGGCGGCAATAGGGGGGGCCAACTCGATACTGGAAGATCTCCGCCTGCCGTACCGCGGTCCCTTCACCACCGCTGCCCCTCGCGCTTGCACCCCTGCTCGGCAGTCCGCACTTTCCGTCATGCGCTTCGCCATACCCGATCCCAGCCCCCAGGTCTGCAGTTTGGCGCGATCCATCAGCGGTGGTCTCGCGTTGTGACCACCCAAACTTCCGGAGCGACCCGACGCCCACCCGTCGCGCTGCTCATTTCCGCTGCCTGGATCGTCCCCGCCATCCTCGGCGTGATCAACGCCTATGCTCAGGCTCGCCTCGACGCGGATTCATCCGTCAGCTGGCGGTCCCTGCTCTGGGAAGGCGGGGACTGGCTCCTCTACGGTCTGCTGACCCCGGCCGTCCTCTATCTCGCCCGCAAGTTTCCCCTCCGAGGGACTGCGCTCGCGCGTCATCTCATGCTGCATCTCGTGGCGGCGCTCGGGCTCTGCGTGGCATGGGCATCCGCAGGAACGGTGCTCCGTGGGTTACTCCTTCCCGGAGCTCACTCGTTCACCTGGGAGTTCATTCTCAGCTGGACGCTCACCACGCTCCCATTCGGTGTCTCCGTATACTTCGCGGTCCTCGGCATCGAGCACGCCTTTCACTATTACGCCCAGTCCCAGGAACGCGAGGCGCAGGCCGCGCGCCTGTCGGTGCGCCTCGCGGAGGCGCGGCTCGGTGCGCTCCGCATGCAGATCCAGCCGCACTTCCTGCTCAACAGCCTGAATGCGATCACGGTGCTGGTGCGGGACCGTGACACGGCCACCGCGACCGGCATGCTCGAGCGACTTGGCGAGGTGCTCCGACGGGTGCTGAGCAGCGACCGCGGACGCGAAGTGCCACTCTCCGAGGAGCTGGAGTTCCTCGGCCAGTACCTGCAGATCGAGCAGGTGCGGTTCTCCGACCGGTTGCGGGTGACGATTGACAGCGGCCCTGAAGTGGCAAACGCTCTCGTGCCGGATTTCATTCTTCAGCCGCTCATCGAAAACGCGATCCGGCACGGAATCGCCTCTCGAAGCGAAGCCGGCCGAATCGTGATCGCGGCGCGCCGTGCCGACCAGCAGCTCGTCATCACCGTGCAGGACGACGGACCGGGTCCCGGAACCAGCGAGCGTGAAGGAGTGGGACTCACCAATACGAGGGAGAGACTCGCGATGCTGTACGGAAATCAGGCGCGCCTCGAGCTCACTTCCGCCGCCGGCGGTGGCGCGCTCGCCACTCTCAGGCTGCCGTACCGGACGGGCGCAGATGTCTGAAGTTCGGGTGCTCGTCGTCGATGATGAACCTCTCGCTCGACGGGGTGTCCGTCAGCTGCTCGTGGACCATCCCGACATGCGAGTGATCGGCGAGTGCCGCGACGGCCGCGAGGCTCTGCGGGCGCTCGAGACTCTGAAGCCTGACCTGGTGTTTCTGGATGTCCAGATGCCGGATCTCGATGGCTTCGGCGTGATTCGCGCTCGTGGCGTCGAGCGGATGCCGGCCGTGGTCTTCGTGACAGCGCATGACGAATTCGCGGTCCGCGCCTTTGAAACGAATGCGCTCGACTACCTCGTCAAGCCGCTGAGCCGCGCTCGCTTCGATGCCACGGTCCGCAGGGTGCGCGAACGTCTGTGCTTCCCCGTTGGTGCCGCCACCGCGTCCCGGCTGGCGGCGGCGATCGGTATTCCGGCTCCGCCACCAGCGCGCGCAGAGGGGCTCGTCGTTTCCACGCCCACCGGTCAACTCGTTGTCGATCCCGGCGACATCACCTGGATCGAGGCGCGGGACTACTACGCCGGAGTTCACGCCGGCGGCAAGTGTCACCTGATTCGGGAGTCGTTGCACTCGCTGGAACGACGTCTCGGTTCCGCTGGTTTCCTACGGGTCCATCGCGGAGCGCTCGTCCGGCTGAGCCAGGTGCGGGAAGTGCGCGCGCTTCCGGGTGGCAGCGCGATCGTCGTCCTCAAGGACGGCGCGCGGATCCGCGCGAGCAGGAGAAGAGCCGAGCGCCTGCGCTCGGCATTGCGCCCGGGAAATCGCTAGCGCCTGCGTTTCCCAGCTCGATGTCGGGCCTTTGACGCCGTTCGCTGCCGCGGAGCCGCCGCTTGCTGCAAAGTGATTGCGCCGTGCCGCGGAGTGTCCTAACATCGGCGCCATGAGCCTCCCACTCTCAGCCCCGGCCCTGGCGCCGGGGTCGGTCTCGCCCGGACGGTCTCCGCGTATCGCCTCGCTCGATATCGTGCGCGGGATCGCCATGCTACTCATGGCCATCGATCATGTGCGGGTGTACTCCGGCCTGCCTCCCGGCGGGCCGACGCCCGGCATCTTCTTCACCCGCTGGATCACCCACTTCGTCGCACCCACGTTCGTCTTTCTCGCCGGCACCGGCATCTATCTTCACGGCCAGAAACTCCAGCGGAGCGCCGCCCTCTCGACGTTCCTGCTCACCCGCGGACTGTGGCTGGTGCTGCTCGAGCTCACGGTGATCCGTATCGCGTGGACGTTTAATTTGGATTTCGCCCACTACATGCTGGCCGGCGTCATCTGGATGATCGGCTGGTGCATGGTCCTGATGGCGGCACTCATTTACCTCGGACCAGTCGCCAACGCCGTCGGTGGTTGCGCGATCATCGCTTTCCACAACGTGACGAATTTCTTCCCGGAGTTCATGGGGCAGCTCGGTCAGACGAAGGCGGGCTGGCTCTGGAAGATTCTCTACCTCGGCGGAGGCTTTGAGCTCGGCGCGAGCGGCCCGCCGCTACTCGTGTTGTTCGTGATCGTGCCCTGGATCGGTGTGATGATGGCGGGCTACGGCTTCGGACAGGTGATGCGAATGCCGGCAGAGCGTCGCCGCAGGATAACTCTTCGTCTCGGGACCGGGGCGGTGATCGCATTCCTGGTGCTTCGCACCCTCGATGTGTACGGCGACCCTCGGCACTGGAGCGGTGGCGCCCTCAGCTTCCTCGGCACCTCGAAGTATCCTGCTTCACTCCAGTTTCTACTCATGACGCTCGGTCCGATGTTCATCGGTCTCTGCTTCACAGAGGGAGCCCATGGCTGGCTGGCGCGCACGCTGGCGACGTTCGGGCGGGTACCGCTCTTCTACTACCTGCTCCACATTCCATTGATTCATGCGGCGGCGTGCGTCGTCTCGCTCATCCGGGAAGGGGCGGTGAATCCGTGGCTGTTCACGAATCATCCGATGGCGCCGGGTCCGGTGCCGGACGGATATACCTGGAGCCTGCCCATGTTGTATCTGGTCTTCGCGATCGTGATTCTGCTGCTCTACTTTCCCTGTCGATGGTTCGCCGAGGTAAAGCGGACGAACCGGAGCGACTGGCTTTCATACTTCTAGCGGACTTGAAAACATGACGGTTCGCGAAGAAGTACGGACGCGATTCATTTCGGCTGCCACCTGGCACGGCGCGCTCGAACCCGCTCAGGCCATTCTCGTCGAGCATCCCGACCTCGCCAGCGGCGATCTCTTCGTGGCCGCCATACTCGGAGACGCCACGGAAGTGCGCCGTCTCCTCGCCCTGGATCCCGGGATCGCAGCGCGCACGGCCGCCCCTTACGATACCAATGCGCTGGTGCTCCTCTGTCTCTCCAAGTACCTGCGGTTCGACTCCACACGAACGGAGGGATTCATGGAGGCGGCCAGGGTACTGCTCGACGCCGGTGTCGATCCGAACAGTGGCTTCACGACGAAAGGGGAGTATCCGGAACGCGAGACCGCGCTGTACGGCGCGGCAGGTGTGGCCCATCACCTACCACTCACCCGGCTCCTGCTCGAGCGTGGGGCCGATCCGAATGATGAGGAGGTCGTCTACCACTCTCCCGAATCCGATGACAGCGCCGCGATGCTGGCGGTCGTGGACACCGGACGAGTCACGCGCGAAGGACTTGCCCTCATGCTTATTCGGAAGTCCGACTGGCATGACTACGACGGCATGAAGGCACTGCTCGATCGCGGCGCGGACCCCAGGGCGACGTGGAGTCGGCGGGGATTGCATCCGCTCAATCATGCTATCGCCCGCGACAACAGCCTGGACATCATTGAATTGCTCCTCGACCATGGAGCGGACCCGGCCGCGATCGACGATGGAGAGTCGGGCTTCGCCCTCGCGGCCCGGCGCGGAAGGGGCGATCTGCTCGAGCGCTTCGAGCGGCACGGACTGGCCAGCGATCTCACGGGTGCATATCGACTGATGGCCGCCTGCGCCAGGAACGATGCGGTCGCGGTCGAAGCACTTCTCGGCAATGAGCCGGGCCTCCGGGCAGAGCTCCTGAGTCGTGGCGGAGAACTGCTGGCGCTCTTCGCCGGCACCTGGAATACCGAGGGCGTGCGTCAGCTGCTGGACCTCGGCGTCCCGGTCGACGCGCGCTTCGCTGGGGATTCCTATTTCGACATCGCGGCAGAGAGCACGGCGCTGCATGTCGCGGCATGGAAAGGATTGTCCTCGACCGTCGAGCTGCTCATCGAGCGCGGGGCGGATGTGAACGCGGCTGACGGACGGGGCCGGACGCCGCTGGTGCTGGGAGTGAAGGCGTGCGTGGATTCGTTCTGGACGCACCGGCGGACGCCGCAGACAGTTCGCGCGCTGCTTGCGGCTGGCGCGTCGGCGCGAGGGGTAACTCTGCCGACGGGCTACGATGAAATTGATGTGCTGCTTCGAGCGGCCAATTCGTGAAGGACAGGGAGACGGATTTTCGTGATGCGGTGGTGGGGCTCGAACGGGGAGATTTTTCCCGTCTCGCTCCACTGTTCGGCGAAGCTGGTGACGCCTCCCTTGAGTGTCAGATCCTCAAGTGGTTCGCCGAGGGACGGTTCGCAGATGAACCACTAGCACTATCCGAAGCATTCACGTGCGCGTGCTTCAATGGGCGTACGCCGGTGGTCCGGGCGTTGTTGGAAGCGGGAGTCGATCCGATGGCCGGAGAGTCGACCGGCATGAACGGCCTTCACTGGGCGGTGAACCGGGGACAGCTGGAGACGGTACGGCTGCTCCTGTCGCGGAATCTTCCCCTCGAGCCGCGAAGCATGCACGGCACGACGGCACTCGGTACCGCCGTCTGGTCCGCGGTGCACGAGCCGCGCGAGCGTCATCTGGAAATCATCGAGGCGTTGATCGGGGCAGGGGCGAGCGTGGCGGAGGCGGGTTATCCCTCCGGCCTCGAGCCGATCGACGAACTGCTGAGGCACGAAGGAGCCGGCTGAGAGCGCTCAGCGGAATGTCCCCGGGCTCACCTGATAGGTGACGTGGTACGCGCCGACTTCGTTCTCCGGCGCCCAGAATCCGAGCTGTTCAGTCCATCGGCTCGTTGCGAGCTTCCGGCCACGAAGACTCAGGAAACCGGCAGCGCGAGAGGTGAGCACTCCGATCTTCCGCAAGTCGGCCAGTCCACGAAAGACCGTCGTGATCCGCTCTCCCACGATTCTCCGTGCGGTGAGCGGTCCGACGCCCGGGACCCGCAGGAGTTCCTCGCGGCTCGCCGTCTCCACGTCCATGGGAAAGCGCTCGGGATGCGCGAGCGCCCACGCCGCTTTGGGATCAAGCGCCAGGGGAAGATTGCCATTCTCCTCATATTGGACCTCATCAGCATCGAAGCCATAATCGGACAGCAGATGCGAGGCCTGGTAGAGGCGGTGCTCGCGGAGCGCGGGAGTCGCCGGCATCGAGTCGAGCGGCGTGTCTGCGATGGGGCGGAATGCGCTGAAATGAGGATGATGAACTCCACCGCCGGCCCGGAGTCCGGCGACGGTGTCCAGCACGGTGCGATCGGTGTCTGGAGAAGCACCGATCACGAACTGCATCGTCATGCCCGCGACTCCACCGGGATGGAGCGGATCGGCGGGGCGACCATGCGACCGAGCCTCTCGTTCCCGAAGCACCAGGCCGCGGACTCGTTCGAAATCTGCGCGCGTGGTGGACCAGTTCTTCTCCGGAGCGATCGGCGTGAGCGTCGCGCCGCACGGCGTCTCAAAATTGACGGAGACGCGACTGGCGAGCTGCGTCAGCCGTTCGATCTGGGAATCCTGCGCTCCGGGCACGAGCTTGACGTGAATGTATCCGCCGAAGCGGTGCCGCTCCCGCAATAACTCAAGTGCCTTGATCAGCTGGTCCATGACATGCACCGGCCGGCCGGGGATGCCGGTGGTGACAAACAATCCTTCGCACCAGCCTCGGCTCCGTGCGCCGAGGAAGATCCGGACCAGCTCTTCGGGCTTGAGCAGGGTACGGGGCATCTCGCGGTCCCGGCGCATCGGGCAATAGTGACAATTGAAGCTGCAGGCGTTGGTCATGAGGACGCGAAGCAGCTTCACGCGGCCCGAGCCGGTGCGAAGGTCCCGAATGTTGACCGGTCCTAACGCGCCAACATCTCGGGCGTGTCGGAGCCGGGGCGGGGGTGGCTGTCCATCGCGATCATCGGTCGCGAGAGACATGAGAGTATCGAGCTTCGATTTAAGATCAGGCGAGTGCACGGAACTGCTCCGGAAAAGCGACCCGTACACCTTACCCGAACAAAAACCGAAAGTCAATCGTCACCTTTTCCTGCCCGGCTCCGTCGCCTTAGCAGCGCTCGGCCTACCACCACCCTCCTCTGATCCCACTACGCCGCCACGAACTTCTCGCCGCATCGATTGCACATGAACGACGCATTCCACTTCGCGAGGAGACCGGGAAGGACGGCGCCGTTGAACTCCCGGCCGCGCAGTGCTCGCTGGATGGCGTACACCGCTATCCCGATATAAAGGATCGACTCGACGCCAGGATGCCGGAGCGTGCCGAAGCCCATGAGGCCTACAAACCCTCCCAGGGCAGCCCAGAGTGGCCACAGCTTCTTGGCCGGCGGTGCCGCTTCCTTGGACAAGGCGGTCTGCTGCCGTCCCGTCGTGCTCGAGCTCCCAGTGCCGAAAGCCATCCCGCCGCCGGATCCGAACGCCGAGCCTGCACTCATCGTCTGAGTGTTGATGGTGGACAACCCTTCATTGTAGATAAGGGAGAGCTTCCGCACTTCGGCGGACGCACACTTCGGGCAGGCGAGGTCCATGGCTCTTCTCCGTCGTTGGGGGTGGCGCGGCTTTTAGACCTGGCCGCTGCATCACGCTGGCTGTAACGGGCTGCTCTTACCTTTTCGGTGACCAGCCGTACCTTGTGCTGGTCCCCAGCGAACCCTTCAGGTGGCCATCAACAGCCGATGGACGACCGCCCCGGGGGCTCCCACGGCATTGCGCAGAATCTCCGGAAAAACCGTCATGGCGGAATCCAACGCCGGCAGCGCAGCGGAATCGGAGTCTGGTCCCCGGGAAGAATCCGGAAGGATGCCGCACGCCCTCGATGACCTGTTCAGCGCGACGTACGAGGAGCTGCGAAGGCTCGCCTCCAGCGTTCGCCGTAACGATCCGAGCGCCACATTTACCCCGACCGTCCTCGTCAACGAGGCCTGGCTCAAACTCGCCGGCTCGCCCGCGCTCGGTGGGGCCAGCCGCACGCACTTCAAGCGCATCGCCGCCCGCGCGATGCGCCAGGTACTCGTGGAGGCGGCTCGCCGCCGGAATGCGGAGAAACGCGGATCGGGTGTGGCGCTCGTGACGTTCGATGAGGGACTCGACGCAGGCGCCACTTCATCCGAGGAGGTGCTCGCGCTCGACGATGCGATGGAAAGACTGGCGCGCCTCAATCCGCGTCAGGCCCAGGTCGTCGAAAGCCGGTTCTTCGGGGGACTCGAAATTCCGGAGACCGCCGAACTTCTCGGCGTGTCGGAGGCGACGGTGCTGCGGGATTGGCGCGCCGCGAAGGCGTGGCTGGCGCGCGAACTTCGGGGGAAGACCTGACGGACTCTCGCGAAGTCGCTTCGATGGATTCCCAGCGGTGGGAGCGTGTGCAATCGCTCTTCCATGCCACGGCCGACTTGCCCGAGAGCGAGCGCCTCGCGCGGCTGGAGTCGGAGTGCGCGGGAGACTCGTCTCTCATGCGCGAGGTCCTTACGCTGCTTGCCGAAGACGCCGGCGGCGGCTCTCTGCTCGACCGGGACCTGCCTCACCTCGCCGCCGAGCTGCTGAGTACGCCACTCGCGCCCGCACTGCTCGCGCAGGAATTCGGTGCGTACCGGATCAGCTCCGTGCTCGGCGAAGGCGGAATGGGGGTCGTCTACCTTGCCCGGCGGAATGACCTCGGCAGCCAGGCAGCGATCAAGATTCTGCGGGACGCGTGGCTCAGTCCGGCGCGTCGCGAGCGATTCGCGGCGGAGCAGCGCACCCTTGCCCAGCTGCACCACCCGGCCATCGCACAAATCTTCGACGCCGGTAGTCTCGCGGACGGGACGCCGTGGTTCGTCATGGAGTACGTCGAAGGAGTTCCGCTCACGACCTACTGTACCGAGCATGCCTCGTCGATACCGGAACGGCTGCGCCTGTTCCGCTCGGTCTGTGAAGCGGTGCAGCACGCGCACCGGCACCTGATTATCCATCGCGATCTCAAGCCGTCCAACATCCTGGTGAGCCGAGACGGTGGGGTGAAGCTGCTCGACTTCGGAATCTCCAAGCAGCTCGAGAGTCTCGACGTGCCCGTGGATCAAACGCGCACCGGCCTCCGGCTCATGACGCCGGCCTATGCCGCTCCCGAGCAACTGCGCGCGGGCCAGGTCGGCATTCACACCGACATCTATTCGCTCGGTGTCGTGCTCTACGAGCTGCTCGTCGGCAGGCTGCCTTTCGATCTGTCGGATCGCACGCCATCGGAGGCCGCCGCGGTCATTCTCGAACGCGAACCCGAGCGTCCTTCGGCCGCGGTGCTGCGCATGCCCCTGGTCTCTCCGTCCAGCCCGCGACGGCGGGGACGCGGCAAGGCGGCGTGGGCGGATCTCGACGTGCTCTGCCTCACGGCCATGCACAAGGATCCGCAGCGCCGCTACCGCTCGGTCGAGGCGTTGATGCGGGATGTCGATCATTATCTGGGAGGTGAACCGCTCGAAGCGCGTCCCGATACGATGGGGTATCGGGTCGGGAAGTTCGTGCGCCGGAACTGGCGCGGCGTTTCCGCCGCGGCGCTTGCCGTCTCCGTGCTCGCCGGCCTGGTTGTGTTCTATACGCTGAGGGTCGCGAACGCCCGGAACTCTGCCGTCAGCGAAGCGGCGCGGGCTGAGCGGATCGAGCACTTCATGCTCGACCTCTTCCAGGGTGGAGACGAGGCCGCCGGGCCGGCGGAGAGTCTGCGGGTCGTAACACTGCTCGATCGAGGCGTGCGGGAGGCCGGCACGCTCGCAAGCGACCCACTGGTACAGGCGGACATCTCGCAGACCCTCGGCGACATCTATCAGAAGCTCGGCGATCTCGACCGTGCGGATTCGCTGCTGCAAGGCGCGCTCGCGGCGCGGCGCTCCCGCCTCGGGCCGGAGCACGCCGACGTCGCCCGAAACCTGGTTGCGCTGGGCATGCTGCGGAACGAGCAGGCGAAGTACGATGAAGCAGAGCAACTGGTGCGTACCGGATTAGCGATGACCCGGCGTTCGCTGCCGCCGGAGCATCCCGCCGTTGCGAACGCGAACCTCGCCCTGGGCGAGGTGCTGGTCAGCCGCGGCGAATATGCCCGGGCGATTCCGAGTCTCGAGGAGGCGGTGCGGGTGCTTTCGGCGGTCCGGGACACGACGCCCGATCTTTCCACTGGCCTCACCGATCTCGCCAACGCGCACTTCTTCCTGGGCCACTATGCGGTGTCCGACTCCGTCAACCGTCAGGTGCTGGCACTCGACCGCCGGCTGTATGGAGCGCGGCATCCGAGTGTCGGCGAGGATCTCATCAACCTCGGTGCCATCCAGTCCGAGTGGGGACACTTTGCCGACGCCGAAGCCTACTACCGCCAGGCGCTCGACATCATTCGGGCCTGGTACGGTCCGGATCACCCCGAAACCGCTTCGACTCTCACGAGCCTCGGCCGAGCGCTGGTTGCGGAGCATCGTGATGGCGAAGCCGAGGAAATGCTTCGGCAGGCGCTCTCGATCGAGGAACGAGTGTATGGAAAGGTGCACCCGCGCGTCGCCTCGACGCTCAACGAGCTGGGCACCATCGCGCAACGCGAGGGCCGGCTCGACGAAGCCGAAGCGGATTTCACCAGGATGGCGGCCATCTACAAATCTGTCTATTCCGACCGGCATTATCTCATCGGTATCGCTCTGTCGAATCTCGCGGGCGTGTATCTGGCGCGGAATCAGTATCCGCGCGCTGAGCGCGAGTTCCGCGAGGTACTCCGCAGGTACGCAGACGTTCTGCAGCCGGGTCACCGGCTGATCGGCATCGCTCACGTGCGGCTGGGGCACACGCTCGTGCGCGAAAACCGGATCCCTGAAGCGATCCCGGAGACTCGGGCCGGGATGGATATCCTCACGAAACAAACGGATCCACCGGTACAGTGGGTGACGATGGGGAGGGAGGATCTGGGGGTGGAGGGCGTCAGGTAGTGAGTACTGAGTACTGAGTACTGAGTACTGAGTACTGAGTACTGAGTGACGGGTAGTGAGATGAAAGATGAAAGTTGAAAGTGGAAAGTTGAGAGATGCAAGTGGCAGGAAACGAGTGACGAGTTATGAGACGAAAGTGGAAAGTTGATGGTGGTGAGGGTTGGAGAGAGTGGCGAGTCGCAACTTGTGGGCCCTCAGGCAGGAATCGCGCTCTCGCTTTCCATGAGCTGGCGGGCGGCGCGCTGGCCGGAGCGGATGCAGTCGGGGATGCCGATTCCGTGATACGAATGCCCCGCGATCGCGAGGCCCGGATGCATGGCGACTCGCTCTTCGGTTCGCGCGAGGCGGTAGCCATGGCCAAGGGTGTACTGCGGCATGCTGAGCGGCCAGCGGTGAATTCTGGTCATCGTCGGAGGCTCGACGATTCCGAGCACCTCACGAAGTTCCTCTCGCACCAGTCCAAGCAAATCATCATCGGTCAGGTCGATCGCCTCCTCGTACCCCGCGCGGCCGACGAATGCGCGCAGCAGCGTCTGTCCCTCCGGCGCCCGTCCCGGCCACTTCGACGAGACCCACGTGCACGCGACGATCGGTCCGCCCTCCGCGCGGGGCCGCAGGTAGCCATACCCGCGCAGTTTCTGTGGAAGCGCCGTGTCGGGATAGCCGAGGGCCACCGTGGTGGTGGAGACGAAAGGGAAGCCCCGCAGGCGCTCTCCGAGTTCGGCATCGAGTCCGGCGACCAGGCGCGCACTCAGGAAGGCTGGAGTCGCGAGCAGGACGGCCCGAGCCTGGAGCATGGCCCCATCGGCGAAGGTGATCACGTACGCGTCGTCGGCGGCATCGACCGAGATCGCGGTCCGTCCGCAGGTCAGCGTGCAGCCGGCGAGGTGGGACTCGAGCGCGCGGACGATGCTGTCCATCCCTTCCCGCGGTGCGAGAAAGGGACTTCGCGCCGCCGCAGGCTGGCGAGGCTGTCGCAGCGTTCCGCGGATGAGACTGCCACGAGTGCGCTCGATGTCGTGCAGCTGAGGAAAGGTCGCGTCGAGACTGAGCTGAGTGCCATCGCCGGCGTAGATACCGCTGAGCAGCGGTTCCACGAGCCAGTCGTACGCCTCGCGTCCCAGGCGACGGCGCACGAAATCCGCGATGCTTTCTTCCGCATTGCCCTCGCGGGCCGGCCGGACCAGGTCGAGGGCGACGCGTGCGCGCCCGCGCAGCGAGAGGAGTGGCGAGCTCAGCAGCGGAGCGAGCCGGCTCGGAATGAGGCCTGAGATTCCCTCCGGGAGCTCGAACAATCGGCCGTGCCGTCGAACATAGCTCCGGTGCGTCGCCGGTAACGTCGGCACGAGCTGCCCCGACAATCCGAGTTCCCTGCAGAGCTCGAGCGCGCCGGGTTTGGTGGTGAGGAAGCTGTCAGGGCCTTCCTCGATGACGAAACCACCCGTGTGCTCCGTCTGGATCTTTCCGCCGAGCCGGTTGGAGCGCTCGACCAGCACGATCTGATCGGCGGGAAGGTGTTTGCGGAGCGCATGCGCGGCGGCGAGCCCTGTGATCCCTCCACCGATGATCGCGATCGGCGCCTCGTTCAGAGCCATCCGGATTCCTCCGCCTTCTGCCGTACCAGCCCCGCCAGCCCGGCCATCATTGGCGGCGCGTCGTTCACCATCTCGATCCGCTCGAGCCGGACGCCGAGTGCCAGCGCGTCGCGCTGAAATTCGATATCTACATCGTACAGGATTTCGACATGTTCGCAGGTAAATCCGATCGGGGCGATCACGATGTCGCGGGCTCCGGCCGCTGCGAGCTCCGCGATGACGCGACGCGCATCGGGGCCGAGCCAGGGATCCGGCGTCATTGCGGCAGACTGGTAGGCGAAGCGGGCCGGCTGCCGGCCGAGGCGCGCGAGGACGGCATCCATGGTCGCCTGCAGCTGACTGGGATACGGATCGTTCCAGCTCAGGATGCGCTCTGGAAGACTGTGCGCGGTGAACAGGATGGTGACCTTCTCGCGCACTTCGACGGGGAACCGTTCGAGCGCATCACGAATCCGGCCGGTGAGCGCCTCGACCAGTCCATCGAGCAGGTGCCAGGTCTCGATGCCAGCGACGGTCACGGCCGATTCTGCGGCGGTAATCTTCTGGAAATACGCGCCAATGCTCATGCGGGAATAATGCGGCGCCATCACCAGGCCCACCGCGCGGCCGATTCCGCGCAGTTCGAGGTCCTTGAGGGCGGTGCCGATGTACGGATGCCAGTGTCGCATACCGACCACGACTCGAAAATGCGCGTCGTCCGCATCAAGCGCGCTTTGCAGTGCGCGCGCCTGGGTTTCGGTGCGTTCGAGAATCGGCGAGCGCCCGCCGATCCGCGCATATCGCTCGCGGATCTCGTGCACGACGGCGGGCGAGGTCGGCCGGAAATTTCTCACGTCAAGCAGGTACGGTTCGACATCTTCGATGCGATTCGGACCGCCGTACGCCATGACCAGCACGCCGATATCTGCCATGGTTCTGGCTATGCCGTGAGCTCGTGTACGAAATCCACTACCGCGCGGACGTTTTCGACCGGCGTCCCGGGCAGCACACCGTGACCGAGATTGAAAATGTGTCCCGGGCGACCCTCGGCGCGTGCCAGCAGATCGATCACGCTCCGGCGGAGCACCGGGAGTGGAGCGAAGAGCAGCGTCGGATCGAGGTTGCCCTGGATCGAGGCGTCGGGTCCGAGACGGCGCCAGCCCTCCTCGAGTGGCGTGCGCCAGTCGAGCCCGGTCACATCGCCTCCGGCCTCCCGCATAGCCTCGAGCATGTGGTGCGTGCCAACGCCGAAATGAATGGTGGGGACGTCCAGGGGCTTGAGCCGCTCGAAGATGAGCCGCGTGTGCGGAAGCACGAACTCCCGATATTCCTGCTCTGCGAGCGCGCCGGCCCAGCTGTCGAAGAGCTGAATTGCCTGCGCTCCGGCATCCACCTGCGCCCTGAGGTAGTCGAATACGACCTCGGCCATGCCGCCGAGGAGCCGGTGCCACGCGTCGGGGTCGGTATACATGAGACGCTTGGTCTCGACGAAGGTGCGTGAGGATCCGCCTTCGATTGCGTAGCTAGCCATCGTGAAGGGTGCGCCGGCGAAGCCGATGAGGGGAATGTCAGATGGGAGCTGCTCGCGCACCAGACGGATGGTCTCCATCACGCTCCCGAGCGCCTCGGTGACATCCACGGTTCGGAGCGCGTCGATATCCGCACCCGTGCGGACGGGATTATGGATGACGGGTCCCTCACCGGCCTGGAACTCGAGCTCGAGTCCCATCGGGACGAGCGGGAGGAGAATGTCGGCAAAGAGAATCGCGGCGTCGACGCCCAGCCGGGTCACCGGCTGAAGCGTCACCTCCGCGGCGATCGCTGGCCGGGCGCAGATCTCGAGGAGACTGTGCCGCGCGCGAATCGCGCGATACTCCGGCAGATACCGTCCTGCCTGTCGCATGAACCAGACCGGCGTCGCGTCGAGCGCCTGGCCGCGCGCCGCGCGGAGAAAACGGGGCAGGTCCTCGGTGGCGGTCAGAGCCATGCGTCGAGCGCTTGCGTATCGGGCTGAAAAATGCCGGTGTAGAGCGGATAGTCGCGCTGGGTGTACCGTCGCACTTCGGTGCCGCGAAGGTCACTCACGAGGCTGCTGAAGCGGAGCAGGTCGGTGGTTTCGTACACGACGACGAACTCCTGGTCCTGCACGCCAAAGGAATAGAGCAGCAGCTGGGTGATGTCCGGATATTGTTTCCCCACCTTGATATGAGCGCCCATCATTTCCTGGCGCTCTTCACGGCTCTTGAGATACCAGTCGGTGGTCTTCACGAAGGGATACATCACGAGATACGGACACCGCTGAACCGCGAATGGATCGATCTCCTGGGTCGAGCGCACCTTGGTGTACTGCGATGGCCGAGTGAAACCCCACAACACATCGCGCTGCGTTGCGTAGCCGCGGAGTGGCCACAACGCGGCGGCATAGCCGCCGAAGAAGCGGGCCGGGGCTTCGGGTGCGGCCGAATCGAGGGCGCTCCACACCAGCAGATCCGTTCCCGCCTGCATTCCCTGCGTCTGGTAGAGATGAACCGAGCTGGTGACACCGCACATGCGTCCGAGCCAGTCCTGGCGGCGGCCGCGCCGCTCGACTTCCGGGAGCCGCCACCATTCGTCATGGAATGAGAAGAGCGCAAAATGATTGAGCGTCTGGCTGGTCTGTTCTGCCATACTGGACTCCGACTACTGAAAGCGACGACGCGCGCCGCAGTGAATGAGTGCGATCAACGATTCATGAACGCCAAGAGGACACGTCACGCTTCAGGTGCGGTCTGGCCGAGCTGACCGATCTTCGTGGTCGGCAGATAGTCCAGTATTCCCCGAACCAGCCCCGCCGTAGTGTGTTCCCTTGGCTGCACCGCGACATCGAGCCCCGCCGCGCGCGCGGCTTCCGCCGTCGAGGGACCGATGCAGGCGATGATCGCGCGTCCCAGCGTATTCGCCGGAGGCGAGTCCGTGAGCAGCGCCAAGGCGCGGACCGTGGACGGGCTCGTGAACGTGGCGATGTCCACTCCGCGAGCGAGCTCCCTTTTCGCCGCGTCGGTGGGCGAGGCGGTACCCGTCTGATAGATGGGAAAGTCATCGACGATCGCGCCGCGGAGCCGAAGCGACGCCACGAGTTCTTCGCGCGCGGCGACGGCGCGGGGGAAGAGCACCCGCATTCCGGCCACCACGTTCATCCCGGCGCCGAGACTCCCGCCCTGGTAGTCAGCGGGAATGAAATCGACGACGACGCCGAGGTTCGCCAGTGCTTCCGCGCTCACGGGACCGACGGCTGCAACTCTCAATGACGCCGGGAGCCGGCTCCGGCCGGCGTGCTTCAGTCGGTCGAAGAAGATGGAGACGGCATTCACGCTGGTGAACGCGATCCACTGATATTCATCCAGGCGCGCGATGGCGTCGTCGATTGGAGACTGATCGTCGAGCGGACGGATTGCGATCGTGGGAAACGCGACGACTTCGGCACCTTCCAGCGTCAGCGCGGCGGCGAGTGCGTCGGCCTGCTCGACCGCGCGGGTCACGAGCACGCGATAGCCTTCGAGTGGCAGTCTCACAGCCACTGGAGCGCCCCTCGAGCAATTGCGTCCGCAGCCAGCCGAGCTCCGAGTTCGGTAGCCTCCGCGAGTGGGGCCTCACCTTCGGCGCGCACGCTCTGGCGACCGTCGGGTGCGATCACGCTGCCGAGAAGGCGGAGAGTTGCAGGCCGGCCGGGCAGTACGTGCGCGTGCGCCGCAATCGGCGCCGAGCAGCCGCCGCCGAGCGCCGCGAGGAAGGAACGCTCGGCATCGACGGCCGCGCGAACCCTGGGCTCGTCAATCCGGCGCAGGAGATCGAGGATCGAGTCGTCGTTCTGGCGACATTGAAGGGCGAGGGCGCCCTGGCCGGGCGCGGGGATCATGGTGTCGATATCGAGGTACTCCGTGATCGCGTCGGCGAGGCCAATGCGCTCGAGTCCGGCGGCCGCGAGCACGATCGCGTCATACTCTCCCGCAAAGACCCTTCGAACCCTGGTGTCCACGTTTCCGCGCAGCGGCAACAATGTCAAATCCGGGCGGCGGGCGCGCACCTGGGCGGCGCGACGCGTGCTGCATGTTCCGATCCGGGCGCCGGGAGGAAGCGCGTCGAGCGTTCTCCACTGCGGAGCGATGATCACGTCGCGGGCATCTACGCGTTGACAGACGGCTCCGATGCAGAGGCCTGGTGGCGACTCGACGGGCAGGTCTTTGAGAGAATGGACGGCAAGATCGATCTCGTAATTCCGGAGCGACTCTTCGAGTTCGAGTGTGAAGACTCCCTTGCCACCCATTTCCGGCAGGGGCCGGTCGATGACCCGATCACCCTCGGTGACGAAATGGATCTCCTCGCACCGGATGCCGGGTGCGAGGCGCTCGATGGCCGCGATGATCTCGCCCGTCTGCCGGCGCGCGAGACGCGAGATGCGAGTGCCGACCTTGACCACGGGCAGGAGAAGGCTCGTCATGAGAGACCGTCCGCGGCGTCGGGGATACTCACGGAGGGATTCAGGCCGAACAGGTGGCGTGCGGCCTCTGCGTAGGCGCCGCGGCGGGCGGGATCACTCTCCTCGCGGAGGCGCGTCGTCGGTTCATGGAGGAGCCGATTGACGAGCGCGCGAGAGAGATGCTCAACCTGGCGCCGCGCCTCGTCCGGAAGCTCGGGAAGATGGCTCAGCATCCGGTCGAATTCGGCCTGGCGGATCACCTCAGCGCGTTCCCGCATACCGGCAAGCACGGGGCGGAGGGCCGTGCCCCGCCACCACGCTTCGAAAGTCTCGATCTCCTCCGACACGATTGCCTGGACCGCGGGTGCCTCCTGGCGGCGGGTTTCCAGATGCTCGCGAAGCCGGGCCTGCAGGTCGTCGAGATCGAAGAGCCGTGCCCCCGGCAGATCCCGCACGCCCGGCTCGATATCCCGCGGCAGTGCGGTGTCGATCAGGAGCAGTGCACTATCGCCCAGACGGCCCTCGATAGCATGGCGGACGAGCTCAACGGTGAGAACCGGATGCGGCGCGCTGGTCGCGCAGAGCACGACGTCGCTCTCCCCGAGGGCCTTCTCGAGGCCGCACCAGGGCACGGCGGTAGCGCCGAGGCGGTCGGCGAATTCTTCGACATGAGACCAGGTACGGCTCACCACCGAAACGTTTTCCGCTCCTTCGTTCCGCAGCACATCACCGGCGCGCCGCGCCATGCGTCCGGCGCCCACGATGAGGATTCTTTTTCCCGCGAAAGGCACGGCCTCATGGCGAATCAGGGCGACCGCTTCGCTGCTGACACTCGCCGGTTGCCGGCAGATGCCGGTCTCGGCACGCGCTCGCCGTCCGGCGCGCAGCGCCGAGCGGAAGGTGGCCGTCAACAGATGGCCGAGAGTGTCCGCCTCGGCCGCGGCATCGCGTGCGGCGGCGACCTGTCCCAGAATTTCGGCTTCGCCGACCACCATGGAATCGAGGCCCGAGGCGACTTCACAGAGATGCCGTACGGCATCGACGCCCGATTTCCGGTAGAGCCACGGATCGACGCCGGCGGAGCTGAGGCCTCTGCTCCGGGCGAGAAAGTCGAGCAGCGCGCGCCATACATCGGCATCCGTATACGCATCCGTCGCGATCTCGTCTGCGATCGGCGCGAAGTAGAGCTCGGTGCGATTGCAGGTCGAGAGGATGGCGAGTTGTCCCCCGGCGATCACCGGGTCGACACGGTGCTCGTGTACCGCCTCGAGCGCAGTGCGCAAGTCGCTCGCGGAGAACGCGAGCCGTTCACGCAAGGCGACTGGCGCGAGCCTGTGACTGGTGCCGATCAGACAGAGGCGCATTCGTGTGTGGGAGGCTCGGAGCGGGAGATGCGGTGAATCGAGGCGAAGTGGAAATGACTGCAACAAGGTAGGAGCCTTCACCTCCGCTCTGCTATTCGGACGGCTACGGGGACGGTGACCGTAGTATTGCGGGGGATCGGAGGATGGAGCACCGGCCGGGTGGACCAGCGGCTAACGGCGGACGGCTTCCGGCTTCACGCTGGCGGGGCCGAGATCGTACACGGAATATTCCCCTTCGCGATGCAGGCGCGGGAGCGCGTAGCTGCCGCGCGTCAGCAGCAGCGTCGCTCCGTACCTGCGTCGCATCGTCGCGATGTCCTCCACGGCCAGGTGGTCGAAATGCCGCTGCATCGCGCTCCTGTCACGCGTGACGTACGCCGAGAGCGGTCCGATCAGGATCTCGTTTCGGGCTCGCCACTCGGGCAGGCGATCGTTGACGACAGCGAGCAGGCTCCCGACTTGCGCGCGTTCGCTGAGATAGAACGACTCCTTGAGCCAGGGTGGGGAGGCGACCACCGCATCGGCCGGCGTGTGCTCGCGGATCCACGCATAGGCGCGGTCCGCATCGGCCTCGGGAGCGCTCCACTCGGAAATCCGGTCCGCGACGATCCAGGGAATGGAATAGAGCGAGTGGTCTGGAAGTTTGAAAATCGTGATGAGCGCGCACAGCGAGAGGACCGGATGACTCGGCGCGAGTTGCCCATTCCTGAAGGCCCGGAAAAAATGCAACAGGAAGCACGGCGTAATCAGCAGTGGAAACACGCGGAACGGATAGATGGCAAGAAGGGAATAGTGACCGGTCGCGTAGACGATGAAGCCGAAGGTGGTGATCCCGGCAAGCGCGCATTCGAACGCGAGCAGGAATCGCCATTCGGCTGCGGGTGCGTCCTGGCGGACCTGCAGAATGTTGAATGCCAGCATCAGCGCCGCGAGCGCCATCGACCCCCTCGGCCACGAGGCGGGATCGAGATGCATCGGCAGCACGGCATGCACCATCACCTGCCACATGTCGCCACCGGGCCCGGCGCTTTGAAGCAGCAGGGGGAGCGCCACCACAGCGCCGGGGAGAGCGCCGGCAATCCCCGCGGCGGCAAACCGGATGAGGCGTCGCCGGTCCCGTCCCAGGAAGAGGTAACCCACGCCACTCGCCAGTGCGCAGGAGAGTCCGACCGCCGGATGCAGTGAGAATGCGATACCGAGCAGCCCCCCGGCCCGCCGGTCGTTGCCCAGAAAGAGTTGATCGAGAGCGAAGAGCACGAAGACGTAGGCGACGACCTTCGATTCAAATGTCTGGAACAGCCACTCACCGCCGAACAGCGATTGACCTGCTCCCTGCCAGATGGCCAGTGCCAGGATGGCCAGCACCGGACGGATGCCGAGTCGGCCGGTGGCTCTGAGCCACGCGGAGATCAGGAGCATCCAGCAGACCAGCCTGCCGATCCACAGCAGCGTAATCGGCGGAATGAATCGCAGCAGCGTGCCGGCGATCAGGTTGAAGATCAGGTGCTCGCGCTCAGGAGCCGCGAGCGTCCAGTCAGTTGCAATATACGAAGGGTGGGACCAGCGGTAGGGATAGATCAGGTAGAGAAATTCGTTGTTGAACGGGGCGTGGCGAAAGTTCAGCGCGACCACCAGCGCGATGCCTGTGAGGAACGCTCCGGCCATTTCGGGCGAGACACGGAAAGAGCCCTTCCAGGCAGACGCTGATGGTTCAAAGGCGTTGGAAGTCATCGCCCCTCCAGGTCGCCCGCGTGAATGCCTTGCGTATCAGCTCCGCGATTTCGACGCGTCGCGCCCATGCGGCACCGAGCGCCTGGGGCCGAAAGAATTGTCCGACGCCGTCGAAGTAGCCGAGGCCGTACAGGATGCTGGAGGGAAGAAAGGACTCGACGGCGCTGTTGCCCTGCCAGCGGTGCACCGTGAAGCGGCAACCAATGTGGAGATCACCCCAGCCCCACGGCACTCGGCAGGCTTCGAGGAAGAGTCCGGCGCCCAGGCTGTAGTGAGGGAGATCGGATGCAGCGGCGCCCCAGCGGAGCGTCCTGGCGCGCCAGTCGATCACGAGTGACAGATCCGCGTCGTCGAGCACGAACGCAATTTTCCCCATCCGGCGGCGCATCAGGAACGGAATACGCCGGAACATGTCCTCGAACCTCTGTTCCGCAGTGCGTTTCAGTATCTCGAGGGCGGGCACTGGCTCTCGCACCGCGAGCGGGGCCCTTCCCTCACGCACGCTCGCCACCGCGTCGCGATAGCGCTCCCGGTGCGCCGGCTCCCGCTCGAATCCATTCGCCTCGCTCCAGCCGTCACCTGGAAAGAGCACCGCGGTCGGCGGACCGGTTCCCTCAGGCGGCAGTGTTTCGTCCAGTGTCACCAGTCTCCGGTTCATGCCCACATTGTCGGTGTGACTGAATCGAATCAGGCTCGCGGTCGGCACCGCCCACTCAGCGTCGAGTGCGGCGGCGACCCGGCGAAACTGCTCGAGTGGCGCCGCGGCAGCGCTCAGGGCGGCCTGCTCGGGGAAGTCTTCGAGTCTGAAGGGATATCCGTCCGCGGGAGCGAACTGGCCGAAACAGAAGTCGGACTTGCCGGCGGCCTTCACCAGCGCCGCGAGCGTTGCGCCCTCGAACTGACAGTCATTGAAGTTGACGAGTGTTCGGCCTCCGACCTTGAAGATGTGGGCGGAGTCGTCGGCGCGGGCGGCATGAATCGAGAGAGTGAAATCCGTGCCGAGGGGGAGTGGGCGCAGGAGAGGGACTTCCCGCACGTCGCGGAAACCGAGTTCACGGAGCGCGGATGCGACGTGAGTGACCACCATTCGCGGAACGATCGCGGGAACATCGGGACCGAACCGCGCGAGCAGGGCGCGGAGAGTCTCCGCGTGCAGATGATCGGGATGTGCGTGACTGAATAGAACAAAGGACGGACGCTCGAGCTGCGCGACGAGATCCGGCTGCTCCGGCACCTGTCGCCACGCGTCCTGATAACAGCTGCCGGTGAGCCACGGATCCACGAGGACGCTGGTCCCGGCATGCTCGATCCAGAGGCTTGCGTGCGCGAGGAGCCGGAACCTCACGGCGTGAGCGTCCGGCCGAGGCGAATCGCCAGTGCCGCGATCGTGAGCGATGGATTGAGCGGGCCGGCCGTCACGAAAGCGCCGCTTCCGACGATGCTCAGATTTTCGACGTCATGCGCGCGAAGGTCCGCATTCACTACCGAGCGGGCCGGATCTCGGCCCATGCGGCAGGTGCCGATCTGATGTCCGCAGAAGCGTTGCGGCTCACCCTCATGGAGGTCGATCTCGTGGGCGCCGGATGCCTCGAGAATCCTTCGCATCGTTTGCCGCGCGCGCCGTCCCGCGTCTCGTTCGTAGTTTCCGATATCATACGTGAGACGGGGAACGGCGTTGCCGAAGCGATCGCGCATCCGCGGATCGAGCGTCACGGTGTTCCGCGCGTCCGGCAGCTGTTCGACGAAGGCGTGCATGCCGACCTGATGCCCGAAGTTCTCGCGCACTTCTTTCGCGAGCGCATCGCCCCAGAGCCCGCTTTCCAAGGCGAGGGTCGCGGGCTTGGGTCCCACCTGGTTCAGGAAAGCGATGCGGTGGGCCCCCTCGTCGGCGCGTCCTTCCGGCGAGCAGAATTGATGGGTTTCGGTAGTGTGAAAACCGATCCGATACGGCGCTACGTTTTCACGGATCCGTCCGGTGGCATACCAGAACGGGTGTTCCATGAAATTCCTGCCCACCATTCCGCTGCCATTCGCCAGGCCATGGGGAAAGCGAGTGGTCTCCGAAAGCAGCAGCAACCGGGCGGATTCCACCGCATGCGCCGCGAGAACGAAGTGGCGCGCGCGTTGTTCGACGATCGCCCCGCCGCTTCCCGCGTAGAGCACGCTTCGCACCCGTCCCCCGGCGTCGGTATTGATGCGAAGCACCGGCGCGTCCGGCCGCACAGTCACGCGCCCGCTCTGCACGGCGAGATCGAGATGCACTTCCGCGGTATACTGCGCGTGGATCGGGCAGATATTGTGCGAGGCGCAGACTCCATACGCTTCGCAGATCGGGCGACCCTGATAGGCGACCGAATTCCGGGCGAACGGCGCGCCGTGCACTCTGATGTCCAGCGCGGTGCATCCCCGCGTCAGGACGCGATCGGCATAGCTCGGCGGAAAGGGAGGAAGCGGATACGGCTTGCTTCTGGCCGACGCGAAGGGATTGTCCCCGACACCCGCGACGCCGAGAGACTCCTCGGCCAGACCGTACCACGGCTCGAGATCGGCGTAGCGGATCGGCCAGTCGTCTCCAATGCCATACAGTTCGCGCATCCGGAAGTCAGTTTCGTGCAGGCGCACCGCGTATGCGGTCCAGTGCAGAGTCGTGCCGCCGACGCCCTTTACGCGGAAATCGTTGAGCGGGTACGCGACGGGCCCTGCGTTGGTGAATCCGTCGCGATCCGCCTCCAGCTTCCACGGGCGTTCGCCGGCTTCCATGAGTCGCGCGAGCGCGGCAGGCCGGTCCCGTGGATCGTATCGGGGACCGGCTTCGAGGACGACAACGGAAATCCCCCGACGCGCCAGCTCATAGGCGACGAGACCCCCGGCGAGGCCCGCGCCGATCACGCACACTTCCGGATCGGGTGCGGACTGGCCGGCCGGAGAAGTTCGCGCCGTGCTCACGCCGGTCGCGGCTTCGAATATTCGAGAGGATCGCTGGCGGGAACGCCGGGGAAATGCGTGTAGCCGACCACTGCCCACCCACCCGCGGACCGATACCATGCATCGAGCAGATCGTGGACGACGAGCTTTCGCAGGCGCTGTTTCGACTCTGAGGTGAACAGGGGCTCGGTGCTTTTCATCAGCCGATTGTTCGCGGCGTACGGCGTGAGCAGCGACTCGAGAATGCCGCTCCGCTCGTGCAGTGGAAGGTCGCCGAATGGCACCGTGGGGCTCTGGTACTTCCGGCCCAGCTCGAGCAGCAGGCGCGCCGCATCCCGGTAGGCCACCAGGCAACCCGGGGCACTGGCGGTCCGGCGATTCACAAACCGGGTGAAGAAATCAGGGTCGAATGGCTGATCGGAGGGAATGAGCACCGCGGCGAGGCCGATGATCGCGCTCATTTCATGGGGGGCCAGGAGACCGGTCGCGGCCTTCTCGTCGAGCTCGATGACCGGAAGGAGTCGCCGCTTGATGGCGAGCGCCCACGGCCAGCGCCGCCGGTCTGCCGCGAGCATCAATCCCACCCCGCCGAGCAGGGTGCCAGCGGATGCGAGCATCATGGCGCGCCTGCTGAGGCGCGATCGTGGGGCGCGTTCGGTCATCAGGCCTGGGCGTTGCGGAGAAGTCCTGCGGTGAGCCGAAGGAAGAATACGGGCGCACAGGCGGGAAAGGAATGATGAATCAGGGGGGGACCGCGGCGGCCGGCGTAGAGTCTGTGCCGGCGCCGCGGTGGGATGCTGCGGATCTTCGCGCCTCAGGTCAGTTGAGAGCGCGCGCGGTGGACTTTTCCCAGTTGAGGAAGAGAAACTCTCCAGGGGCCTCGAGCTTCGGTGTCCCCGGTGGTGTCGTGATCTGGAGCTGCAGCTCTTCGACCGGATTCTTCGAGCAATCCCAGCACGCGAGCGCATAGGTCCCGGGGCGCCGGGTCCGTGAGAGCAGCATCACATGCACCATCGCCGTGTCCGTCACCAGCTGGTCGTTCCGGTAAACGTGGGCGTAGGCCCAGAGCGCCACTTTGCTCTGGATGGTCGGTACGAGCGGTGTATGGACGCCGGAAGCGCCGTGATAATAGAGACCCATGATGACGCCGCCGAACCTGGGATTGAACGGAATGTCCTTCGTCTGCACCCGATCCATCACGACCTTCCATCGGGCGCCATCGTCCGTCCGGAACGACGCGACACCCGAGACCGAGTCCCGGGTCGGTCCCCTGTCCCATGCGGACAGCGTGAAGTCGCCCGAAACCTGCTTGACGTTGTTGGAGTACGGGCCCTCCGAGGCCTTGTGCGTCAGATCCGCCTTCTGATCTTCCGGCCGATCCGCGATGACCGCGGCCGCGCTGTCCGCAAACGGGAACGGGCCCGGCAGGATCTGGATTACCGGACCTCCGCCCTTGATGACCAGCGCCTCCGACGCATGGCCCATCGAAGACTTCTCGGCGGGCGCCTGCATCTCGTGGCTCGCGGCGGCGGTCACCTCGAAGTGGCTTTCCATGCCGAGTTTCTTGTGCGAATCCTCTCCGACCGGGCAGTACGCCTCGTACCTTGCCGGCTTGAGCTGCAGCTTGAGCGTGCCCTCGGCACCCGGTTTGAGCAGCGGAATTTCCTTCTCGATGCCATGGCCTTCCACTTCAAAGGCGTGGGGGATGCCGCCGGCATTCACGATGTGAAAGACCACCTCGCCCCAGGGAACCGAAGCGGGAGAGAGTTCGACGGCCCATTCGGTCAGTCGCACCTCGACCGTAGTGGAGGTTCTGGATACGGGCTCCGCCGCGCGTGACGGTCCATAGCGATACTGCGCGGCGAGCGGGCTGTTCAATGTGCAGCTGACGGCGAGCAGGGCGGCGGGGAGGAGCGCGCTGAGACGGCGGTAGCGCGGTGCGGTGCGGGGAATCGAGTGGTTCACGGCGAAGCCTCCGGAATAAGAAGTGAGTTGCGTCGTGCCCATGACGCCGCTCGATCCGGTTCTATTCCCGGCAGCATTTTCGGACCATCGACTGGTTCCTCCAGGGCGCGGGCGGAGGCTCCGGCTTGTGGCCGTCGAAGGCCCGGGAATATTTCCGTGGCAGCCGGAGTCACACCTTCGACGGCATCGCGACTTTCATGCAAGGAGGAGGGTTGGCGCCGAATACTGCGCAGTTCGAAGAGCTCTTCCTGCCGCACCTGGACGCCGCGAATAATCTCGCGCGCCATCTCACTGGAGATGAACAGGAGGCCGAGGATGTCGTGCAGGACGCCTATCTGCGCGCCTTCCGACACTTCCATATGTTCCGCGGAGAGAATCCCCGCGGCTGGATCCTGATGATTGTCCGCCGCGCCGCGTACACCCGTTGGAGACAGCGGCGCCAGGAGCGGGATGCGGTGTCGTTCGACGAAGAGTTTCACAGCGATGCGGCCGCGGCAGACGGGCCGGAGGAGCACCTTGCCCGTCAGTCCGCCATCGAGCTCGTTCAGGGAGCGCTCGCCGGACTTGCCCCGATGTTCCGGGAGATTCTCGTGCTGCGCGAGCTCGAGGATCTGTCCTACCGCGAAATCAGCCGCATCACCCGCGTTCCCGTCGGCACCGTGATGTCGCGACTCTCGCGCGCCCGGGAGCGCCTCCTCGCGGCGCTTCCGCCGACTCTGCTGAGGCGTACCTGATGCAACACCACCAGTCTCCCTCGATGCTCGACCTTCTGATCGACGATGAGCTTACCGGCGATGAACGCCGGGAAACGGAGCGGCACATTCAGAACTGCGCCGCCTGCGCCGCGGATCTGGAACGCCGCCGGGCGCTCCGTGCGGCGGTTCGCTCCGGGGTCCCGTATTACCGCGCCTCGAGTGCGCTCGAGGGCCGGGTGCGAACGGCCATTCGGGAAGCCGCACGCCAGCCCGCCGGCGCCGCTCGTCCGGCGTTCTCCCGTCCTCGTTCCTGGTGGTGGGCGATGGCCGCCGGGCTCGTGCTCGTAGCTGGAGGCAGCGGGACGACGGGGTACCTGCTGAGCTCTCGAGCCGGCGGCAACGATGCGGTGCTGGAGCAGGAGCTGTTCAGCAGCCATATCCGCTCCCTGATGCCGGATCATCTGACCGACGTGATCAGTACCGATCAGCACACCGTGAAGCCATGGTTCAACGGACGCCTGGACTTTTCACCGCCGGTAGTCGACCTGTCGAATTCCGGATTTCCGCTGGTCGGCGGGCGGCTGGACTACCTCGGTGGGCGTCCCGTAGCCGCGCTCGTCTACGGCCGGCGCCGGCACTACATCAGTCTCTACATCTGGCCGTCGAGCAGTGCGACGGGAGTACAGCCCGCCTCTGGTACTCAGGATGGCTATCACCTGTTGCACTGGAAGCTGGACGGGATGAGCTACACCGCGATCTCCGATGTCAGCGCCGACGACATCACCACCTTCGCTCGGCTCATCCGGGAGCAACTCGGGCCCTCGCACTAACCGGATTCGTCGGAGAACTGCGCCTTCCGGACGAGTGGCGCCCGGCGGCCGAACGCAACGCGCCCGGCGTTTTGCGTGAGGGGAAATTCATAATCCCATCGGACCTGACACAGGTATTTCCGCTACAATCGACGGTGAACTCTCAATCCGGCATCCATCCACGTCCTCGCCCCGGCGCGCGTCGTGGCTCACGGTTTGCTGCGGTTGTCTGCACGATACCGGCAACTGCTCCTGAGGGTACGCCCCCACTCGTCACACTGGCCCGCGACTCGTAGTCGCTCACCGGTTTCGACGGAGCCACTCGAGCCGATTGCCCTGCGCGGACTGGCCTATTCGCTTCACTATTTTGGGTTTCCTGAGCAAGCCCCGGCACGGGTGTGACGCGGGGACGCCGTGGCGTATGCGCCGCGGATGGTTCGCGCTGGCCTTGTGCTGCGCCTTCAACTCCCCGTCGCTCCGCGCTCAGACCGCCACGCTCTCGGACGCTGCAGCCAACGACCGCCCCCTCGCCGCCGCCACCGGAACCGCGCTCATCCGCTCGGCAACGGAATTCGAGTCCGCCTCCCGATTCGATGAGGCTCGGCTCGCGTATCTTGGCGCCATCCCCTCCGCGCTTCCGATCGCCGACTGGCTCCGGCTCCGCGCCGCCGGGCTTACGGCGGATAGCTCGGAGCGACAGCTGCTCTACCGGCAGATCAAGTCACCGACCGCCCTCGAACAGGTGAAGAACACCGAGCTCGCGGCCCGGGAACGGTTCGGGGACCTCGACGGAGCGGTTCGACTCGCCTCCGAGGCCGGCCTGACCGCGCAGTATTTCCGGCTTCGGCTCGCGCGTGCCGGAGACGCCGCATCGCGGGCCGAGATCAGGAAAGAGATTCTGGCGCTCGATCCCGCGCGCCAGCTGGCCTTCGCCGGTCCCGACGGCCAGGCGATCCTCGATCTCGCCGTCTCCAAACCCACACCCGCTGAGGCGTTGACCCTGGCGCGTTTCGCTACGACCGCCGCTGACGCAAAGACCGCCATTCCGCTGTATGCGGACGCCTTTGCCGGGCGGCAGGGGACACCGGCGGATCGACTCGAGTATGGAAAGCTGCTCTTTCGCGCCGGACGCTATGCGGATGTAGTGAGTCAGCTTTCCCGGGTGACCGCGCCGGCCGCCCTGGCCTCCCAGGCCGCACTCCTCCGGGGCTGGGCACAACTCCGCGCCGGTGATGACGCAGGCGCCAGGAAGACTCTCGAATTGCTCGGCCGCCACTATCCGCATGATTCCGCCGCGGTCGGAAGCTCGCTCTTCCTGCTCGCCGATATCGCCCGTGAGCAGGGTCACTACGATCAGGCGCGCCGCCTCTGGCTCCGCCTCGCCGAACGATATGCCTCCAACCCACGCGCGGGTCGGTCGCGGATGCTGGCCGCTCTGGTGCTCTGGACCGAGCAGCGCCCCCGGGAAGCTGCACTCGAATGGGAGAAAGCCATCGCGCGGGCGGGACGGAACGAGGAGAAGGCGGCACCCGCCTACTGGGCGGGCAGGGCATGGAGTGCGGCTGGGGATACTGCGCGCGCGCGACGCAGGTGGCAGGACGCGGTGGCGAGCGATCCGCTCTCCTGGTACGCACGTGAGAGCGCGCATCGGCTGGGGACCGCAGGGTGGGTTCCTGCAGCCGCGCCGGATTCCTTTTCTCCAAACCCGGCGATCGAATCCACCCGCGAACGGATCGCGCTGCTCGGCAAGGCCGGATTGGACGATGCGGCACGACTCGAGGCCCAGGGCATCGCCGGAGGCAAGGACCGTCCGGCGGAGTTTCTTCTTTCGGCAGCCGGCGCGCTGCGCGCCGAAGGCTGGCCGTCGTACGCGATTCAGCTCGGCTGGCGAGCGATCAAGAGCGGAGCGCCGACCGATGCTCGCACGTACCGCCTCGTCTTTCCCGCGCTCTACGCCGACACTCTTTCAGCCGAAGCCAGGCGCAACAAGGTCGATCCCGCCCTGGTGGCCGGCCTGATCCGGCAGGAATCGAT
>JBDUEA010000028.1:0-28525 GCA_040002695.1 Gemmatimonadota bacterium | reverse complement strand
CGTTGCAGATCTTCCCGGTGAGAGCTCCGGGCTTTCCACCGATACTGAGCGCGAACGGGAGCGTCGCAGTTTCCAGGTCGAGAGCGGCCTTCCAGTCGCCTCGGGCATCCGCGCGAGGAACGGCGGGCCGAATCGGCGGAGTCGTTCCGGAGACCAGAAGCATCGTCAGCGCGACGAGCACGTGATTCACCGGGCGACCTCGTAACGCTCGCCAGCGGTGATCGGCGATTCGATCGTGTTCCCGGGCCACGGTGCTGGACAGGCGTACGCAGTGCTATAGGCGCAGAACGGATTTCTCGCCCGGTTCAAATCAACGACGTAACCGGCGTTGCTGCCGCGGATCACCGGTACGAATCTCCCCGCAGGATAGGTGCTCTGTCCGCTGGTGGCATCGCGAAAGTAGATGAGCAGATCATCCTCCCCGGAATCCGGATCCGGGAGCCGATACACGCGAAGCCGGGCGCCGTGTCCTGCGATGGTCGTGACGAATTCTCCCGCATCGGTACCGGTGACCTCTATTCCATCGAATGAAAGCACTCTCACTCGCCGAGGCGTCCCGGCGGCAAGCAGTTCACCGTGAAGAACGAAAGAGCTGTCGGGCGGATACCAGGCGGGTGCTTTGGCCGCATGTGGTGCGCCGAAGACGGAGAGCACGGTTCGGCCTCGCTCGCCGCCGAGAAAGAGCGTGTACCTGCCGAGTGGAAGGAGCCGATTGCGAGGTAGCGGGTGGGACGCAGAGCCGGTCGTCAGAGAGAGTGCGCCATCAGATTCGAGGATTCGGGAGGCCGGTTGTCCGGTGAGCGGTACATCTGAGTCTGCGGGCCCAATGGTGATCCCCGAACCCACTGGCTGCTGTATCACGATGCGAAGTGGCGAATTCGGAGCAGACTCGAACCAGTGCGCGAAGTCGGCCCGCTCTCGTTCAAGGCTCGATTGCCCCATGAGCGGCGCAGTGGGCGGCAAGAGGAGAAGGACCAACCAGCGGGCGGTCGAAGCTCGGGAAAACCATCTCGATGCTTTCAATCGAACTACTCTGGCAGCTTCAACACGGCCCGCGGGTCACGATTTCTGCATCGGCCCGACGAGCAGCACCGCACTGGTCGGCTGCGCAGAGCCGGAGGACGGTTCTTCGGTGATTGCGGCATTGGTCAGCTCCAGGCCGGCCGGCACGTCGATCTTCTGGACCAGAGCATGCCCGTCCGGCTCGGAGTTGAACACTACGGACGGAATCGGCTTGCCGCCCTTCGGAATGAACCAAAGCTGGTAGGCGCGGCCGGGCCCGGTCGGCTTGAGGTGGAACGCGTGTACGATTGCCGAGCGCTTCGCCGGATTGTAGAAGAGCTGGATCCGGGGCTCCGGATTATTGGTCGAAGTGAGGTTGTTGAGCTGAACCCCAGGATCGAGGATCGCGTTCAGCGTGGCTTCACGCGCCGCGAGCTGACTCTCGCTGGCGACGAGTTGGGTCTGCATTCCCGCAAGGGCCGCATCCCGTGCGTTGATATCCCGGCGTTGCGACATGACAGTGAGGCCGAGCCCCAGGGCGGCGACGAGGCTCGCTGCGAGCGCGAGCCACAGGCCAGTCGGGGGCGCGGCACGCCGGCCTGCATCGATGGACACTACGGGCGCACCGGCAATCCGCTGGAGGACGCGAGCTCTGAGACCGACGCTCGGCGTCGCGTTGCCAGCGCCGAGCGCGAGCAGGGCATTGACCTCGCGATACTCCGCGACTTCGCGCTGAAGCTCCGCAGAATCTGCGAGCAGGCGCTCAAAGGCGACCGCTTCCGCAGGGTCGAGCGCGCCGAGCGCGTAGGCGGCGGCGAGATCGCTGGGCGACATCCGGGGCTCACTCATCCGCCACCACCCGCGTAGTACGGGCGCAACGCGTCCCGAAGCTTCTGCATGCCGAGGCGTACGCGCGTCTTTACCGTGCCGAGCGGCTCCTGCAGCCGCTCCGCGATCTCCGATTGGGAGAGTCCTTCGAAATAAGCGAGCTCGATGGCCCGCCGCTGTGGCTCGGAGAGATTGCCGAGCGCGGCTTCCACTTTCTGCTTCCGTTCCGACTGTTCGACGGCATCGCTGGGACTGCTTCGCCAGTTGCTCATGGCCGGACCGGAATCCGGGTCGTCCTGGCCGGCGGCGGTCGTGATTCGAGTCCGGCGCTGCTGAGACCGCACGAAGTCCAGGGCTCGGCTCCGCGCGATCATGGTGAGCCACGCAACACATGATCCCCGGCCGACCTCGAAGCGTTCGGCGTCCCGCCACACTTGGGCGAAGGCTTCCATCACGATTTCTTCGGCATCCGCTCGTTGACCGACCACGCGAAAGGCCACCGCGTACACTACCTGTCCGTAGCGGTCGTACAGCGTGCCGATGGCCGACTCGTCCCGCGCGGCTGCGCGCCGGATGAGATCGCCATCGGTGACCGCGGAGCCTGTCGGGCTAGGCATCGACCATCGGTAAGTGTGACTCCCACGAGCAGGTGTGGGTTCAAGGTCCGGGACGGACCTCAGTCTAATCCCCCGCCGCGACCGGCCACAAGAGCGCGCCGCGCCATCGCGTCTCGACGGCGCGAAGGTGATGGACGCAGTCTGGGCTACAGCGGTCGCATGGCGCATGCGAGTCGGCCGTCCGGTAGAGGAATTGTGGATTGTGTTTAGCGCACTTCACTGGAACTACGTGTGCAGCCGCCTGGCGGATCCAACGGCCCATCGGTCAGGGAAGCGTCTTCGGAGGGTCTCCGCGCGTGAAGAGCATGCTCTCGCTTCGTCCAGCGTACGTCGCCTTGACGATGTTCACCTGATCGTCGAAGAGCTCACAGTGGATCGAATCCGCCAGGGTGGCACCGGCGAGACCGGCGGGTAAATCCGCACTCAGCGTGAGAAAGGAGACGTCCGCGGTGCGACGCTGGCCACTCCATCGAAGCTGGGCAGGATGGCCGCCATGCGCCCCGAGCGCGAAGTGGGCGCGGAGGTAGTCGAGGGCCAGCGAATCCGGAATGATAGCGTCGCGTCCAGCGAAGGTCCGGCCCGATCGTTTCGAAATGGCAACCGCGAGGTCTTCGGTGAAGAGGCGCACCGTGATCGTCACGATGCCGGACGACTGCGCGGTGAGTTCAGTGAACGTGGTGTGCAGCGGATGAGCGCGCCAGGCTGGAAGCATCAGCAGCATGAGAGCTGTGACGGTTCGCCGGAGTACGCGATTCAAGCCGAATCCGGCGGTCATGATTGGTCCTCGCCTCACGTGAGTTTTCGGCATCGAGGTGTGGCCGATCAGAATGGATTCCGCTGGTACATCATGCGCACGGCGAACAGCGCGACCACTGCGGATACGCCGATCACCCGGAGTCGGAGCGGGAAAAGCTCCGACCTCGGTGAACCGGTTCGGCGCACCAGCGCATCGAGCGCGGTAAAGGCGGCGCCGGCGGTAAGCAGCACGACGATCTGACCCATTTCGATTCCGACGTTGAATCCGAACAGCGGCAATGCAATCCGATCGAGAAACAGACTCTGCAGGTACGTGGCGAAACCGGCACCATGAATCAGTCCGAAGAGTCCGGCAAAGATGGCCCGATAGCGCCGGGGCCGTGGCGCTGTCTCTCTCGCGTAGGCAATAAGGTTCTCGGCGCTGGTCGCGAGAATGGTGGCGGGAATGAGAAATTCGATCCACCGCATCGGAAACGCCAGCACCCCGGTCGCGGCGAGCGCGAGCGTGATCGAGTGGCCGACCGTGAACGCGGTGACCACCCAGAGACTCTCGCGCCAGTCACGGACGCGGTAGATCGCCGCCAGCGCGAGCAGGAAGAGGATGTGATCGAGCGCTTCCGCGTTCACGATGTGGCGAAAACCGAGCTGGATGTAGGTGGCGAGCTCTGACATCCTAGCGTCCCTTTCGCGAAACGGAGTCGAGCACGGCCCGGGCGCTCAAGGCGCCGAACGGATCGAAGGCGTCATTGGTCGCGAGCGCCGACTCGAGAAAATGTCCGGCCTCGGCATCCTGGTGCCGACTCCGCGCAATCATTCCCGCGTGATAGTAGAGCATCGCGTCCCGGGTGCCCTCGGCCATCGCGTGCGCCATCGCGGGACCCGCTTCTTCGTTTCTGCCGCATTTGTGCAGGGCCCAGGCGAGCAAGTCGTAGCCATAGATGTCGCGACGCGTCTGGATCTCCTCCTGAACCTTGGCGAGCACCGCGGGCACGTCGCGCCCATGGTCCAGCAGGAAGAGTGACCACGCCCGATGAAACGCTCCGGGCTGCTTAAGCACCGCGACTTCCATGACGCGATAGTACTCCTCGGCCTTGGCAGAATCACCCTGCTGGGCCCAGGCGTCTCCCATCACTCCGAGGGTTACCGGATCGAGGACGGTCTCGATGCCTTCTTCCCCATAGCTGATCGCGCGCTTCCAGTCGCGCCGGGCCGCCGAGAGCCGAGCCAGTGCCGAGAGCAGGCGATAGTCACCGGGGTTCGTCCGAAGACCGGACTGATAGGCCTCCTCGGCCTCGGCGAGCCGTCCGTTACGCTGCGCGATGTCGCCCACACGAAGGTCGAACCAGGCCAGCTGTTCATTGGGCATGCCGTACTGTCGTTTGGCATCGGTTCTCGCCGCGAGCAGCAGCTGATGGGCTTCTTCGTTTTTTCCGTGAATTTCAAGCCAGCGTGCCAGCCGTGGTGCGATGCTCGGGAGGTGCGACTGTCCTCTGAGCATCGCGAACAGACTATCGGCCACAGTATAGCGACCAGTCTCGAGCGCGAGCTCGGCCAGCGTCGCGCGTGCGCCGATCGCGCTGGTATCCCGCTCGGAGAGACTATGCGCGGTCTCGTACGCTTCCTCGTAGCGATGCTGTGATAGCAGAGCCGTCGTCAGGATCTGCAGCGCCTGTCCATTCCTCGACTGGCGGTGGGAATAGGAGAGTCGCGCAGCATTCTCGGCCAGCGTCAGGTCCGATCCATTGCCGGTTTCGCGAGCACGCTGCAGGTAGAGCGCGCCAAGTCTCGCGAGATCCATTGCGCCGTAGGGATCGCGCTTCACCCGGCTTTCGTAAAACGTGATGTCCAGATCCCGGACTCGCGCATCAGAGGGCACCGGCGTAACTGCTATGTGCTTCGGAACGCTCCTGACGGCCGTGGCGATGCCGGCGGTGCTGACGAGAAGGAAGAGTCCACCGAAAATCCAGGTCGAATGACGCATGATTCACCTGCGGATTGAGATGACGTGGCCGGTTTACAGGTCAGCGTTGTTCGACCACCGGAGGCTACCAGAGGCCAGCGTACGCCGACGCCGACTCCTGGCAACCAGCGGGGCCCGACGGCGCCTTAGTTCGGCGGCGCCAGATAGGGGAACGTCGTGGTGAACGGCGAATCGCTCGCGACGTTGTCGGTTGTCAGGGACGGCGTCGTGTGCGTGGGATCGGCGCCGAACGGATCCCCAAAGACGGCGGACAGCGCGAGGTCCGTGACGTCATCAGAGAGATTGCGGCCACCCCACCCGTTCGCGAACGGAGCGAGCGGCAGCCACGTGAGCCAGCCGGACGTCGCCGGTGCCTTGTCCGTCTGCACGATCAGCATGTCAGGCAGCAACGCCCCGCCGAGCACGTTGGCGTAGGCCGGGTCACGCCCCGCCACACTGCCGGGCCCGGTGATGAACCCCAGGATTTCAGTGCCGAGCAGCGCCACGTCCTGGTCGGGACCGATGCTGCCGTGAGTCGGGTGACTGCGCTTGCTGAGCAGGACTTCACTGATCAGTGGATTGCCAAGGCGCTGCACCTGGTTGTACGCGCGATTCGGGTCCGGACCGGCGACCGTCGTATTGTTGTCGCTGCAGCCCGCGACGAGAGCGAGGCCGAGCACCGTGGGAATGAACAGCCGCCGACTGCCGCGGCCCGCGAAAGAGCTGGATCTCATCGGAAAGACTCCTTGGTCAGGATCTCGAAATTGAAAGGGAGAGTGCGGTCAACGGCTGATGGTGCCCCAGATGCCGAGCTTGCCGGGCGCGCCGGCCTCGATCATCGCACTGGGGAGTTCGATCACGATCGACAGCACGTTGAAGCCCGCGACGTAATTGACGGCCTGACCTTGGGGGCGGAACCCGGCGCTCGGCAGCGCGCAGGCGCCGGAGAGCGGTCCGCCTACCGGACGGCGATCGGGCAGGATGCAGAAGGCAGCTTCGAGATCGATGAAGAACGGATCGTCCCGCGGACCAGCGAAGACCTGCACATTGCTGGCCGAGCCGAGGTTGGTGTTGATCGCACCGGAGACGACTGGAGTCGCGGTGGACAGCGTGTTCATCATGGCGCCGACGACGGGCGGTGCGGCGGGAATGCGAACGTGAACCTGCTGCGTGGCGCCGGTGCCGGTGAAATTCACCTGGATCACTTTGTCCTCAAACGCGTCACCGGTGTTATCGACCTTGAACTGGTAGAGCAGGTTTGGATCGAAGGACGCGCCGGCGGTCTGCCCTGGAGTGAGGAAAGCGCGACTGTTGAGTACGAGGACGATGCGGTCTGGCGCCGATCCCGGGAAGGCGTACACGTCGGTCATGTCCATCTGCGGGTTCAGCTCGACTTCCGGCGTATCCTGGTGGTCGGAGGCGAGGGCGAGGCCCGCGGCGCTCGCGATCGCGACGGCGGCGACTGCGGCCGATGCGAGGCGCTGCGTGCGCGTGAACTGTCTCCACTTCTTCATGGTTGTGGATCTCCTTCTTCGATGGTGAGACTGTCGCCGGCGGCGACACGGGTAGGGGAATCCCTGTGTCGCGAGTACGTGCGGCCCATCGAATTGGATCTATCCGGTTGGGAAACCGCGAAGCGGTGAGCGGTCAGCGGCGAGCGGGAGGAAAAATAGCGGTGAGAAGCGAGCAGTCAGCGGTGAGCTGGAGCTGGTGGGGGTGATAGTCGCGCGCCCCGAGTTCCTTTTCCAATCAGCAGTCCGCAGGATTCACTGCGGAGTCGGGGAGCCACCTACTCTCCCCAGCTCCAGAATCGGTCCGGTTTGAGCGGCGCCATGTGGTCGATGCCGGTCTCACCTGCGAGCATGCGGGAAATGATCGTTCCTGTGATGCCAGCCAGAAGGATTCCGTTCCTGCCATGACCCGTCGCATACCAGAGGCCGCGGATCGTGGGCTCGGCCCCGATGATCGGCAGGCCATCCGGGGTCATCGGACGGAGCCCAGCCCACGTTCGAATGACCTCGTGCTGAGAGAGAACCGGGCAGATCGTCGTCGCAGCGCGGAGAATTCTTGCGATGCCCGCCGAGGTAACTTCCGCTTCGAATCCGGTATGCTCCATGGTGCTGCCGGCGATCGCCTCTTCTCCGCGCGCCAGCAGATAGCCGCCGGCTCCGTAAACGATCGCGCGCGGAACGTTCGACGGCCATGGCAATGCCACCATTTGACCACGAACCGGTTCCACGCTAACGGGTCGAGGGAGATTGGCGATCCGTCCGGACCACGCACCGCCACAGATGATCACTTGATCCGCCGCGTACCGTTCGTTGCCGATCACGCCCGTGACGCGATCCCCATGTCTCGCGAGCGCCGTAACCTGGTCGGCCACCACTTCCGCTCCGGCCAGCTCCGCATCTTTGAGCAGCGCCGCGACGAGCCGGTGCGGGTCGAGTGCTCCCTCTTCGGGCGCCCAGAGAGCACCGAGCGTTTGCCCCAGCCAGGGCCAGCGATGTCCGACCTCATCGGCATCGAACCAGTCGCATCGGTGTCCCCGCTGGCGCTGCCACGCTACTCGCGCACGGAGCTCGGCTGCTTCGCCCTCGAGCGTTGCGATCCGGGCGATCCCTTCCTGCCAGAGCCCGATGTCGATACCAGTGCTTTCGGCGAGTTCGACGGCGGCCAGAGAATAGTATTCCCGGGCCGCGAGGCCGAGCTCGAACATGGGATCATCTTGCCCGGCTTCGATTTGCGGCGCGAGCATTCCGGCGGCAGCCTGCCAGGCGGCGCCCTGGGTGTGACCCCGTTCGAGGATGAGCACCTTCCTGCCGGCGCGAGCGAGCTCCCGGCCGCACGCAGCGCCGACCACACCACCGCCGATTATGATTATTTCCGACGAACGAGGCACTGGTTTTCCTGACGAAACTTATTGGAACGTTGACCGTAGGTGGGCCATCCCGTCATCCCCTCGGAGGAAAATAGCATGTTCCGGAAACTCTTCGGATTCGCCATCTTCGCCCTGATCGCCATCTTCGCGCTCAAGGTGGTATTCGGCCTCCTCGGCCTGGCGTTCGGTCTCCTCGTCACCGTTCTCTGGTTTGCCGCGATTGGTTTTGTCTTCTATATGGTTCTCAAACTGGTGGCGCCGGGTGCGGCGGCCTCAGTCCGGGAGATGATCATCGGGAAGCCGGCGGTCTGAGGAGGACCAGAGTCCAAGTCTGCTGGAAATATCCGTTGCAGGAACCGAATTGATGCAGTGAAAAGCGCCCGACCATTCCGGCCGGGCGCTTTCTTTTAGTGAGATTCCGGAGACGCCGAGGTCGATGGGTTCCAGATTCAACCGGCAGGTCGCTGGGTCGAGCTGTGTGCGTGCACGATTCTCCATCGGCCACTGCCGGGCGCCGGCGCGAGGATGAGGGTCGCCCGACCCTCCTCGGCCCGATTGTCACTGGTCCTGAGCCAGCGATACTCTACATAACCCCACGCAAAGACGCCGTTAACGTCGATGCGGCTTGACGCAATATCGACCTCGCCGCCGCGTTCGAAGCCCGCGTACCTCGGCGTCTCGGTTCGGTGCTCGCCGTTGGCGACGATCAGGGCGCCCTGAGCATACAGCGAGTCGGCCGTTTCACCACGTGCGTCCGCACGGAGGGCAGCCGAAACGATGTCGGCCAACGAGTCGGCGAGCGCACCCTCCTCGCTCCGGGAAGGAGCCGATCCGCGCGGAGCGGCGTTGCCACTGCAGGCGGACGAGATCGTCGCGCAAAAGGCGAGTGCGAAAAGAGTCGTACGGAAGCTCATGAGCTCAGCGCGCATCGAGCCGGTCGAGTATTCCCCAGACGAGCAGGGGAAGGACTAGCTCATGATGTCCGGTAATCTGAATACCAGTTCCTCCTCCGCGGGTCGGGCGCTCGACCACGTTGACGCGTGGACGGTAGTGCCGCTGCATGTCAAAGTCGGCCGCGAGAAAATCGGTGGGCTTTCCACCACCGAGATTCCGCGCGATCGTCAGTGCCTTGAGAAAGACTTCGGGCATCACCACGGCGCTGCCCAGATTGAGCACTGCGCCGCCATCGTTTAGGTCGGGAATAGATCCGGCAAGCCGGCGGAAGTCCCGATGACTGGTCTCGCCGAGGTGGGCGCCATTGGCAGTCGGATGCTGATGAATGATCTCGGCGCCGATCGCGGCGTGAACGGTCACTGGCACATCATGTTCGAGGCAGGCCAGGAGGAGCGAGACCGATTCTCCCGGGCGGGCGGATCGGGCCGCGAGCGCAAACGCGAGGCCTTCGCCGAGTCCTCGACCCGACGCGGCTGCCGTGGCGATTGCCGCGTTCATGTCGCGCCCGGTTTCTTCGGCCATTCCGAAGCTTCCATCGGCCAGTCCGGATTCCACATCCTCGCTGGTTCCGCCATAGGCGGCGAGCTCGAAGTCGTGGATGGCCGCGGCGCCATTCAGTGCGAGATGGGTTACGACGCCCCGCCGGATCAGCTCGATCAGCAAGGGACCCATGCCGGTCTTGACCACGTGACCACCGAGCAGGAGCAGTACGCCGCGCTTCGTCCTGGCCGCGTCGGAAACTCCGCTGATGACTCGGCGAAGGTCTCGAGCGGCGAGGATATCCGGCAGGCTCGAGAGGAAGGCGTGGAAGGAGCGGTCCTGGCCGGGCGGGGTGGCGAGCAGGGAGGGATCGACCTTGTTCGCGCGTCGCGAGATTGGCACCGTGCGGACGCCAGCGAGATCGGCCTCCCGATACGCCATACTCAGGTCCCGGCGGCCGGATGATCGGGAAGCTTCATCTCGGTGAGCCGGAGGGTGATGGTGCCGAACGGGAGCTTCGAGCGAATCTGGACCGGGATGCGGCGAGCGTCATTCGTAAGCCAGAGCCGGGCGTCTGCGCGAGGCGCGAAGATGCCCTGGTCTCCCACCACCGGCTGGACCACCAGGCAGTTCACCTTCTGTCCGCCGGGCAGCTCGAGTGATTCCTCCTTGAGCACCGAGACGCGCACCGGATTGAGCTCTTTCCGGAAATAGCGTGGATAGTCGTAACTCTTTCCAACCTCGAGTGCCGTGGTGCGAATGAAATAGAAGAAAGCTGCGTCATCCAGCGCATCGGAGGGTGTCTCATGGCTTCCCGGCTTGTTCTCCTGGCGGAAGATCCCCGAATCAGGATAGATCTCGTAATAACGCTTGTAGACGCGTCCGTTCTCGTCGGAGTCCTGGTGAAACCGGCGCGAGATGAAATCGCTGGTGCCCGTCCACGACTCCATCACGCTGTTGATCTTGAAGAAGATGGTTCCGCCCTCGAGTCCGAACCGGAAGCGGAACACTTCAGCGCCCCGTACGGTGTCGATGCCCGTGACAGCCATCGAGGCCGAGCCGAGATTGAGCACACCGAGTTTGGCGGAGTAGGCGAACGATTCTCCAACTGAAAATGGATACGCCGGGGGTGCCACGGCGCGAGCTTCGCGAGAAACCGCCGTGCCCCGCGTCGGTGCGACTGCCGATGTGCCGAGCAGGACGGGGGCTCCGAGCAGCGCGGCGGCGAGCAGGCTGGAATGCTTCATTGGGTCGCAGCCTCCAGGCTCGAGGCACCGGAACCGCCTCGCGGAGGAGGCGGCTCCGTGGAGAGTTTGGGTGGCGCAAATTTGAGCCGACGACCCTCCCGCCAGAGATACTTGGCGGTATCCCACGCCTCTTGCCTGCTGGCGCGCGGCCGGATGTCGGCGCGCTGCGTCACCGGAATGGCGTCGATGCGTCGCGCGTGCTGAGCGGTCTTTGCGTACAGCTCCGCGTTGGCGGCCCACCCTTCCGCACTGAGGAAGCGGCCTTCCTTCACCCGAAGCGCATTCTTGAGACTGACGAGCCGGAATGCCGCGATGCCGGAAACCACGTCGCGTACGCCGGGTACTCGAATGCCCCGGAACAGCGCCGGCGCCCAGCGGCGCAGCAGGCGGCGTCCCCTCACGACTTCACCGGTGAGCGTGGCCTCGCCGATGACGAGGTCGGAGCCGCTCTCGATTCGCTTGATCAGTTCGGGAATGAATTCGGGACTATAGGCGAAATCCGCGGGAATGAGAACTGCGCAGTCTCGCTTGGGTCGGTCGGTACGCTCTACGGCGAGGCGCAACAACTCCTCCACGCTCGCGGCGTACCCTCGTCGCTCGGTATGCCGGAGCACGGTGAGGGGCAGCACCTTCGTATATGACTCGAGCAGCTCGGCGGTTGCGTCGGTGGATGCGTCATCGACGACGAGGAGCTGATATTCGCGGGCGAAGTCGCCAAATACACGCCGGATCTTCCAAAGCAGAAGGCCGACTGTCGGAGCTTCGTCAAATGTCGGGATGCAGATGTAAATCATTTGCCATCAATGGTCTGGGACGAGAGAACGATACACCGTGCGATGACTCTCTGCCATCCCGCTCGCGGTGAACGCCGGGAGTCGCAACCGCGCCCCGCTGATGCAGGACTGGCGCAGTGTCCCGTCTCCGAGGAAGCGGGATATCGCTCCTGCGAGCGCTGCGGTGTCAGCGGGCGGAACCAGCAGGCCCGCATCGGCACCGACAAGATCGGGGACGCCGCCAACCCTGGTGGCGAGCACCGGTACATCCAGCGCAAAGGCTTCGAGGATCGAAGTGCCGAGCCCTTCCTCACGAGATGGAAGCACGAACAGATTCGCCTCGGCGATCAACGAGGCAGCTTCCGGCAGGTGGCCGAGGAGATGGACCCTGTCCCGGATTCCAGCCGAGATCGCCTGCTGCTCGAGCCGGGCGCGCAACGGTCCGGCACCCGCGATGACAAGATGAACGAGCGGCATCGATTCGCGCAGCAGGGCGATCGCCGCGATGAGGTCTTCGTGACCCTTCTCAATCGTGAGTGCACCGACCGCGACGACGAGCAAAGCTTCGGGAGGGAGGTCCAGTCTCGCGCGCACGTCCATGCGCTCCGCGGCGCGCGTCTCGGCGATATCGATGCCCGAAGGGATCACAACGAGACGGGAACGCTGGATGCCGCTGCGCTCGAGGGTCGCGCGGACGGCCGCCGAAATCGCGACGACCCGATCCGCGACGGCCCACGCACCCGGGCGGCTCAACGGAAAGTTCGTGCGCCTCGTCGCGATGAAGGGCCGCCGCGCCCAGCGGCGCGCGAACGAAGCGAGCACCGCGGCATGCGCATCGTGGGCATGCAAGACCACCGGCTCCTTCCGCGCGGCGATGATCGCGGACATCGCTGCGCGCGGATCGATTCCCATCGACCATCCGACCTCGCGTACCGAGATTCCCGCCTCCGCGAGTCGGCTCGCGAGGATAGTGCCGGTCCCCGTGAGCACGGTTTGCGGTACGCCGAGGGCCGCGAGCCCCCGCGCCAGCAGCCAGACCTGTCGCTGGCCTCCACGCCATTCCCGCCCCGACGCCACGTGCAGTATCCGGAAATTCATTCCGCAGGCCCGGCCGGGAAAGCGCGCGAAGTATCTGCCAGGAGTGTGCGGAGCTCAGCGAGACTGAACGGCTTGTGAAGGAACGGGCGCCCGAGCTGCTCGAGAAAGGCGAGCGTATCGCCGCGTACGGTATCTCCCGTGCTGAACACAACGCGGCGCGCAACGGCCGGCTCTCGTCGCTCGAGTTCCTCATAGAACTCGCGGCCGCCCAGACGGGGCATGCGCAGGTCGGAGATGATCAGGTCGAAGCCACCCTCGATCGATCGCTCCAGCGCCTCGCGCCCGTCGGCGGCGATCTGAACGGTGTGACCCCACGCTTCGAGCGTGGTGCGGATGTAATGCAGGATGTGCGGCTCATCGTCGACGACGAGTACTCGCAGGGAGCGCGGTTCGGGTGAAGGTGCGGGCGGCTCCGGCTCCGGGGCCGGCTGGCTCCGGCAGGGCAATTCGACGGTGAAGGTTGCGCCCTCACCCGGAGCGGTAGTCAACAGAATCCGGCCCCCATGCTCCTTTACGATCCCCTGGCTGATGGAAAGTCCAAGCCCGGTTCCGAAGCCTTCCGGTTTGGTCGTGAAGAACGGCTCGAAGGCCTTGGCGGCGAGCTCCTCCGTCATCCCGGGTCCATCGTCCACGATATCCACCGCTACCCCATCGATCGCGGGACGGGCGCGGATGATGATCGTGCCGGGACGGCCGGTTGCGGCGACGGCCTGCGCCGCATTGCTGATAAGGTTGACGAAGACCTGCTGGATCTGGTTGACGTCGAGATCGAGATCGGGGAGATCGGGATCGCACTCGAGCGTCGCCTCGACGTGTTGCGCCATGAGCTGATTGCGCAATAGTCCGAGCGTGACATTGAGGAGCGGCCGCATGCCGGCATTGCGGCGCCGGTGCTCCTGTTTCCTGGCGAAGCTCAACAGGTTCTTGACGATGCTCGCCGCGCGTTCCGCCTCCTGCTGTACGACGCGCAATGGCTCCAGCATGCGGGGGGGCACATCGCCGGTCTCGAGCAGAAAGTCCGCGAATCCGATGACCGAGGTGAGGGGGTTGTTCAGGTCGTGCGCCACACCCGCGATGAGCTGCCCGATAGCCGACATCTTTTCGGACTGGATGAGCTGGTCCTGCAGGCGATGCCGATCAGTCTGATCCTCGAAGAGGAGCACGACCGGCCCGCGGGACTCGCGGCCAAGCGGAAATGCCGTGACGGAGAACGATCGATCGCTGGCCCGCAGATCGATCTCGCGACTGGCGACATGAGTCGCCGCCGCTTGTGACAGCGCAGTACTGATTCCATCGGCCCAGCCCGGAGGCAACAGCTCCAGCCATGGGCGGCCGACGATCGAGGTGGACGGTACGCCGATGAGCGACGCAAAGGCGCGGTTCGCGCGGCGAAGGCGTCCGTTCGGTTCGAGAATGCAGAGCGCAAGCGAGATCGCATCGACCGTTTCGTCCCACGAACGCTGACTCCGGTCGACTCCCTCGATGAGGCGCGCACTTTCGAGCGCCACCCCGGCGAGGGCAGCGACGGCCTCCAGGTGCGGGAGGTCCGCGGCATCGTAGCGGGCAGCGCGCAACAGCATCGCCCCGGCGGGGCCGCGTCGCGCGGGAATCGCCGCGAGCAGCAAGACCGAGCACTCGTCATGGACGAGTGCTGATCCCTCGGACATCGCGCGCGCGAAGTGCGCGAGGGCGTCCGGTTCAGGAGTGCCGCGCTGGTGTACTATCTCCAATCCCGCGTCGTCGGGCGACACGAGCGCGATCGCGACGTCGGACGGCGCGAAGATTGCCTCAAGGTGCTCGCGCACGCGGTCGATGACTGAAGGAGGACGCAGCGTGCCGACGAGGTCGCGTCCTAGGCGGGCGAGTGCATCAATGCGCGACGGCGGTCTCTGACCGGGCGTCGCGCCGGACTCATCCCGGGGAGAGGTCGTCATGATTCTCGCGAATACGCGTGGCAGGCTGCAGGCAAAGGACCTCGAGCTGATGGTGTTGCTCCTCAGCCGCGGTTCGGCCTCGACACGCGCTCGGCTGGAGCGGCGGCTCGCGGAGGAAGGTCCGGACGTCCTGCTCGATGCACCGGAACTCCTGGAACGGCTCCTCGCGGTGCGTACCATGCTGGTGCCATCCGAGGTGCTGTTCTTCTACGCGCTCGTGCGGCACGCACTTCTCAAGGATGGCGTCAACGATCGCGATCTCTCCGACTACCTCGCCTCGCTGCTGCTGGAGTTCGGCCGGCGGGATCGCGCGTGGCGCGTGGACTGGAACGACGATCAACGTCATGGATACATGCTTGATATACTCGTCGATCTCGAGGCCAGCGGTGATCCACGCCGATTCAAGGTGATGGTGCACCTCGGCAACTATGCATTGTGGCTGGCGGGTTTGTTTCCCGATTATATCGCGGCGCGTCGTCTCAGAAAAGCAGGACCGGACCTCTCATACTATGAAGCACTCGGCCGGCGAGGGTATGGCATGGCTTCGGATCATGTGCTGGCCGATCACTACCACCTTGATGGCGTGTTCCGCGTCGCCGCCGAGCGATTCGAGACGGTCCGCGGCGCGCTGAACGGGGTGAGCGAGCGGCTTTTCCCCGGCGGCGTGCACTAGCGCGCATGCGGCTCCTTCAAGCCTCGATGCGCGCGGCGACGCGCCCCTTCGCGGCTTCGGAAACGAAACTGCGGAAGAGTGAATGTTCCGGCGACGCATCCTGGATGTCGTGAAATTCCTCCGGATGCCACTGTACCGCTACGAGCCAGGGCAGCTCTCGGCTCCGTTCGACCCCTTCTATCAGTCCATCCTCCGCCCAGGCCGAAGCGACCAGTCCCGGAGCCAGGTTTTGGATTCCCTGGTGATGGAATGAATTCGCGGAAAAGCCGGTCGTCCCCAGCGCGTCGGCGAGCAGACTGCCAGGTGCAACCCGGATCGCATGGGTGCGTTCGGCACGCGCGCCGCGCGGATCATGGTTGATTGCCCCGGAAAACTCCGACGGCAGGTCCTGCCAGAGTGTGCCGCCGAGGCGGATGTTGATCACCTGTATCCCCCGACAGATTCCGAGCACTGGCAGTCCGAGTCCGAGCGCGGCATCGAGCGCGGCGAACTCGAGCGCATCGCGCCGTGGATCGACCGTGCCCAGCCGGGGGGATGCCGCTGCCTTGTATGTTACAGGATCGACATCCTCGCCTCCCGTAAGCACGAGTCCCGCGATCCCCTCGAGGGCCAGCGCAATATTCCGGGAGTCGAGCAGCGGCGAGAGTATCAGCGGAATCCCGCCGGCTCGAACGACGGCCTTCACGTAGGCGGCATTCACTCCGGTCCGTTCGGCGCCATCGACCTGACGCGAGACGCCAGTCACTGCGATCGAGGGTGCCCTCATTTGAGGAGAGAGTCCGGAAAGTACGGACACCGGGCATCTTCGAAACGGGCGGGATCGAGTTGAATGCCGATCATGGGCACCGTGACCGAGCCGATGGCCACGGTTCCGATTTTCGGAGCGCCGGCGACGGGATCACTCTCGTAGAGCATTACGCCGCGAGCCTTGCCCGTGGTGTCCATCACGAGGACGCCGGATCCTGGCCGAACATTCTCCGGCAGCTTCCCCTCCATGCCGATGACCCAGTCCGAGCCGACCTTGCCGGAAAAGGCAGGATAGGCTGGACCGGCCACGAGCCGCACCACCAGTTTTCCGGGGAGCGTCGTCGGGGGAGTTCCCAACGTCTGTCCCTGAACCGCGAATTGATTGATGAGTATTCCCGCGCCGGCCACGGACTGAAAGCCGCATGCGGCATCGCCCGATGGCTTGCCGCAGGCGAGAGCGAGGAACGCTAAGGCGAAGGGGAAGTAGCGAGTCATCGGAGGCTCGAGTGAGGGTGACGGATCCGGACGGAAAGGTAGCGCGGTGCAGGACGGATCGTAGGGGAGCGGCGTTCCTTGACGCACCCCCGGTCGGTTCCGTACCATTCGCCACTGTCCATTTCGGAGTGGTTATGGCAACGTACGAATATCTCTGTCGCACCTGTTCCAACAGTTTCAGCCGCACGGAAAGCCTGAATGAGCATGGGCGCGTCCGTGTGACCTGTCCCGAGTGTCGCTCGAGTAAAGTCGATCGCGTCTTCACTCCATTTTACGCCAAGACCATCCGGAAATCCTGAGCGTGTTTGAAAGCCTTCGCGCCAGGCTCGACCGTCTCATGGCCGACCATACCCCGGCCGCGGATGCCCGTGGCTTTGCTTCGGGCCTGCAGGCAGCGCTGCTCGAGGCCAAGGTCGCTGTCGGTGTGATGCGGGACGCGCTGGCCGCGAGTGAGCGCGAGCTCGAACTCGAACGGAAGCAGCTCGAGGATGCCGAACGCCGTGGCCGGCTCGCCGCGGCCATTCCTGACGCGGAGACGGTGCAGATCGCCGAGCGTTTCGCGGAGAGGCATCGAGCGCGGAGCGAGGTACTCGGGCGGAAGATCGCCGTGCAGCGTGACGAGCTTTCGATGGCGGAACGCGAACTCGGAGAGATGAACGCCCAGTTTCGCGCTGCGAAGCAGGGGACGGTGAATGGCGTCCGGCCGGAACAGGAGGCGGCGTGGCGTGACCTCCAGGCAGCGGGCGGCGCCAGGCCCGAGACCGACGTCGAGGATGCGTTGCTCCGGAACCGCATGGACCGTGCGATGCACGAGGCTGCGGCGGATGCGCAGCTGGAGCACTTGAAGAAGAAGATGGGGAAGAAGGAGAAGTGATGGTGAATGTGAGGAGTGAGGAGTGAGGGAGAAGAGCTCGGGAAGCGAAATCCTCAAATAAACGGCCCTACGACTCTTGCGGAGCGGAATTGCCCATGCGCACTGGTCTCCTCGTACTGCTCCTGTTGACCGCCAGCCGCTCCCCGCTCACCGCCGTCCAGCAGCCCATCACACCGCCCGCCCACTTTCAGAAACTCGCGCATACCTACAGCATCGTCGCCTGGGACTCCGTCACCGGCGACCTTGGCGTGGCCGTGCAGTCCAAGTTTCCCAATGTTGGCGGAATCGTGCCCTGGGCTCGAGCGGGAGTCGGAGCCGTGGCCACCCAGAGTCTCGGCAACACCGCCTATGGCGAGAAAGGTCTCGACCTCATCGCGCAGGGCGCCACCGCGGAGGAGGCGCTTCGCATCGTCATGCGGACCGACACCATGCTTCAGGATCGTCAGGTCGGCATGATCGACGCACACGGCAATTCCGCCAGCTTCAGCGGCACCCGCACATTCGACTGGTCAGGTGGCCGGGTCGGTACCTCGGGGCTGCCAGGTGGCCGGCTCGGCGGCAAAGGGGAAGTCATCGTCGGCCACGGCTATACCACGCAGGCGAACATCATGGTGTCGGATCAGACCGTGAAGAATCTCGCCGAAGCGTTCGAACATTCGACGGGGCCGCTGGCGGACCGGCTGATGACGGCGCTCAAGGCGGGACAGGCGGGCGGTGGAGACAAGCGCGGAATGCAGTCGGCGGCGCTGCTCGTCGTCCGCAAGAATGGCGGCTACCTCGGCGCGAACGACCGGTTCATCGATATCCGGGTTTATGACGCGCCCAATCCGATCACCGAGCTCGAGCGCCTGCTCGCACTGCACAAGCTGCATTTCTTTCCCAGCGAGATAGCGGACCTGATGCCGATCACGCCGGCGATCCTGCACCAGCTCGAGCCCATCCTGCTCGCGGAGCCCGCGAACCAGCCGCAGAAATGGCTGAGCGCGCCCCAGGGTTCGGCGAATCCGGTCTTTCTCGCGGCGCTCAGGGATTTCATGTACTGGGAGAATTACGACGTGCGGGTCCGGATGGACGGCAAGATCGATCGCGTCGTCCTCGAGGACATCATGCGTAAGCGGAAGAAATGAGACGGGTGGTTCGGCGTTCCGCCTGCAATCGCATCATCCCCATCGGGAGCAAACCTTGACAACCCCCACGATCGACCCGCTGGACCAGCCGGATCATGGATTCTTCGGTCACCCTCGCGGGCTTTCCACGCTCTTTTTCACGGAGATGTGGGAGCGCTTCAGCTATTACGGCATGCGCGCCTTTCTCATCCTCTACATGACCGCACCGGTGGCCGCCGGCGGCCTCGGCTTTCCGGACACCAAGGGCGCGTCGATCTATGGCACCTACACCGGGAGCGTATGGGCGATGGCGATTTTCGGCGGCATCGTCGCCGACCGGTTCCTGGGTCAGTACCGTAGCGTCCTTGCGGGTGGCGCGCTGATCACGCTCGGGCACTTCAGTCTCGCCTTTCACTCGATGGCCATGTTCTACACCGGGCTCGCGCTCATCGTCATCGGGACCGGGCTGCTCAAGCCCAATGTGAGCACGCTCGTGGGCAATCTGTACGCGAAGGGGGACGAGCGACGGGATGCGGGTTTCTCGCTCTTCTACATGGGCATCAACCTTGGCGCCTTTCTCGGCCCGATCATCGCGGGCTATCTGGCCCAGAAGGTGGACTGGCATGCGGGATTCGCCTGTGCCGGCGTTGGCATGGCGCTCGGCCTGGTGCAATACATCCTCGGCAAGCGCCGACTCGAGCCGGCCATCGCGCGGCTGGCGGCCCAGCCGAAGACAAGGAATGCCGATGGCACTCTCAGCGCAGTTGCCACGGCGAAGTTCACCCGGGAAGAGTGGCTGCGCATCGGCGCGATCCTGGTGCTCTTCGTATTCGCGGGCCTCTTCTGGGGTGCGTATGAGCAGGCGGGGTCGACGCTCAACCTCTTTGCCGATCGCTATGCCGACAACCGGATGTTCGGCTTTGCGTTTCCTTCCTCGTGGTACGTGAGCGTGCAGGCAGGATTCGTCATCATCCTCTCGCCGGTGTTCGCCTGGCTCTGGATCAGGCTGGGCTCCAGGCAACCATCGAGTCCGGCGAAGTTCGCGATTGCTCTCTTCTTCGCAGGACTCGCCTTCCTGCTGCTGGTGCCCGCAGGGGCGCAGGCGCAGAATGGCTCTGGCATGCGGATCAGTCCGCTCTGGCTGGTGGCGGCGTATTTCATCGAGGAACTCGGTGAGCTCTGCCTGAGTCCGGTCGGCCTGTCGGCGGTGACCAAGCTCTCGCCGGTGCGCATTGTGGGCCTCATGATGGGCGTCTTCTTCCTGTCGAACTCGGTGGGAAACAAACTGGCGGGGTGGTCGGCGGGGTTCATCAGCAGTGTGCCGCTCACGACCCTCTTCGGCGCGACCGCCGCGGTCTGTCTCGTGGCGGCGGTGATCATGGCGCTGCTGGTGCGTCCGATGCGGGCGCTGATGGGCGGGGTGAACTGACGCGCGATTGCACGCGGCACGATTATGGAACGAAGGCCCCGCGAATCGGCGGGGCCTTCGTCATTTTCGGCGCCGCGACATTCGTCGCGCGTGGCGGCGCCATGCTACTCCGCGTGGGCGCCTTTGAAGACCTTCATCAGGTAGACAAGGGAAGGCACGAGCACGACCGCACCCACCGCGAGCGCAATCAGCACGATCCGAATGGTGACGGGAGGGGCAACCGAGTTCTGCACGGTGATCGTCGGCGGAACCAGATAGGGATACTGCGAGAAGGCCCAGCCCCAGAGAATCAGCGTGACCTGAGCGGCCGCGGCGAGTCGCGCGATGCGCCAGTGGCGCCGCCAGAGCGCCGCGAGCGCGGTGACGGCGGCGGCGCCGGTGAGGAGGTGGATGGGAACGGCGCGCGGCGAGCGCATCAATCCTTCGCCGACCAGTGGCGCGAACCGGAGCGCGAGGACAAGTGTCACGAGTGCGGTGGCGAAGACGGCGGCTCCTGCCCACAGCGCACGAACCCGGAAGTCATCTCGAAGCTCGGCGGTCTTCGCCTCGACGGTCAGGTAGGTGGCGGCGAGAAACGCGAAGAGAGCGAGTGCGAAGCAGCCGACGCTCAGGCAGAACGGATTGAACCAGCGCAGCACGTAGGCCTGTATGAACGTTCCCGAGGGCGGTCCGCCGATCCGGCCCGAGGCCACGGCGCCGATCGCGATACCGAGAATCAGGGGCGTTACGACGCTCGCGCTCGCGAAAATGCGTCCCCACCGCCGTTGCGCCTGGTGGTGCTGGCTGTCGTAGCTGCGGAAGGTGAATGCGGTTCCCCGCAGCACGATGCCGATGAGCATCAGCACGAGCGGAATGTGCAGCGCGATGCTCAGGTGGGCGTAGGCCGGCGGAAAACAGGTGAAGAGGATCACGACCGCCAGGATCAGCCAGACATGATTGGCTTCCCAGACCGGGGAGATCGCCTCCGCGATCAGGGCGCGCTGGGCCACCTTCCGGGGCCCGGTGGCGAGCATATCCCAGACCCCGCCGCCGAAGTCCGCGCCCGCGAGCAATGCGTAGGCGGTGAGTGCCACCAGCAGCAGGCCGGCGACGAGATCGCCGGGAGTCAGGCCGAACGGCATTTGATTCCAGGGTCAGGCATGAGACCGCGCTCCGTGTGACACGTCAGCTGCAAGTTTCCGGGCTCAGGCTGGCTGCCGGAACGGCGAGTAGGTCCGGCTCCACTCCTGGGCCCCGGGACTCCGGACGATCTGCGAGTACAGCAGCCAGAGGACGACGGCACCGAGAAAGCAGTACAGCAACGTGAAGATCGTGAACGGCACGACCAAACCGGGCATCGGAGTCACGGCGTCCGCAGTTCGCATGACTCCGTAGATGATCCAGGGCTGACGCCCAACTTCCGTCACCGTCCATCCCGCTTCAATGGCGATGAATCCCAGAGGCGCACTGACGGCGACGGCAATCAGCAACAGCCGATTCCCGGCCAGATCGCGGCCCCTGAGCGCTGCCACGACCACCCAGAGTGCGAGCAATGCCAGGTAGGTACCGAGTCCGACCATGACTTGAAAGGCGATGTGCATGGTCGGGACGTGCGGCCACTGATCGCGGGGAATCGAGTCCAGGCCCGTGACGCGGGCGTGGAGATCGTGAAAGGCGAGCAACGAGAGGCCGCCCGGTATTTCGATCCCCCAGCGGGTCCGCATGTTCTGCATGTCGGGCCAGCCGCCCACCGTGAGCGGTGCCTCGGTGCCGGAATGGAAGAGCGCCTCGGCTGCCGCGAGCTTCGCGGGCTGACGCACGGCGATCGACCGGCCGCTGAGATCACCACTGATCGGCTGCGCCAGCGCCGCCGGGGCGCCGAGTGCGAGCCCGATGAGGAGCGCGCGGCGATGAAAGGCGTTCTGCCGGTCGAAGAGCAGCAGGAATGCGTGCACTCCCGCGACGGCGAATCCGGTGGCCGCGTAAGCGGCGAGCGTCATGTGAAGCGCCTGCTCGAGGGATGCCGGATTGAGCATTCCGGCAACCGGATCGACATCCGTGATGTGACCGTCGACAATCCGGAAGCCGGTCGGCGCGTTCATCCACGCATTCGCGATGACCACGAAGATGCCGGAGATTCCGCCGCTGATCGCGACGAGGATGCCGGAAACGAGATGGGCGCGACGGGAAATACGGTCCCATCCGTAGAGGTAGATGCCGAGGAAGATGGCCTCGGTGAAAAAAGCGAAGCCTTCGAGTGAGAACGGCATCCCAATGATGGCGCCTGAAAAGCGCATGAACTCGGGCCAGAGCAGGCCCAGCTCGAACGAGAGCACCGTCCCCGAGACTGCCCCCACGGCAAAAAGGATCGCGGTGCCCTTGGCCCAGCGCCGCGCGAGCTCCAGATATACCCGTTCTCCCGTGGTATGCCACCGCCGCTCGGCGATGACCATGAGCACGGGCATTCCGATTCCGATCACCGCGAAGATGATGTGGAATCCGAGGGACATCGCCATCTGTGAACGGGCGGCGAAAATGTCGGACACGGCGGAAGTGTAGGGGAGAGATATGGAGACGGAAAGCCCGGACGACGAGGGTGAGGGAGGAGAACTCCACCGCGAGCATCACAAGCTCGCGGCAAGGTCCTCCTTCTCATGGATCAGCTCAGCAGGTTCTGCCGCGCCGCTTCCTGCCGGGCCGTTTCCCTGGCATCATGCAGCACGCGTTCCGCGGAGGACTTCATCGCCTCGGCGGCCGACCTGAAATCGGCGCGGAGATCGTCCGCATGGAGGTGGGCGGCTTCGTCCTTTGCGGTCTGGCCGACGCGTTGCGCGGTCTTCACGGCCACCTCTCTCGCGGCCGTGGCTTTTTCCATCGCCCGGTCGATGATGCGATCACGCGTCGTGCCCATGAGGCGGTCCTCCTGGCCGGTCCGCGGAAGGAGAAAGCCGATCAGTGCACCTGCCGCGAGCGCCACCGCGCCTACGGCAAGTGGATTGCGCTCGAAGGTGCTGCGGGCCGAGTGCTCCACCGGGTGCGCACGCGTTCGAGTCTCATCCGCCACTGCCGAGGTCTGATCATGGGCGCGATCCGCCAGGCCACTCGCGGTGTCCGTGGCCTGGTTCGAGAACTCAGCCGCCTTTTCCCTGGCGGCGCCGGCGAAGTCGCTGACCGGTTCGCTCACCCGTCCGATCGCTCCGGACACCGCGTCACTGATCTTTCCGCCAACGGCGGTGTTGCCGGCCGCTGCGAGCCCGTCGGGACCAGTCTCCGTCGCTGGTGCTCCACTCTTCGAGCCGCGGCCGCTGTTCTCCAGCAACATCCAGGCGATGCCGACGCTGATCAGCGCGGATGATACCGGGTGGTCCCGCACGAACTGAACGGCGCTCGAGCCGGCCTGACGCGCGCGCTCCCCCGCGTCGCTCGCGACGCCTCTCACCTTCTCCATGACCGCCTCCTGCGCTCGTTCCTTGAGATATTGGGGACTCAGGCGCTCACCGATTGCTTCGACCTCTCGGCTGATGCGATCCCGGGTCCGGCGAATGTCTTCTTCGATCTGGGCCGGCGTCGGTTCGTGAGAACCATCGGGACGCACGGTTTCCATCGTGTCCGTAATGCCGATCCATGGTGCCGCAGAGTCCGGGCTCGAGGTCATCGCGGCGGCTCCTTCGCCCAGCGCGAACCGTCCTGCAGCGTAGCGATCGTGCGGTGCGGTGCGAAATCGATGCGTTTGACTCTGGCCATTCCTCCGCGCGCCATGCCGATGCCGACGAGCACCAGAAGTGCGCCCACCAGAAGCGCGGCGAGCCAGGGGGCGACGCCGATATGGATGAGCATGAGGATGACTGCGGCGGTGATCGCGAGTGCGCCGGTGAACGCCACCAGACCACCGCTCACGATGCTCGCAATATCCCGGCTCGACTTGGTCGCGCTCTCGGCAAGTTCGGCCCGCAGAAGCGCGATCTCCTGTCTGAAGAGGTGCGTCGCATCGCGTGACAGGTCGCCGAGAATGTCGCCCATGGAACGGGACTCATCGATGGCCGCGAACTCTTTATGAGCTAGCATGCACCCCCTCCTGCCTCCGATCGGAGCTCTTGAGGAACCGGGCTCCGAGCAGTCCCAATGCGAATGCGGTGCCGAGGAACACCTCCGGCCGGCGGTGAGCCAGGCCTTCGAGATCATCGAGCAGGGCGCCGATGTTCTTCTCGCGGAGATAGCCCGACACCTGCTCGACGCGCTCACTCAATCTCTCGGTGTAGCGGGCCAGGTCGCCCTGGTCCTCTCCCTGGAGACGTTCCGCAGTCTCCCGGAACGCTCGCGCGACGCTGTCCATCTGTCCGATTACTCGACCCTTCCCCTCCTGAAAAGTCGTACCCGCGCCACCCGTCGCACTTTCACCCGCGCCGGGGGCATAGGTATGCGGGCTCGCCGGCGTATCCGGTCGGTGCGATTCGCTGGATGTATTCTGGGCTTCGTAGCTTGCCGGCCCGCGCGGATCTCCGGGTGAACTCCAGGTGGGTCCGCTCGCTGCGGCATCCGGGGCTCTCGTCTCGTCAATGGCCATGGGGGCCTCCAGTTTATTCCGGCATGGGCCGGCAACCGCGGGTTCAACTGCCCGCGCAGGAAGGAATTGTCCGCAGTGGTGGTATCAGCATGGTGCGGAGGCTCGATAGACGCATTTTTACCCCGGAGGGGCCCGATTGGCACCGCGAGGCGGGTGCGGAAGGCGGTGCACATAGATGAAAGGAACAAACTGGGACCGATCCTTCGCTGGCATTGCGGGTAGAACCACTGGCAAGGCCCGGTTGGCCGGACGCGCGGTCGCCGGCAGAGGCAGATGAAAGCGGGCTGGGGTGGAGGGCCACCGGCACGAAGGTGGGGACGAGCCCCGCTGGTCCGCAAACCCAGCAACTCAAGGAGTACGAATGAAAAAGGCTCTGATTCTGGCCGCGGCTCTCGTCGCAGCGGGGTGTCATAACCGAGCTGACGAGACGACCACGACCCAAGGTGGCACGTATCGTCCGGAAAGCACCATGAATCGCGATACCAGCGCCATGCGCCGCGACACGACGATGAGCGCCAAGCGCGATACGATGCCCACGAGCACCACGGGCAATCAAAGCAAACCTTCAACCACGACTACCACGACCACCACCACGACCCCAACGGCCGTGCTGTGCGATTCCGCGGCCACGCATGACACCACGGCCATGCGGGATTCCACTCAGGTGAGCTCGCGTTCGAACTGCACCAGCCCTTCGATGAGCCACCCTACGGACTCCACGTCGACCAAGACGGACAGTACCAAGACGCCGTAATTATCGGTCGTCGCTGAAAGATCTGGGCCCCGGTGCGCATCACCGGGGCCTTTTTCACGCCTCCCCTCAGCGCTCGAAGCTTGGCGGAACGCTGATTTCCGCGACTTGATCATCCGCGATCACGAAGATCCGGTCTCCGGCGCCCGGACGGACCAGCGCGGTGCCGGTGAAACTGCCGAACGCCGGGAGCACCCCGATCTGGTCCCCCAGATGAAAACAGGGCAGGCGCTCGCGTCGTCTCCCCGAGCCCACCAGCGCGATCGCCGGATGCAAATGTCCCGCGAGCGTGTAACCGTCCACGGAGACGACGGGATGGTGCGCGAGCACAAACGGACCGAACGCCACCGGCGCGTCCATGCAGCTGATGGCCAGATCATTCGGCGGATCGCCGGCGTGTCGATCGTGATTGCCGCGAATGAGCAGAATGTCCAGGTGAGCCCGCCGGGCGCGCCAGTCTCGAACCGCGGCGAGCGTCGGCTCCGCAATCCTCCCCGCACGCGCGTGGAAGAGATCTCCCAGTATGATCAGGCGCGACGCGCCGGTGCGCTCGAGCGCGCCATCGAGGCGGCCGAGATCGAACGATGTAGTGCCTCTCGGCAGCGGAACCCCGACCGAACGGAAGGTGGCCGCTTTCCCCCAATGAAGGTCGGCGACGAACAGCGCCTCTCCTCTCGGCCACCAGAGCGCGCGCTCTGCAAGGGGTACCATGATTTCACCAGCCAGCGTCACCGAGAGGGAGGAGCCAGGCTCGGTCACGCGCTGCTGCTCCGGAGCGTGCGTGATGCCGCAAACGTGCGCCCTGCCGCCCGCTCGAGTGGAAGCTGCATTCGTTTGATGCGGTCGGCGAGTTTCTCGGAGCTCAGCTGCACGCGCGCGCGATCGACGATCAGCGGGAAGGCGAAGGGTGTGGGCCGTTCGAGATCGCGGACGACTACGGTTCCTCGCGCGAGACGCGTCATCGCGCGACCGAGCCTGCTTTCCTCGAGCTGCCGCTCGAGCACTTCGCGCCGAGCCTGACTCAGCAGAAGATTGCCGGGATCGTACTGGGTGAAGACATCGAAGAGCAGCCCGCTCGATGCCTGCACCTGGCGCACGCTCTTGTTGCTTCCGGGATAACCCTGAAAGATCAGCCCGGCCACTCGCGCGATCTCCCGGAATTGCCGGCGGGCGAGTTCCGCGGCGTTGAGACTCGCCGTCAGGTCATCCAGCAGATTGTCCGGCGCGACGAGTCCTTCGGCGATCGCGTCCTCGAGCGGCGCAGGGTCGGATGACAGCAGCTCGAAACCGTAGTCGTTCGCTGCCAGGGTAAAAGAAATCGGGAGCCGCCGCGCCAGTCGGTATGCGAACAGCGCGGCCATCCCTTCGTGTACGAGTCTTCCTTCCACCGGGTAGACGAAGAGGTGGTGCCCGTCCCGGGTCCGGACCCGCTCAATGACCAGTCGACCTTCCATCGGGAGTGACGACCACGCGGCCTGGAGCTCGAGGATCGGGCGCACTGCGACCATCTCCGGGCTCGAGTAAACTCCTCGCTCGGCCGCTGCGAGCTGGCCTCGCACCGCTCGCGCCAGCGTCGCGGAGATTGGCACCCGCACGCCGGACCAGTGGGGCACCGCGCCTCTGAATGAGGGTGCCAGCCTCACCCATGCGGTCATGTCGCGCAGGCGGACGAAGACCAGGGCCCGCCCGCCGAGCACGAACCGATCTCCCGGCCTCAATCGGGCGATGAACGACTCCTCGACTGTTCCGATGCGCCCGCCCCGCAGGAAACGCACGTTGAGCGATCCTTCGCTCACGATGGTGCCGATGGAAAGCCGATGCCGGAGCGCCACCTGCCGATTAGTGACTGAGTAACGTCCCTCACTATCGATGGAGACTTTGGCATATTCGGGATAGGCGCCGAGCGCCTGGCCTCCGCGACGCACGAAGTCGAGCACCCAGGTCCATTCCGCATCGATAAGGTCTCGGTAGGCGCGCGTGGTCCGCACCTCATGGAGCAGCTCCTCCGGTCGGAACCCGCCACCCAGCGCGACGGTGACCACATGCTGGGCGAGCAGATCGAGTGGACGCTCGACCGGCAGCCTGCTCTCAATGACTCCTTCGACCAGTGCCGCACGCGCCGCGGCGATGTCCACGAGCTCGAGTGCGTTTGTCGGCACACAGGTCACCCGGCTGACCTCGCCCGGCCGGTGTCCGCTCCGCCCCGCACGCTGGATGAGGCGGGCGACGCCTTTCGGGCTGCCGACCTGAAGAACGCGATCGACCGGTGAGAAATCGACGCCGAGGTCGAGGGTGGAAGTGCAGACGACGCACCTGAGCGATCCGCGCCGGAGTCCATCCTCCACCCATTCGCGAGTCTTCCGGTCGAGACTTCCATGATGCAGCGCGATGGTACCGGCCCAGTCCGGCCGCGCGGCCAGCAGCGCCTGGTACCAGAGCTCGGCGGTCGCGCGGGTGTTGGTGAAGATCAGCGTGCTTGCGGCGCTCTCGACGATCCGGATGACTTCGGGCACCAGGCCCGTGCCGATCTGTCCGGCCCAGGGGAATCGCTCGATACGGGAAGGAATGATCGCATCGATCTCGATCGATTTAGGGATGATCCCGCGTATCAGCCGGCCTGCGCGCGGGGAGCCGTCATCCTGTACTCCGAGCAGAGTTTCCATGGCCACGTCGAGATTGCCGATCGTCGCTGAGAGCCCCCAGGTCCGAAGCGCGGGACACCAGCTGCGGAGCCGCGCGAGCGCCAGTTCGGTTTGCACTCCGCGCTTCGAGGCCATCAGCTCATGCCACTCGTCCACGACCACGAGCGACAGATGCTCGAAGCGCTCCCGCGCATCCGGCCGTGAAAGCAGAAGCGATAGACTCTCCGGAGTCGTGATGAGCGTGGTGGGGAGCCGGGTGCGCTGTCGATTGCGGGTGCGGGTGCCTGTATCACTGGTGCGCGTCTCGACCGTCCAGCCAAGGTCGAGATCCCGGATCGGTGCCATGAGCGCGGCCTCGGTATCCGAGGCGAGTGCGCGAAGCGGCGTTAGCCACAGGATGCGGAGCGGCGGGGAGGCTTTCGATTCAGCTGGCGGAGCCTCGAGGAGAGCACCCATCCACACCGCATAGGTCTTCCCGGTACCCGTGGGGGCGTGAACGAGGCCGCTCTCGCCAGCTGCAATCGCGTCCCAGGTCTCCCGCTGGAAGTCGAAGGAGGCCCAGCCCCGAGACGCGAACCAGGCGAGGACACTGTTCCTCGACGCGACCGGTTGAGCCGAGGCGGAAATGCCGGTGCGCGTCCGTGAAGTGCTCGTCACGCGACTCCGTTCCCGGTGAGCAGTTTCCGCAGGGACTCGATGGTATCGGCATCCTGCGCTCGCTTGTCCGTGCGCCAGCGC
>JBDUEA010000027.1:0-28573 GCA_040002695.1 Gemmatimonadota bacterium | reverse complement strand
GGTGGTGGCGACGATCGCCCGATTGCGGCGCGCTGTCGGCCGCGTCGCGGAAGGGTCCGTAGAACGCGCTCGCATACTTGACCGAGTATCCCATAATGGCGCGGTCGGTAAAGCCGGCGACGTCCAGGGCTCCGCGAATGGCGCCGACAGCGCCATCGATCATGCCGCTCGGTGCGACGATATCGGCCCCGGCCTCGGCATGACTCACGGCGGTCCGTTCGATGATCGCGCGTGTCGCATCCTGATCGAACGTTCCGTCGCGGAGGATGCCGCAGTGACCGTGGCTTGTATACTCACAGCAGCACACGTCCGTCACGACCAGCGTATCTGGTCGATGACGCTTGATCCGCCGGATGGCTTGCTGCACGATGCCCTCGGACGCATAGCCTTCGGAGCCGGTCTCGTCTTTCGCCGCGGGCAGCCCAAACAACAGCACCGACAGCACCCCGGCATTGCGGAGCGCATCGATTCTGCGATCGAGCATTTCATCCACCGAGAGTTGGGTCTGTCCGGGCATCGATGGAATCGGACGCGCTACTCCGCGCCCGTGCACGATGAACAGGGGATGGACCAGCTGGGAGGGATGAAGCGAGGTCTCGCGGGTAAGGTTACGAATCGCCGCGGTACGGCGGAGCCGCATGGGGCGGCTTTGAGGAAAGATTGCCATCGATCAACACTAGGACGGGCCGAGGCCGGAGGCAACCGCTCGGCCCATCCGCAGGCAGGCTTGACTAGACGCGTATGGGCAGGGCGCGTACGCGCTTGCCGGTGGCGGCGAAAATCGCGTTCGCCACCGCAGGTGCGATTGGGGGAACGGCCGGTTCGCCAACGCCCAGCGGAGCTTCCTCGCTGGGCACGATGTGCACCTCCACGACCGGCATTTCCGGCATCCGGAGGACCGGGTAATCGTGGAAATTGCTCTGCGCCACGCGGCCACCTTCTATGGTGATTGCGCCATGCAGAGCGGCACTAAGCCCGTAGACCACGCCGCCCTCGATTTGCGCCCGGACTCCGTCCGGGTTCACCACGCGTCCACAGTCGACGGCACAGACGACCCGATGAACCCGCAGCGCGCCATCCTTTGCGACCGAGACCTCCGCCACTTCCGCCACGATCGTATCGCTGAAGAAATGGTGAATCGCGATGCCACGACCGTGCCCTGGCGCCAGGGGAGTTCCCCAACCGGCCTTTTCGGCGGCCAGATCCAGCACAGCACGATTGCGCGGAAGTTTGGCAAGAAGCACGCGACGGAACGCGACCGGATCGTGTCCCCCCGCGTGGGCCATTTCGTCGATGAATCCCTCCGACGCAAAGACGTTCTGCGAGGCGTATACCGAGCGCCACCAGCTCACCGGGACCGCACTCGCCAGCATGCAGTATTCAACGCGCATGTTCGGAATGTCGTAGGCCAGCTGCAATGCACCGTCGACCGCGTCGTTGTCCAGCCCGTTGCTGACCGAACCCGGCCAGCGGTATGCGTTGATGGATGGCGCCACGATTCGATGCGTAAGCGCGACCGCCTTTCCCCTGGCGTCAAACACCGCGGACAATCGGTGATGACTTATTGGTCGATACCAGTCATGCTGCATGTCGTCTTCGCGCGTCCAGATCACCTTCACTGGCACGCCTGCGGCGCGGGACACCTGCGCGGCTTCGACCACGTACTCCGGGATCAGCCGCCGCCCGAAGCCACCGCCCATCATCACGACGTGCATCGTCACGGATTCCGGCTTGAGACCCAGCGCTGCGGACACCTCGCGCGCCGCCCAATCCGGAATCTGGCTCGGCGCCCAGATTTCCGCCCGGTCTGCACGCACGTCGGCCACGCAATTGAGTGGCTCCATGGTCGCATGCGCGAGGAATGGAACATCGTACGTCGCGTCAATGCGATGAGCCGGCCGAGCGGACGCATAGGCGCCGAGGGCGTCGCCGTCGTCCCGGGCGACGGCGCCAGGCTGCTCGCCTCGCGCGCGGAGCATTCGATCGATTGATGCGCTGTCGAGCTTCGTCGCGGCGTCCGGATCCCAGCGACAGGCGAGCGCACGACTTCCCTGGATTGCCGCCCACGTACCGGTGGCAATTACGGCCACGCCCGTCGGCACTTCGACGACCTGCAGTACTCCAGGAACCGCTTTGGCTTTCTCGGCGTCGTACCCCGTCATGCGTCCGCCGAATACCGGGCACCGCGCGATCACGGCGTAGGTCATGCCGGGCACAACGAGATCGATTCCATACTTGGCCGTGCCATCGACCTTGGAAGGGATGTCGAGGCTGGGCGTCGAGTGACCGATGATCCGAAATTCTTTCGGATTCTTGAGGACCGGTTCGGCAGGAATGGGCAGAGTTGCCGCGAGCACCGCGAGTGTCGCGTAGGCTGCCTTGCGGCCCGAGGCGTCGTGCACGACGGCGCCGTTTTCAGTTCTGCATGAGGATTCCGGCACGCCCCAGGTCTGCGCGGCGGCACTCACCAGCATCGCGCGCGCCTGTGCGCCTGCCTTCCGGAGTGGAGTCCACAAGGAATGGACGCTGTCGCTCCCTCCGGTGGCCATGTCGCCGAACTTGGCGTCAACGTCCGCCTGAATGACCCGAATGGTGGACCAGTCCGCGTCCAGCTCATCGGCAACGATCATCGGTAGCGCCGTGCGGACTCCCTGGCCCATTTCCGATTTGGAAACCCACACCGAGACTGCGCCGTCGGGTCCGACCTGGAGATAGGCGCTAGGAGAGAGTGATGCGGCAGTGGCCGGCCCGCGCGCGAGACTCGCAGGCAGACGCTGTGCAGCGGTCGTCCGGATGGCGATGACAAGACCAGCGCCGACCGCCGCGCCCGCGCGCAGGAAGTTCCGCCGGGTGAAATCGAGGGTGTCGGTCATGTCACGCTCCTACCGCTGCGCGATGAATCGCCTTGCGAATCCGCTGGTAGGTGCCGCACCGACAGATGTTGCCGGCCATCTCGCGATCGATATCCGCATCGGTCGGATGTGGAATTTTCGAGAGCAGAGCGGCCGCGGACATGAGCTGACCCGACTGACAGTAGCCGCACTGCGGAACCTGTTCGGCGATCCATGCCTGCTGCAGCGCATGGCTCCGGTCTACCGAGAGTCCTTCGACCGTCGTCACCTGTTTGCCTGAAACTGACCCGACCGGCGTCACGCAAGAGCGCGTCGCAGCTCCGTCGATGTGAACAGTACAGGCGCCGCACTGCGCCATTCCGCAGCCGAACTTCGTGCCGGTCATGCCGAGTGTGTCCCGCAGCACCCAGAGCAGCGGCGTATCGGGCGCGACGTCCACCGTGGCCGGCTTTCCGTTGATCGTCAGCTGGATCATGGTCGGGTATCCTTGCGATTGGGGCGGCGGGAAGGCTCATACTTGGCAGCGATCAGCCTCACGGTCAAGGCTCCCTTCCTGACCGGGGTGTCCAGCCTGGCCGGCGAGACACTTTCACGGCGGGGTACGGGTGCCGTACGTTTGATCACGAACTCGGCGGACGGACCGGCGTATAGCTCCCGTTGGCGGTCTGCTCCGCCATCCCATGGAGGCGCGGGGTAAGCGCGAGAGAGGTCATGCAGATATCAGCCGCATCAGTGAAATTCCCTGTGGCCAGAAGCTCGGATTCCGGTAGGACGGCCCTCATCCTCGCGCTGGGGACGGCTCTGGCCTGTTCAGGTGGACGGCCTTCGCCGCCCGCGACGCCACCGCTGGAACCGGTCATCGCGATCGTCGGGGCGACTCTGTGGGATGGCACGGATCGAGGTCCGATCCCCAACGCCGTCGTCCTCGTCCGAGGCGACAAAATCGTTTGTGCCGGAACCGCGGCAGCCTGTCCGCACACCACCACCCGCGTGATCGACGCCCACGAAGGGTGGCTGATTCCTGGGCTGATCGATACCCACGTTCATTTGCTCTTTCAGCGCAGCGGAGAGACCGACCCGGGGTTCACGGAGGACCTCCGGGATCTGCTCGCCCGGGGCATCACGACAGTGCGGGACATGGGCACGAATCCGGCCGGCCTGCTAACCCGCCTCTCGGCCGAGCCGATGGCGCCGCGCGTCTATCCGATGCAGCTGGTCGCGGGCTTCGGGTTTTTCTATCGACGTGAGGTCGTCCGGTCCGCCGATGGACGCGCAGCTCTCCGGCAACCGCAGGCGACGGTGATGATGGGCCTCGGCTGGACGCCGATGCTGTATCGCAGTGATGACGACCCCGATTCGCTCGTCGCCGCTGCCCGCGCGGTCGGCGCCGCGGGGCTCAAGCTCTATGCGGACCTCGATTCCACGCAGGTCGCGCGACTCGTGCAGGCTGCTCATCGCGTCGGGATGCCCGTGTGGGGGCATGGCTGGGTACAACCGGCGAGCATCTCCGAGCAGTCCCGTGCCGGTCAGGACGGTGTCGTCCACGCCGCGGGCATGATTGGTGAACTCTTCACCGCGAGCGAGCGGGATACAATGCGTGGCGGGACTTCGCTGCTCACAGCCACGGCCAGGGTGGCTTCACCGGAATCGGCGCATGATCCACGAATCCTCGCGGCGCTCGACTCCCTCGCCCGACGCGGCACGTTCTTCGAACCAACGCTCGACGTGACTCAGCGGAGCGTGGCCCATTTCGACGGTCTGCACGCGCGCAGGACGACGATCAGCGAAGCCTATTCGAGGGCGGCGGCGGGCTTCGGCATGGAAGTCACGCGGCAGGCGATCCGGCGCGGCGTCAGGATCACCGCCGGCACCGATCATGTGGCGTACGGCCCGGTGGGAGATCGCGCTTCGCTTGATGCCGAGCTCGCTCTGCTCGTCGATTCGATAGGGCTTACGCCGAGAGCGGCCCTGCAGGCCGCGACGCGAGATGCCGCTACCGCCCTGGGCGGAGATGCCGCCAACCGCCTTGGAATAATTGCCATTGGCCGGACGGCCGACCTGGTTCTGCTGCAACACAGTCCGTTCGCGGATATCCGAAATCTGGAATCCGTACTATGGACGATGCACGAGGGTCGCCTGCTTCGCCCAGAGACACTGCGGAGCGGTATCGCAATCCGATAATGCATTGGCGATGCGGCAACGGCGGCTGGTGCCGACCGGCTAGTTCTCTCCAATCACCACCGGCACCTCGTCATGGGCGGCCCATTCGCTCCACGCCCCGGCGTAAATTCTCACTCTAGGGTAGCCGAGGAGATATCGCAACGCGAAATAGACGTGACTGGCCTCAGTACCCGTGTTGCAGTAAACGATGATATCGCGATCGGCAGTGATCCCCTGCGTCGAATAGCTCGCCTTGAGTTCCGCCTGAGTTTTCCATACCAGCGCGAAATCCCGCTTCTCGAGATCGGTGGTCCACGGATGATTGACGGCTCCGGGGATGTGGCCGCGCCGAATCTGTGCACCCGCCGCACCTGCGAACTGCTGAGGATTTCGCGCGTCGACCAGCAGCACATTGTGTGACTCGGTGGCCGCTCGAACATCGGTGAGGGTCGCGATTTCAGCTGCAAGACCACGATTCGGAAAGTCCGGCACCCGGGCTTCCGGATAGCGCTGATCGACACGTCTTCCTTCGAATACCCATTTCGCAAATCCGCCATCCAGCACAGAAACCTGTGACTGACCCAGGCTGGAAAGCAGCCACGCGACGTAGGTGGCATCGATGTCGCGCGTTTCTCCCGCGCTGTAAATGATGACCGGTTGGTCCCGCTGCACGCCGAGCCGCGAGAACAGCATTGCGTACGTTTCTCCGGGCAGAAGCTGGAATGGGAGGCCATGGTCACTCGCGCGCAGCGTTTCGATGTTGAGCCACGCGGCGCCCGGGATGTGATTCTGCAGATAGTCAGTCCACTCAGGCCGTACATCGAGAATCGTGGCGTGCGCACCGCGCGCACCCAGCGCCTCGGTCGCGATGAGCCCCGGCCTTCCCTCGACGGGGGCGACACGATTCCCCGCCACCGGACTCCGTCCGGCGCACGCCGGCAACAAGGCCACCAGGCATGTCACGACCGCTGATAACAGATTCCGTGTACGATGGGTCACGTTTCGCTCGCTGCGATTGGATGATCGAGGCGCGGGACTAACGCTAGTCCAGGCCCAAGGCGGCCTTCTCCATTTCCAGGTACACCCTGACTGCATTCCGCCGCCGGCGCGAATTCAGCGTGACGGGCTGCCCGGCGTCGGCGGGAGGGAGCGACGCGAGCGCCTTCGTCATGGAGTGTCCGTCCGCGACCTCGCCGCGCATACTCTCTCGAAGCTCCTCGAAATAGCGGCGAGTCTCCGCGACGAGGGCATCTGGATCACGGGCGATGGCCCCGTGTCCCGGCACGATCACGGCCGGGTGCAGCGAATCGATGAGAGCGAGCGCATGCAGCATTGCCGGGGAAGAGCCATCCACAATCATCGGCACGCCATCCGCCACGAGAATATCGCCGGCGAAGAGCACCCTTTCCCCTGGCAGCCAGACCATGAGGTCACCCGGTGAATGCGCGTCTCCCGGATGAAAAATGACGATCTCGCGCCCGCCCAGGCGAAGGGTATCGGAGCCGGTGACTGGCCGGTCCGGCGTGTCGGCGAACCGAAATCCGATCATCTCCTGCAGGCCGACCACCCGGTCCCAATCCGCCACCATCGCGTCGGGACCACTTTCAGCAGCGAGAACGTGAGTGTCGGGATGCGCGATGACACGAGCCCCCGCGTCACGCAGCGCGCTCGCCCCGAACTGCATGTCGGGATGATGCGCATAGAGCACGAGCCAGCGAATCGGGCTTTGAGTCACCGAGCGGAGCGTGCGGATCACTGCACGACCCTGCGCCGGGCTCGCCAGGCCGCCGATGACGACGACGCCCTCCTTCGAGTCGACGAACCCGGCGTTGGGACGACCCTCCGCTCCCTTGCCGGTATCACCTGCGATCGCGTACACGCCGGCCGCCAGACGGTGAAGCGGGTAGCGCGTCCGCTCGGTCGTCAGGGAGAACGCACGCGGAGGAATCACCGCCGTTTGCGACGCTGCCGACTGCGCGCTCAATGCAACGAACAGCGCGGCGGTCGACCAGGTTCTTCGCGGCCTCACGCACGGCAACGACGCGGGCCGGCTCAACGCCGGCCCGAGGAAGCAGTAAGCTCTGTGCTCACGTGGTCGAAAAGGCGATGTCGACCGAGCTCTGGTACACGCCGCCCTTGTTGTCCTTCCATACCATCGTGAGCGGCCCTTCCGTATCGGCCCTCAGCATGAACGTCACCACCGGATCGCGACTGATGCCCGACGTCCACTCGAATCGAGCGATTTCAGCACCTCCGAATGAGATAGTCACCTCCTGAATGAAGTAGGGAGGGATGATGCTTGCGTTCGCATCGCGGAAGAAACCGGTATCCATGGGGTGCTGCACGATTGACTGGATCCGGACGACATCGCCGCGCGAAATGTGCGCCGGGACGACAATTCTGGCTTTTCCGATTTCGGTCATGGTCTCCTCACCCGCATCCGTTCAAGGTGGTCTCGACCTTGGTGTATCCCGCCCAGAGTTCGCCGGTATTCGTCTCGGCAATCGCGCGGATCCAGCAGGTTCGCTTCATCTTGATCCTGGTGTTGATCGATGCCGCGCCGATCGACGGCGTGAGGTGAAAGACCGACACCAGCGGATCCGGGTTGTGATCGACGATCAGGTAGATGGCCTTCACGAACTTTTCGGTGGTCATCGGCAGGTCGGTGTCGATGCTGACAGGGACCACACGTCCGTCCTCGGCCACCGCCGGCATTTCGAGTGTCACGTGTCCCCGCACGATCTTCCGGTCCCCGAAACGGTCGGTGAGAATCTTTTGAACGATCTCGTTCGGGGCCTCAGGCTCGTCGGGGTCGGAACCGGACCAGGGCCGGACGGCGGCGGACAGGCGATCGCGCCGCCCGAGAACCCCCTCTCCAGCGACCGCTGCCAGGACCAGGCCGCAGCTCTGGAGGAATGCGCGTCGATTTGTCGATTGATTCACTTGCACGCCGCCCCACCTTTCGTCGTCCGGAGTCGATACTTCATCCAGTTCACCGAATCAAATTCGCGACGAGCCGCTGAACTACCGCGGTGAAGCCGTGCACGTCGCGACGCGATCGAGCCATGAGCATTCCTCCCTCGAGACCCGCCAGCAGCGCGAGCGCCTCGACGTTCGCAGAACCCGCGAAGCTGAATACTCCGTCTCGGCGGCCGGCCGTCAACAGGCGGGCGAGCCAGCGCTCCTGGTCCGCGAAAAAAGCATTCACTTCATCACGGACCGCCGCAGGAACCGTGACGCAGTCCGCGGCGAGCAGTCCGTACAGGCACATCCGGTCACCGTCCCGCAGGGCATCTCGATAGAAGCCGAAATACTTTTCCAGCTGTGCCAGCGGTCCGAGTCCGCTCTCATGGACCTCGGCCGTCCGGACTGCAAAGGCGACACGATAGCGTGCCGTCACGGCGCGAGTAAGAGTCTGCTTGCTCGCAAAGTGATAGTGAATACTGGCCTTCCGAATCGAGAGTTCGGAAGCGATATCGGCAAAGCTGTAGCCGTAGCCATGCGTTCGCACGAGGGACTCGGCGACGTCGAGAATCCGGTCAGCAGTGGAGAGCGCGGCGGTCACGTTGGCAATCTACCAGTAGGTAGGGAAGTGTCAACGCCGTCGAGGGAGCCATCCGGTCCTCAGGGGAAACCACTGCTCAGGGCTGGACCAGGAGGCTATAGCCCGTCGGATTCTGGAGAAGAAAAGTCGAGCGGGAGGCCGCCTGAGTCACGGTCGCAACGTAGCTCGTCACCGCGTGCCGGTCGGGCACTTGGAGTGTGAGGATGTTTCCGTTGCCTATGTCACCCGCGATCAGAACGCGGAAGGATGTCGACGACATTCGAGCGACGGAGGTCGAAAAGCCCGCCGATTCGACGGTATCGATTGGTCCGCCGCTGACGGTAAGCAACAGTGCGCCGTCATCTGCGTTCGGCGTATGCAGCATGACGCGAAGTGCTCCAGGCGCCGGACCGCTCGTGTCCTCCGAGCCGCAGGCGAGGCAGCAGAACGCGGCCACGCCAAAGAGAATTCGAAGCTTGCCGCGAATTTTCATCGGTGTGAAACTGGATTTTTCGTAACGATGCCGGGCGGCAGTGCGGCCGTCCCGCTCACAATGCCCATCACTCGCAGGAACGCGAGATAGTCGCCGAGGTCGTATCCGCCGTTGTGGTTGCCGATTCCGTCAAGGTAGCCCAGCTGTGCGGCGCCGAGTGTCGCGGTCCCCAGCAGATGTGCCGTCGCCTGCGCGACTGTGACCGTAACGACGCCGGCGGGAATCACCGAATACCGGATGACCACCGAGCCGCCGGGATTCTCCTCGTAGATGGAGTCGATGGTGAATCCCGCCGTGTTCCCCCGATTGTCGAGAGCCGCCGGGTTGCTGGTCGGCGAAAAGGTACGGTTTCCCGAGCGACCGGGAAAAGGATCTCCAGCGTCTCCCCGGTTCTTGAGCCCGGCGATTTCCAGCTGATCGAGCCCGTCCGCCTGCACCAGCGCCACGCCATGAATGGCACCGGCATTGACGGTATTGCCGCCTCGACGGAAACCGTGTGCGCTTACCTGATCGCCATCGATGTGCCAGATCAGGAGGCCGGGGCCCTTCGGGTGTTTGAACGCCGGGTTCATCTGCGCCGAATCGCTGCCGAGAGCCTGGCGGTTCTCGAGCAGGAAAAACTCGTTCGTCCCCGGGACTGGGATGTACAGCACCGTGTCGGACAGCGCGACCGGCGCGAGGTGAATCGTCTGGTTCGCACGCAAAGTATCGATCGAGATCCACCCGAGTTCGGCCAGCGACCAGGCTTCGAATCGCGATGGACTGTACGGCAGCGCATAATTCCCGCTGCCCATCAATCCCCACTCCCCGATTCCCTCCGTGTGAGGCCCGGCACCGGGTGATGTGTCATACAAATCCGGCAAACCGAACGCATGGCCGGTTTCGTGTGCGATCGTTCCGATCGGCATGATCAGCCCCGCCGTGCAGGCATCGTCTCCACCCTGACCGCTTTGGAGCGTGTAGTCCTGCACCTTGATGAACTGGCCGGGAACTGGTGAACCGGACGCGTCACGCCTGGGACTGTGCGTCACGTATGGCGACCCGCCATTGAGTGAACTGATGACATACCGGTGCGCCCAGAGATGCGGTGTCTTGCAGGCGCCGTCCACATCAGGGTGAAGAAAAGTCACGAAGTCCACGAAGCCGTCGTCATCGCCGGAATTCGGGAGGCCGTCCGGCCCGTCATTGTCGAAGCGCCCCCAGTCCAGCGCGCCGGTATCGTTCTTCCGAAGTCCCTCGAGCAGAAATTCGCCGAGCCGGCTGAAACCATGGGGACATGGAGTCACCACCCCGATCCCGTTGCAGCCGTCCTCGTAGTAGGAATCCGCCGAGTCGGCGGTGACCCACGGCTGGACCTGCCCGTCAATCGACACATTGTGAAGCGACATCTGCGCGTAAAACGTCGTGACGCTGTACGGTCGACTCGACGGCACAGGGTTGAACAGTACGTCCTGATACGCAGTTTCCGGAAAGCCGGCGGGCACATTGCTGAATGCGATCGGAATAACGGGGACCAGGAAGGCGCCAGTCACGCGGGTGGCACTAGCTCCGTGGGCATTGAGGGCCGCGAGTGTGCCGGACCGGAGCAGCCGACGGCGAAAGAGGCGAATGGCATCCGTCCGCCTCCGCCACGCCCCATCCGGACGGAAGTCGAGACCTCGCACCTCAAATTCACCCGGAAGGGCCCGTGGATAGGAATCCTGGGCCGCCACGGATTTGGGGACGCAGAGCCAGGTCGCGAGGAGCAGAGAGGTGATACAGATCCGGATCAACAGCGTACCCTGGTGAGGAGTGTTATCTGGTCGGAATCGTGGCAGCTCCCGCTCACACGAGCGTCACCAAACTGGCTGCGGGATAAGCATTTTAGCCCGAGTTCGCAATCGGCGCAGGCAGAATGTTGCGCCTGCCGTGGAACGTTAGACCCCCGCGATTCGCGCTTGTGCGTAGACATCCAAGCCGTTAAGATGAAACGGCTTAGTTCACGTTCTCAGGACTCCCCGAAGCCAGGCACGAGGCCCAGTGGACACACAGATGCTCCAGAGCGTAGCGCTCTTCGACAAGTGCCGACAGTTCACGAAGGCGCGCGAGGTGCAGGCGGCTGGTCTCTACCCCTACTTCAAGCCGATTTCCGAATCCGAAGATACGGTCGTTGTCATTGAAGGCCAGAAGCGAATCATGCTTGGGTCGAACAATTACCTCGGCCTGACCCACCACCCCAAGGTCCTCGAAGCGGCGGCGAAGGCGCTCCATCGCTATGGCTCGGGCTGCACCGGCAGTCGCTTCCTGAACGGAACGCTCGATCTCCACGGTGAGCTTGAACGCTCCATCGCGGACTTCCTCGGCAAGGAGGATTGCCTCGTATTCTCCACCGGCTACTCGGCTAATCTGGGCCTCATCTCGGGACTCGTCAGCCGTGGAGAGGTGGTCTATCTCGACAAGCTCGACCATGCGTCGATCGTCGACGGTGCCAAGATGTCGTATGGGGAAACCATTCGTTTCAATCATGGAGACCTGGACGGACTCGAGCGGCTGATCGAGCGGAACCGGAGTACGCGCGGCGCCATGATCGTGGTCGATGGCGTCTACTCCATGGAAGGCGATATCGCAAACGTTCCGGAGCTCACCCGGATCGCGCGGAAAAACGGCATCGCCCTGGCCCTCGACGACGCGCACGCGCTCGGTGTTCTGGGCCCGAACGGAGACGGCACCGCGGCGCATTTCGGCATGTCTGATGAAGTGGACATCATTGCCGGCACCTTTTCCAAGTCGCTGGCCTCGATCGGCGGCTTCGTTGCCGCAACCGAGAACGTGATCCACTATCTCCGTCATCATAGCCGTCCGCTGATCTTCACCGCTTCCCTTCCCCCGGCTAACACCGCGGGTGTCATCGCCGCGCTCGAGGTTCTCAAGAGTGAACCCGAACGTCGCGAGCAGCTGTGGAAGAACACTCGCCGGCTCCACGAAGGATTTCGTTCCCTCGGCTTCAACATCGGTGAAACCGAGACGCCGATCGTCCCCGTGCTGATCGGTCCGCTCGAGAAGACGTTCATCATGTGGCGGCGCCTCTTCGACGCCGGTGTCTTCACGAATCCGGTCGCGCCGCCGGCCGTTCCGCCGTCGCAGTGCCGGCTCCGGACCAGTCTCATGGCGACCCACAGCTTCGACCAGATCGACTTCTGCCTCGAGCAGTTCGGCCAGATCGGACGGGACCTGGGGGTCATTTGAGTACTACCGTCACCGTGCGGCCGGTGAAAGGCCGCGGCGACCTCGCCAAATTCATCGACTTCCCCTACAGACTCCACGCGCGGGACCCACATTGGGTCCCGCCGTTGCGTATGGACATCGCCGCGCTGCTTTCGAAGACGAAGAATCCCTTCTTCGAGCATGCGGACGCCGAATATTTTCTGGCCGAGCGCGATGGCGAAGTGATTGGCCGAATTGCGGCGATCGATAACCGCCTCCACAACGAAACTCACGGCGATCGAGTGGGTTTCTTCGGATTCTTCGAATGCGGTCTCGACCAGGACGTGGCCAATGCCCTCCTGGCGACAGCCACCGAATGGGTACGCGCCCGCGGTCATGACACTCTCCGTGGTCCGGCTAGTTTTTCAACCAACGACGAATGCGGTGTCCTGGTAGACGGGTTTGATACGCCACCGACGCTCATGATGCCGCACAATCCACCGTATTACTCGACGCTCCTCGAGCAGTCAGGATTCGTCAAGGCGAAGGACCTCCTCGTATACCGTGGCGGCTACGAGTCGATGTACATCCCCGTTCCCGAACGCCTTGCTCGCGGGACCGAACTCATTCAGCGCCGGCAGGGCATCACGATCCGGGCGCTGAACATGCAGGATTTCGAAGGCGAAGTCGCCCGCATCAAGGAGATCTACAACCAGGCGTGGGAGAAGAACTGGGGCTTCATCCCGATGACGGACCACGAGATCGACCATCTGGCGAAGCAGTTCAAGCCGGTGGTAATCCCCGACCTCGTGCCCTTCGCCGAGAAGGATGGCAAAATCGTCGGGTTCGGCATTGTGCTCCCGGACCTCAACGAAGTCTTCGCCCGCCACAATGGTCGGATTTTCCCGGCCGTGGTCGACGTGCTCTGGTCACTAAAGATGAAGCGCATCCGTCGCTGCCGCATCCTGCTGCTGGGCATTCTTCCGGAGTACCGTGGCAAGGGTATCGACGCGATGCTCTATCACTGGATCTGGACGACCTCAGCCAAACACGGCATCTACTGGGGTGAAGCCGGCTGGATTCTCGAAGACAATCCCGCGATGAACGCGGGCCTGGAGAAAATGAATTTCACCGTCTACAAGACGTATCGGCTGTACGACCGTGCGGTATGAAGGCGCTGGTAACCGGGGCGACGGGGTTCGTCGGCTCCCATCTGGTCGAGGCCCTCGGGCGGCGTAGGGCTACGATTACCGCGCTGGTCCGCTCTCCAGGCAAGGCCGCACTCCTTACTCAACACGATGTAATCCAGATTCGTGGCGACCTCGCGAATGAGGAAGCGCTCCGGACCGCCGTTTCCGGTCAGGATGTCGTCTTTCATGTCGCGGGACTGGTTGCCGCGCGGAATGAGGCGGAATTCTTCCGTGCGAATTGTGACGGGACCGCGAGCCTGCTCCGCGCCATTCAAACTTCCGGCTCCACGCCCCGGCTCGTGCTCGTATCTTCGCTTGCCGCGGTGGGACCGGCGGTCAGGGGAAAGCCGCTCCGCTCCGACGCGGTGCCGCATCCAGTCACGCAGTATGGCCGGAGCAAGCTCGCCGCCGAGGAACTGGTCCGCGGTGCTGCCCTCCCGTGGACCATCATCAGGCCCCCCGTCGTCTATGGCCCCCGTGACCGTGAGGTGCTGAAAGTATTTCAAGCCGCTCGATTCGGCGTCGCGCCGATTTTCGGCGACGGAAGTCAGGAACTGTCGGCGGTATATGCTCCTGACCTGGCGGAAGCCTTGATCGCAGGGGCGACTTCTCCATCTGCGATCGCTCACGTCTACCACGCGTGTCACTCCGAGCTGCTCACCAACGCTGCGATGATCCAGATTCTCGGCCGGGCACTCGGCCGCGATCGTGCCGTTCACCTCGTGCCGATCCCTTTCGCACTCGGGCGGGCGGCACTCTGGTGCACCGGCTCGTTTGCGGGCCTCATGGGGCGCTCGACAATTCTCACCGCCGACAAGGCGAACGAATTTTTTCAGGATGCCTGGACGGGAGATCCCGCAGCGCTCACGCGTGACACCGGATGGTCGGCTGCAAACGACCTCGCGTCGGGTGCGGCCCGAACGGTGGCATGGTATCGAGAAGCGGGATGGCTATGAGCGCCGTCCTCGGCGAAGCGCGGGGGACGCAGCTTCGGCCCATCGAGTGGATTCTGCTCGCGTATCTCGCCCTGGTCTCGGTGATTTCACTGAGCCAGGGGTTCGGTGCTGCGGGAACGCCGTGGGTGCTCACGATCAACGCGCTCATCGGCGTGCTCATCGCGCTCGTGGCTCGGCCGAGCATGGGACCGCTGGGGCTGGGCCTCCGGGAGGTGTTCCCCTTGCTCCTGCTGCCGGCACTTTACGGCGAGCTGGATCTGCTGCATGGCATCGGTCGCACGATCGTGCATGACGTGACTGTGCAGCGGTGGGAGCAGTGGCTCTTCGGATTCCAGCCGAGCCGGGACTGGTGGCGAAGCGCCCCGAGTGCCTTCTGGTCCACGATCCTGCACGGCGCCTATTTCGCGTTCTACCCGATCATCGCGGCCCCCGTCGCGTGGTTTCTGATTCGGGGCAACCAGCCTGCGATGCGGCGGGCGGTGCTTTGGATCATGGTGACGTTTATCGTCTGCTATCTGGTATTCATGGCCTTTCCCGTCTCAGGGCCATATTACGAATTCGCCCGTCCATCCGGGGCATTCATTGCGAATCCGATGGCGCGACTGGTGTACGCGACCCTCGCGCAGGGCAGTTCATATGGGGCTGCCTTCCCTTCATCGCACGTGGCGGCCGCGGTCGCGGCGACACTGGCCGCATTCGCCGGGTCTCGCCGCCTTGGCCTGCTGCTGACAATACCAACGCTGCTCCTCGCGGTCGGCGTGGTGTATTGCCAGATGCACTATGCGATCGATGCCCTCACCGGCGCCGCACTTGGATTCGGCATCCCCGCCCTGCTCAATGCCAGAGTGGATCCGGCACCCCCATAAAAAAACACCCCCCGGCGACGCCAGGGGGTGAGCTCCTTCAAAAATCAGCAGGCAGCAGATCGTACTACTGAACCGTGATCGTGCCCCTCATGCCGTAGGTCAGGTGCGGCAGGCAGTAGAACTTGTAGGCGCCAGCGGGAGCACTCGCGAAACCGACTTCAATGACACCGTCCGGATCAACGACCATCGCGCTCTGCAGCGGACCCATCTTGTCCTTGAGCCCCGCGTCAAGCGCAGTTGCCGCTCCCGAAGGAATGCTGTCAGGCCAGAAGGAGACGTTGTGGGGGCCGCCGGTCTTGTTATGAAAACGCACGACGTCGTTGGCCTTGATGGTGAGCGTCGCGGGGTCAAACCAGCCCTTCTTGCCGTCAAAATTCATGGTAACGTCGTGCGTGGCACCAGTCGCAGCGGTGGCTGCAGCAGGCGCCGGGGTCTGCGCGGGAGCAGAGGCCGGCGCGGCCGCTGCCTGATCGTCTGCCTTTTTCTCGCCACCGCAGGCTGCTGCCAGCAGGACGAGGCCCGCCGCCATGGAAATGACACGCATTGAAGTTCTGCCTCCGAAAAGCGAATGAGAATGAAATGCCCGAAGCCGGAAACCGGCGAACAGCGATCGACTCCAAGCTTGGAAAATATGCTTGTGAATCAGTTCACAAGTATACACCGGGACTTTCGAATTGGCGAGTGGCCCTTGTAACGGGCAACCGCTCGAATAGCTTGTCCGGGTGCACACACCACCCCCCTGCAAATCACTCGGATCCCAGTGCCGTTCGCTTGATGTGACGATGCGGATCGGCGCATTGTCAGAAGGCGGGGCCTCACTGGATCACGAGGCCACCTGGCTGCTGGGGCACGTCCAGAATATTTCGTTCGGAGCGTTGCGGGCTGAGCGCGGTGATCTGCTCGTCGATGGTGTCCTCCACGTCCGCTGCCGGCACCTCGGGCAGCATGGCGCCGAGGCGAATTGTCGCGCACATGGCTTCACCGGCCCGACGCCCGGCAAGTCCGACAATCGTGAGCAGCCGCGGCGCCTGGGTGGAGACTCGTTTGCTATTGTGGAGGGACAGGAAATCGTTCCGCGGACGATGGCATTCCCTCACCGGCTCCTTCCAGTCATAGCCGGGGACAATCCCTGTGCTTCCGCGCCTTGTCGCACGGCAGATCATGTACGTGGCTCCGCCTGCTGCCGGGACCTCCAGGTCGAGATTCTCTGCAGCCCGGCCGACGCTCTCCTCGAGTCGCTCATTCGCTCCCGCCAATCGCCCTATCTATGCAAAATCTCGCGCGAAAACGAGACCTCCCTGGACGTCGAGATGATCTCGGCGTGCGGATATCTGAACGATGCCGGCGGCGCCTGCACGCTCCATGGCCGTTCTCGGCCGGATGGTCGAGACGCCAAGCCAGACCTGTGCAGTGAATGGCCGGAAAACGGGCAGGGTCTTCATCCAGGGTGCGTCTTTCAGGGCAAGTCGGTAGCTTCCGGAAGCAGGTAGGCACACGTGGGTGTGCGATGCGGACGGGGTCTCTCGTCTAAGGGGTAGCAGTTCCTCCAGCGCCGGGACCGTGCCGGCGCTCCTGGTTCCCAGGCCTGAAAGCCTGACCCCGGCAAACCCGCAGCCACTCCCGGTAGTGGAGCTCATATGGGCGACGAACTCGAAGAACTCTACCGGACGACCTACGCGACGGTCGTACGCTTCCTGTATCGCAAGGTTTGGGATGCGGATCGCGCCCAGGACTTGGCGCAGGAAGTGTTTGTCCGCGCCATGGCCCACCGCCCGGAAAAGCCCAGGGCGTGGGTATTCGCCGTGGCCGCCAATCTCGCCCGGGACGAGGCCCGCGCGGCCGTCCGGCGCAAACGCCATCTCACCCTGCTCAAAGACGATCCAGTCAGCCTCCCAACCGCTGAGCCCTCGGCGGAAGACACAGTTGAGCGGGACGAGCGGATGGTCAAAGTCGAGCAGGCGCTCGCAACCCTTACTCAGCGGGACCGTGAGGTGCTGTTACTCTGGGATGCCGGCATGAGCTATCCGGAGATTGCCCATCAGTCCGGCTTGGCCGTAGGTGCCGTCGGAACGACTCTCGCCCGGGCGCGACGCCGCCTGGTAGATGCCTACGACCGACAGGAAAAGCAGAGCCATGCGGCACATTCCTGAAGAGGAGCTCCACGCCTATCTGGACCAGGCGCTCAGCAGGACGCAGTGCGTCGAGATCGAAAGTCACCTCGCCGGGTGTGCACGCTGCCATGATCTCCGGAACGCGATCGCCGCGCTGCGCGATCGCACGACCGCACTTCTGGCCCGCATCGGCCCACCCACGACCTTTCCGCCTCCATTCGAGATCATTCGCCGCCGCCACGCTGTCGCTCTGGACCGGCGCCGGCGCGTCCTCGTTCGCGGGGCCTGGGCCGCCAGCCTCTTGATTGGGGCTTTCATGGGCTGGGAGGGGAATCGGCTCGCCCATCCTGCTCCTCAGGCCACCATGGCGGCGTTGCCTTCGCGGCCCACGGGTCAGATTACCCCGGCGGTCGAGACGTCGGGCATCCCGCTGACGGCTGCGCCCGCAGCTCCCAGTGCGCCGACTCAACTCGCCTCGTCGCACACTCCCTATAGGACGCGGCGCTCCACGCGCGAGCGTTCGGCGCTGGCTACCGGCCCGACGGATCGTGATACCTCAGTCGGCCTGACCACATCCTACGTTCGAGCTGGCGATGGCCGGGAACAGGCTTCGCTCGACGTCTCGGCCCTGAATCCGGCCGGATGGCAGACCAAGCCCGAACTTGACGGACTCTGGCGGACGCTTCCGCTGGACGAAGGAAACGAAACCGCCAAGACGCGGGTGCCGCTGGTTTCCGGGGTGCCCGTGGTGCAGGTCCAGGTACAGCGGGGGAACGCCGAGGACGAAGTTACGGCAGTTGATCAGCAGCTCGCCTCGGGCGAGTACATCCGGACGATCGAGGGTCCGGCGCTGCAGGTCTCGGATCTCATGACGAGGATGGGCCGCTCCACGCCGACGACCGACACCTCCAACAACGATGACGCCCTGGCCAGTGGTTCAATCGCACCACGCCCCGACGCGACGCTGACACTTCGACAGGGAAACCGCATGGTAGTCGTGACCGGGCCATCGAACGTTCTGCACTCCCTGATGAGCCGGGTGCAGGTGAGGGGCTGGCACTGAAGAGTTATTTAATCCGACGAACGGCGCTCTCACACAGAACGCCCTCCCCGATTCGGGGAGGGCGTTCGAGTATTCATGCCTCGGCCAGTCGTTCTAGCGCATCAGCGCGGGCCGTGCCGTCGTTCGCTCGCGGCAGCTCCAACGTAATCCGCGGGCGACTCCTCATGTTCGTACTCCCCATGAGCGTGTCCACGCTCGAACTCGAGTGTGATCTCGGCCAGTCGGGGGGAGACCATGGGGAAGGTCCGCGCAAAGAGTGCATATGAGAAAAGGAACAGTCCCAGATGAAGCAGCGTCGGCCCCAGCTCGGGGAGCCCGAAGACGGGGCCGGCTTGATGGGTCACGGAAGGGAGCACGAGCAGATATCGCTCGAGCCACAGCGAGCAGACGCTGATCGTGGCGAAGAGCCCGAACGTGAATGGAGTCTTCTTCGGCTGTACACCGAGAAGCCCGAAGAACGGGATAATGAACATGCCGAGGAATACGGCGCGTCCGACGGGGAGCCACGGGCCCCAGAGCCGGGCGAAGACGAAGCCGGTTTCCTCGGGAAGATTTCCATACCAGATCACCAGGAACTGGGCCCACATCAAGTAGGCCCAGAACACGGTGAATCCGAAGCAGAGCTTCCCCAAGTCATGGCGCTGCTTGGGTGAGACGAGGTCGGCAATTCCCACCTCGTTCCGTCCGTAGAGCATGAGCAGCGCAAGCAGCATGTGGGCGCCAAGGAAGGAGCCCATGAAGTAGAAGCCGCCCAGCAGGTTGGAGAACCAGTGCGGCTGGAGCGCCATGATGCCATCGAACGCCACGAGCGTGAAGACCAGCGCGTAGAGCACGACGAACGTCGGGGCCAGCGCGAAGATTCGTTCGTTCTGCCGGACCATCGCGACGCTAGTCCCGTCGTAGTCCGCGGTCCAGGACTCGTACAGCTTTCGGCGAAACCCCGTGACGCTGCCCTTCATTTCGAAGAGATCGGGAACGAGATCGGCCTTGATGAGCCGGAAACCGACGATGTACAGGACGAGGAGACCGATGAACAGGCGCCAGAACATCCAGTCGTGTGAAAGCCAGAGCGCCTTGGCTGACGAGAGCCCGGTCATCTCGGGATAGATGTGAGGATAGCCGACCGTGAAGATCAGCAGGAATCCCACGAAAGAAATCGGCAGGAACGCCGAGACTGCCTCCGCGAAACGGATCGTCAGTCCGGACCATCTGGCCTTGGTGATTTTCTGCACCGCGACGAGAGCGACGCTGCCGCCGGTCAGCCCGGTGAAATAGAGCCAGTTCACATGGAACAGCTGCCAGGCCCGATCCGAGCCGTCGCCGGAAATGGAGACGAGGAAGAGGATCAGTCCCGCGATACTCAGGACCGCGCCGAGCCCGACGAAGAGAGCGTAGCGCGCGGCGACGGAACGGGCGACCAGGCGATCGCGAATGGCGGTAGCCATCACTGCGTCCCTCCCGCCGCCTGCAACTGGCGCACGTAGTTCACGATTTCCCAGCGGGCGCTTCCGCGGACCTTGTCGCCATACCGAGGCATGATGCCCCTTCCATACCGGATGATGCTGTAGACATAGCCGTCAGTATAGGCCTTCGCCTTGTCGGTGAGCAGCGATGGAGCCCCGAGCTTACGCCCGACCAGGCCGTCTCCGGCGCCGGCCGGTCCGTGACAGACCGAGCAGTATGTGTGGAACAGCGTATCACCGGCCGCGCTGGCGCCGCGTCCGGTCAGCGGATTCGTCAGGTGATCGGCCGTGGCGGTATTGCCGGTCGACCAGTCCGTGAACCAGTCACCCTCGCTCCCTGTAATCGGCACCGTGCCGTCCACGGTGTTGCGAGGAATGTCCGCCCGCTCGTACGGATGAACGTTTCGCTGCTTGATCATGGAGTCGAACCACGGGACGATGTGCATCAGATCGTCCGGCGACGGAATGTCGTTGTACCAGGTCTGACAACCGGTGAGGAGCAGCGCGGCGCAGAGCACGGCGGCCCGGACTCGGTTACGCGGCATGTCGGACCTCCGCCGCACCGACCGCGTGGAACATGCGCTCGAGGTCGGGGAACTGATCCGCCGGCGCCGGCACGAAGATGCCGATGCGATCATCGGAGAATGAGGGATCGTAGGGCAGACCCGTGGTCCGCTTAGTGAGCGCCAGGATCAGGAGACCCGCCACCGTGCTCAGCGAACCGATGAGAATCGTGAGCTCGAAGGCGAGGACGACGTAGGGGGGAATCGCCGCGATCGGCTTGCCGCCGACGAGCAGCGGCCAGTCGAGCGACATCCAGATGGTCATGGCGAAGCCGGCGGCACAGCCGGTGAGCCCGCCGATCAGCGTGAAGAGGCGCACGGGACTCGAGGTGGTCCCGAGCGCTTCCTCGATTTCGTGATTGGGCGCCGCAGAGTAGACCGTGAAGTCGGTACGGCCCTGCGCGCGCAGCGCCTTGATCGCTTCCACGGCGGCGTCGATATACTGAAAGCCGGCGAGTACGCCGGACACGGCCCTGGCCATTAATGGCCTCCCTTCTTGAGCCGCGGCATCGGGATAGTTTCCTTGATTTCCTGAATGGCGACGACGGGAAATGTGCGGGCGAAGAGCAGGAACCACATGCTGAACCACCCGAACGAGCCCATCAGAATGCCCCAGTCCGCCCAGGTCGGCGTCATGATGCCCCAGGCCCATGGCTCGTAGTCGTTACTCAGGCTCGAGACGATGATGACGTACCGCTCGAACCACATGCCGACGTTGATGAAAATCGAGATGACGAAGAGCGCGGTCAGGTTGGTCCGGATCTTCTTGAACCAGAAGAGCTGCGAGACGAACGCGTTGCAGATGATCATCGTCCAGCCGGCCCACCACATGGGCCCGAAGGCGCGCCGGAAAAAGGTCGTCTGCTCGAAGATATTGCCGCTGTACCAGGCGACGAAATACTCCATCATGTAGGCGTAGAAGAGAATCGAACCCGTGAGCAGTGTCAGCTTCGCGAGATTGTCGAAGTGGTAGTCGCCGATCATGTGTTCGATCTTGAGCGCCTTGCGAAGCGGAATCAGCAGGGTGAACACCATGCCGACGCCGGAGTAGATGGCGCCCGCGACGAAGTAGGGCGCGAAGATCGTCCCGTGCCAGCCAGGCACGATCGACATCGCGAAGTCCCAGGATACCACGGAGTGCACTGAGAGGACGAGCGGCGTCGCCAGCGCGGCGAGATAGAGATACGCGCGGGTGTAATGCCGCCACTGGTTATCGGTGCCTTTCCAGCCCAGCGAGAAGACCGAGTAAAGCTTCTGGCGCCAGCCCGCCATCTGGTCGCGCGCCGCGGCGACGTCCGGCACCAATCCCACGCAGAGAAAGGTGGTGGAGACCGTGAGGTAGGTCGAGATGGCAAAAACGTCCCAGATCAGCGGTGATTTGAAATTGGGCCAGAGGAAGCGCTGATTCGGGTACGGCAGCAGCCAGTAGAAAAACCACTGGCGTCCGATGTGAATGATCGGGAAGAGGCCTGCCGTCATGACCGCGAAAACGGTCATTGCCTCGGTGGCGCGGTACACCGCGGTACGCCATGGCGACCGGAAGAGAAACAGAATCGCCGAGATCAGCGTCCCCGCGTGTCCAATACCCACCCAGAACACGAATGTCGTGATGTAGACGGACCACATGATCGGCGGCGCGTAACCCGCGAGTCCCAGTCCGTCCTTGAGCAGCATGATGAACGTGACCGCGCCGACCAGGAACATCGCGACGGCTCCGCCCAGCAGCATGAGGTAGCCACGCCCCGGATTGCCCAGGGTGTTGACGACGTCCCGGGTGACCTCATGATGAGTTTGGGTCGGGCGATAGGCTTCCTGCACCATGGTGGCCATTGCTCAGGCCTCCGTCGAGTGAAGGACCTTCGCCAGATACGTGACGGATGGCCGCACGTTGATGTCCTCGAAGACGTGGTAACCGCGCGTGTCACCAGCCACAGCAGTGATCCGGCTCGCCGCGTCCTTTGTGTTCCCGAAGACGATGGCGTTCGACGGGCAGGCCTGAGCGCAGGCCGTCACGACATCACCATCCGCAAGCGGACGATCATCCAGTCGCGCCTGGTTCTGCGCGCCGCGAATCCGCTGCACGCAGAAGGTGCATTTTTCCATCACGCCACGCGCGCGCACCGTCACGTCCGGATTGAGCTGCAGGTTGAGCGGCTCGGGGAAAGCCGACTTGTTGTATGCATACCAGTTGAAATAGCGCACCTTGTAGGGGCAGTTGTTACTGCAGTAACGCGTGCCGACGCAGCGGTTGTACACCTGTCCGTTGAGCCCGTCCGCCGTGTGGTACGCGGCGTAGACCGGACAGACGGGCTCGCACGGAGCGTTGGCGCAGTGCTGGCAGAGCATGGGGACGAAGCGCGTCTCGAGCGGCTCGCCGGGCTCGAGACCACCCTCGTAGTAGCGCTCGATTCGCAGCCAGGTCATCTCCCGGCCGCGACGTACCTGGTCTTCGCCTACCGTGGGAATGTTGTTCTCGGCGTAGCACGCGGTGACGCATGCTGAGCAACCGGTGCACTTGGCGAGATCGATGGCCATTCCCCAGCGGGGCAGGTCTCTCGCGTTGTCGCCGTAGAGGGTCTTCTTTTCCTGCGCGGCGGCGAATCCCTTGATCGCGGCGACCTCGGTCGCGGTATTGGTCTCCGGCTCCGGATGTCCGTCTGCCGCTTCAGCCAGCGCGGGGGACAGGCCCTTCCGCGCCTGTTCCAGCGTTATCGCATCGGCGACGCCGCGTCCAAGCTGGCGGGTGTTGCCTTCGGTCTTGGCCACTTTCTTCCATGCGCCAGTTTTCCGGAGCGTGACCCGCGTGGAGAGATAGGGCAGAAACCCATTCCCGTCCGCGGCACCGAGCAGGTCGAGCGCATTCACTCCGCGTCCCTTCGCGTAGTCGCCGTATTCGGTGTGGCCCAGGCCCAGCGGGACCGCGACGACCTCCGGATCGAGTCCCGGATAGAGGTACGCGGGCGCTTCAATGGTGCCATGCGCGGAGGTAAGGCTCAGTATCTCGCCTTCCTGCACATCCAGGCGGCGCGCCGTCTCGGGGTGGATCTCTACCCATGAGTGCCAGGTGATCTTGGTGACCGGATCGGACATTTCGAGGAGCCAGGGACGGTTGGCGCCGCGGCCATCGAAGTACATCGACGAAGGGTATGCCGAGAGAATGAAGGTATCCGCGGCATCGGCATCTTTCGCCGGAGCATCGAACTCCGGAGCGTGATAGCCGACCTGCTGCGCGCCGGCGGCCAGCTTGACCGTCGCATCCGGCGAGGGAGCGTACACTCCGCCGTGCTGCAGCGCGCTCCGCCAGAAGGTGTCGGCGTCCACGGCGTTCTGCCGCTTGGCGAGATCTTTCCATTGGGTCTTGAGGTAGACTTCGAACGACGGCGCATTGAACTGCGCGAGTGCGCCTCCGACCTTCTGGGAAACCCGAAGCAGGACATCTCCGGTAGCCAGGGTTCCGAACACCGGCTCCATCACCGGCTGCATCAGGCTGGTGACGCCGCGTCGTGGCCGAAGATCATCCCAGCGCTCGAGTGGATGATGACTCGGGATGAGCAGATCGCACTGCGCCGCGGTCTCATCGAAATAGAGCGACGTCGAAACCTTGAAGGGGACCTTCTTGAAGGCCGCAGTCAGGCCACCCGACCTGGGCACGGTGTACAGGGGATTCGCCTCGTGCACCAGGACCACGGAGACCTGCCCCGCGTCCAACGTTTTCGCGAGGGCCTCGAGCGCGCCGTATCCGTCGCCGGTGGCGAGGTCAGCGCCGAAGTGGACGGTCTGCCCGACGTTTCCCGCGACGTAGTTGAGCAGATTCACCGCGGAGCAGAGCTCGATGGCGCCCCGGTGCTGACTGCCGATCCCTCCCGCGACCGCAAGACTCGGTTTGGCGGAGGCAAACTCCCGCGCGATCCGGCGAATGATGCCGGCGCTGACGCCGGTTTCCTTGGCGGCGGCTTCGGGAGTCCAGGGGGCCAGCACGGCCCGAATTCCGTTGGCGTCCGCGGGGCCACCACTGCGCTCGGAGAGGATGACGTTCGCCATGGCGAGGGCGAGCGCGGCATCGGTGCCGGGCTGCGGAGCGTGCCATTCATCCGCATTCATGCCGGTAAGCGACATCCGCGGCGCGAAATAGACGTGCTTCGCCATCTCGCTGTCATGATAGCCGTGGGATTCCGCGAACCCCCGCTGATTCTCGAGCGGCGCGAGCCAGGTTTCGAGGAAGTCCGCGCCGAAGGAGACGATATACTTTGCGGCGCCGAAATCATGCGCGGGCAGTTCATCGAGGCCGAATACCAGCCGGTTGGCCGCACGCATCGGCTCGTGGTCGAACGCTTCGTAGCGAACGAGGTGGCCGCCGAGTGCCGTGGTCCACGCTGCGAGCAGGTCGGAAAATGTCCCGCGTCCTGCGCCCGAGATAACGGCGACCTTGCCCTGGGCCGCGGACAGCTTGCCGGCCAGGGTGGCGATCGCTTCGTCCCAGGTAGCAGTCCTGAAAGAACCATCCGCGGTCCGGAGCATCGGAGTCTTGAGTCGTCCCGGATTGTACAATCCCTGCAGCGAAGCCTGTCCCCGCGAACAGATCTTCCCTCGGCTGACCGGATGTTCGGGATTGCCTTCGAGCTTGATGGCCCTGCCTTCGCGCGTCTTCACATGAATGCCGCAGCCGGCCGAGCATTCGGTGCAGGTGCTCGCGTAGTAGGTCGGAATCCCGGGGACCTGGTCCTCGGACTGCACGAGATAGGGGATCAGTTTTTCGATCCGGTCGGTTGAGCAGCCGGACACGGCGACCGCGCCGGTCCCGGCTACGCCGAGGACGGAGAGAAACTTCCGCCGACCCATGCCTTCCTGAGGTGTTTCGTCAGCCATTGAGGCTCCGTATATGCTTGCGGCCGGCGGCCACTCTTCGCGGGCCGCACGTCCTCGAGAGTCTGCGATGCGGTGCGTCAGCCGTCGCGCGGACCTGATTCTGTTCGCCTGCTAGTAGTGGCAGGCCGTACAATCCCGAACGACATTGCGCTCGAGGTGACACGTAATGCAGAAGCCCATGTTGTTCACGTTGTTCACCTTGTAAACCTGCGGCATGCGATTGACCGCGCCATGGCAGGTGAAGCAGGCGGTCGGTCCCAGTGCCTTGATGTGACGCGAATGGGGAAAATGCGCATGCCGCGCGAGTGCGTGGATCCGCACCCACTCCACCGGCTTCTTGTCGGACCAGGCCTGCCGCAGCTTCTTGATTTCGACCTTGGCGCCGCTATCGCTTCCACTGATCACGAGATGACAGCCCATGCAAGTTTGCATGCTCGGTATGCCGGGCTCCGATGAGACGGCGACCGAGTAATGACAGTACTGGCACGCCATCTTGTATTGACCGGCGTGGATGTCGTGGCGAAAGAAGATGGGCTGGCGAGGTCCGGCGAGATGACCGGTATCAGACTTGGAAAGGATTGGCGCCTGTACGGAATCGTTCGCGGCGGGCGGAGGCTGCTGGGCGTCGGATGGGGAGTGAAGGGTCACGACGGCGACTAATGCCACCAGTGCGGTTCCCAGCCCGAGGATTGCCAGCTTACGCATGATCGCTCACTGACGCTATGGGAGCCATGGACAGCCGCGGCGGCACGGGTCGACCATGGCAACAACGGGGAAGAAGTTTGTGAAATCTTTCACGACTGCGCAACTATGTCGTCACTGCGACGAGACTTGCGTAGGTCGAGCCGCGACAAGTATAGCGAGGCGGCTCGGTACTACAACCCTCCGTCCCGATGGCTCAGCCTCCTGGCCCAGCTCATCCGGCCAGCGGTTTCCGCGACATCGGAGATGAGGGTGCCTCACTCAGGAGCCACCCGTGCTTCCGGCGGGCGAAGCCGAGGAATGCGTCGACGGCCTTCTGGTCGGTGAAATCCAGCCAGCACCACTTCACCGGACCGGTCCGCTGCCCGCCCTGGAGCGAGGCGACCACCGCGGCGGCAAGCGACGCCAGGGCGAGCGCCTTCCGCTCCTCGATGTCGCTCACCGCGAACGTCCCCGTCGGTCCGCCGGCCATGACATGCAGCCAGCAGAGTTTCCGATTCCCCAGGGTGTACTCCCAGGCCCAGCGCCACGGCACCCCCATGAACTTGACCTGTTCATGCACGCCATCGAGCTGGAGCAGACCCTCCCGCACGCGACGAAAACGAGTCCCCTCGATGGCAGGAAGATCCCGGTAGGGAGCGGCGGGTTTCGGCTCTTGACGATTGTCGGGATACAGATTGGTGGCCCAGTATGCAGCGGATCGCCCCAAGTGGCACTCTCCCGAACAAATGAGACAGCAGCAAAATCGGCCCCGCAAAGTAACAACTGACTGTGGAGCGCGCCAAGAGCCATTGATCACGACGATGGCGCAAAGCGAGACGTGACGCGCGGTCGCGTGGTGTGGGCGCACCTGTTCGGAGGACGTCTCCCCACCAACTCGTCGCTCGCGGTGACTGGATTCGTGACTGTGCCAACTCACTTCGTACTTCGAGCCAGAACGGTGGTGCGGCGGCCCCGCATCACCGTTCGCTTTTTTCCTCCCCAGCGCGTTCGGGCGGTGTCCCGAACGGCACGCCCTTTCTCGTCAGAAAGCGCACGACTTCGATCCCCATCGCCCGCACCAGCGTCGCCTCGCGTCCGTCGAGCCGTGCCCTGAAGACGATCTCCCTGAATGAGCGCATCACGTTTTCCGGCTGGCGCGTCTTGAAGAAATCGATCGCCCAGAGCGCCTGGGACCAGTCGGCGAAAGCCCATTCCAGCTGCTGCGCCGTCGCCGATTCGGCTTCCCGGCGCGGTGGCTTCAGGGGCAAGGCATCCCCGCCCTGCGCAATCCAGATCTCGTAGCTGAGAATCGCGACGGCCTGCGCAAGGTTGAGTGAGCGATACTCGGGATTGGTGGGAATCATCGCGATCGCGTGGCAACGATCGAGGTCATCGTTGGACAGCCCCTTGTCCTCCCGGCCCGCGACGAATGCGACCGGTCCTTCCGCGGCTCTGGTGATGAGCTCCTCCGCCGCGGCCCGGGGACGGAGCGCCGTTCGTTTGGCGGTGCGCTCACGCGCCGTGAGCGCCACCGTAAAGACGCAGTCCCGCACCGCGTCCTCCAGCGAATCGAACAATTCGATCCGCGCGATCATGTCCGCAGTATTATGGGCGATGCCTTCGATGCGGTAGGGATCGAACACTTCGGGCGCCACCAGCCGGACTTGGGCGAGGCCGAAGTTCTTCGCGATGCGGACCGCGCTCCCGATGTTGACGATGTCCTGCGGTGCGACCAGCACCAGGATCGGCGCACCGCTCACGTGACGACTACCTGGGAAACTGCGTCGAGCAATTCCTGGAGGGCGAAGGGCTTCGGGAGGACCGGACGGCCGGCCTCCGCCAGAAAGTTCCGCGCCTCGGGACTCATGACATCACCCATCATGAAGACGAGCCGCTGCACAACGGGTGAGTCCACGGACTGGAGTCTCCGATAGAATTCGTGACCGCTCATTCCGGGCACGCGCAGATGGCAGAGGACCACATCAAAGCCGCCACCTTCGGGCAGGCGCAGGCCCTCTTCGCCGGGGTCCGCAAGAAACACCTTCCAGCCGTTCCGCGAAAGGAACTGCTCGGACTGGCTGGAGTCGTCGGCCGGAACGACAACGGGCTATCCGCAGATGACGCAGATAAACGCAGATGGCTCACAAGCAGAGCCGAGTCTTCCTTCGCGCCCAATCACTCCCGCTTTTTCTGCGTGCATCTGCGGACAGTTTTTGCTTCTGCCCGACTGGCTGAATCATCGGCCGGAACGACAACGAGCTATCCGCAGATGACGCAGATAAACGCAGATGGCTCACAAGCAGAGCCGAATCTTCCTTTCGCACCCAATCACTCCCGCTTTTTCTGCGTTCATCTGCGGACTGTTTTGCCTCTGCCCGACTGGCTGGAGTCGTCGGCCGGAACGACAACGAGCTATCCGCAGATGACGCAGATAAACGCAGATAAACGCAGATGGCTTACCTGCAGGGCCGACTCTTCCTTCGCACCCAATCACTCCCGCTTTTTCTGCGTGCATCTGCGGACTGTTTTTGCTTCTGCCCGACTGGCTGGAGTCGTCGGCCGGAACGACAACGGGCTAT
>JBDUEA010000026.1:0-28687 GCA_040002695.1 Gemmatimonadota bacterium | reverse complement strand
CCGCAGGGACTCGATGGTATCGGCATCCTGCGCTCGCTTGTCCGTGCGCCAGCGCGCGATGCGCGGAAAGCGAACCGCGACTCCCGATTTGTGCCGGGTCGACCGCTGAATCCCCTCGAAGGCAATTTCAAAGACGAGCTCCGGCCGCACGGTGCGCACCGGGCCGAAACGTTCGAGGGTATTGGCCCGGACGAATGCGTCTACCCTCCGGATCTCCTCATCGGTGAGACCGGAATACGCCTTGGCGAAAGGAACCAGCGCGTCGCCGTCCCGCACGGCGAAGGTGTAGTCCGTATAGAGGCCGGCGCGACGTCCATGTCCGGCCTGCGCATACACGAGTACGGCATCGAGCGAGAGCGGATCCACCTTCCACTTCCACCAGTCCCCACGTCGCCGTCCTACGCCATACGGCGAGTCGATGCGTTTGAGCATGATGCCCTCGGCCCCGCGCGCCCGGGCTTCCGCGCGGGCGAGGGCCAGCTCGTTCCAATCCAGGAGCGGCACCAGGGGTGAGAGAAGAAATCTTCCATGCGAAGGGATCGATTCGAGAAGCGCGCGGAGGGCCTCACGTCGCCACACGAGCGGTTTCGATCGTACATCCGCCCCCGCGAGTTCGAGCACGTCGTAGGCCATGAGTATGACGGGAATCTCGCCGAGCATTTTCCGCGAGACTGCCTTTCGCATGATGCGCTGCTGCAGTAGCGCGAACGGCTGTGGAGCATCGTCCCGCCAGGCGAGTAGTTCTCCATCCAAAGTGGTACCGTCAGGCAGGAGCCTCGAGGCCTCTTCAATTTCGGGAAAACGCCCCGAGAGGAGCTCCTCGCCGCGCGACCAGAGCCAGGTCGCACCATCCCGACGAACGAGCTGGGCCCGAATCCCGTCCCATTTCCATTCTGCCTGCCAGGCCGATGAGGGCCCAAGCTCCTCGAGGTTTCCTTCGAGCGAGTGCGCCAGATAGAACGGATAGGGCCGGCTGCGGTCGGCATCGCTCGTGTCAGGTGCAATGAGGGATTCGTAGAACGCGGCCGTGGGTTCCCACGCGCCCATCAGGCGATGGGCGACGGCCTCCGGGGTGATCCCGCTGAGCGTGGCGAGGGCGCGGACCACGAGCCGCTCCGAGGCGCCGACTCGGAAGCTGCCGGTGAGCAATTTGGTCCAGACGAAACGCTCACGTCCCTCCAGCTCACGCCATGCGGTGACCAGCAGTGCCCGTTGCGCGACGTCCGGGAGTCCCCGCAGCGGGAGCAGTCGTTGCTCGACCCACCAGGCGAGCGTGCGCTCCGCTGCCCCCGTCGGGCCATCGGGAATGAGCAGCGACACTGTCTCGGCCAGGTCCCCGACCTGATGATACGATTCCTCGAACAGCCACTCGGGGACGCCGGCTTCCGCTGCGGCCCACTCACGTAACTTCGGGGCGGAGACGAGCCTTGTCGGACGACGTCCGATGAGAAAGTGCACCGCCCACGCGGCGTCCGCGGAGGGGACAGCGGCAAGATATCGGACGAGGGCAGAGACCTTTTCACTGGTCGCGGTGGTCTCATCGAGTGCCGAATACAGATTGGCGAACGCCTTCACGCCGGAGGCTCCGAGTCTTCGGTGACTTCGTCGCCCTCGAAACGGGTCGCGATCGCCTCGGCACCGATGCCGCGCTCGGTCAGGTAGCGAACCACCGCCTGAGTAAACCCATGGGTGACGAGGACCTTCTCCGCTCCAGTCGCCTCGATCGTGGAGAGCAGGCCGGGCCAGTCCACGTGATCGGAGAGAGCGAAGCCCCGGTCGAGGCTCCGGCGGCGACGGGCACCGCGCACCTGCATCCAGCCGGACGCAAATGCGGTGGAGGAATCACCGAAGCGGCGCATCCACGGTGAACTCTCCGTCCCCGGCGGTGCGAGAATGAGCGCGGAACTCCAGTCGGTGCGGGGCGGAGCCGCGTTGACCGGCAGGGTCGGGGGAAGGGCGATTCCGCTCTCGCGATACAGCGTGACCATCGTCTCGGTGGCACCGTGAGTGTAGATGGGACCGATGCCCGTATCGACACCCGCGAGCAATCGCTGAGCTTTGCCCAGCGCATAGCCGAAGAGCACGCTCGACCGGCCCGCGTCGCGATTGAGGCGCCACCAGTCATCTATGTCGGCGAAGATTTCCGCCTGCGGACGCCAGCGATAGATCGGAAGCCCGAAGGTGGATTCGGTGATGAACGTGTGACAGCGGATCGGTTCGAAGGGAGCGCACGTGGGGTCAGGCTCGGTCTTGTAGTCGCCGGACACGACCCAGACTTCACCATGATGCTCGATCCTGACCTGCGCCGAGCCCAGGATGTGCCCCGCAGGGAAAAGAGTGACTCGAACACCACGGAAATCCGCCGCATCGCCGTATTCCACTCCAGCGACGATGGGCGCGCCTTCTCCGAGGCGAGTCTGTGCGATGCGTGCTCCTGCCCGTGCCATGATGTAGTGCCGGGAGCCCGAGCGCAGGTGGTCGCCATGTGCGTGGGTAACGACCGCGCGTTCCACCGGTCGCCAGGGATCGATGAAGAAGTCTCCTGCTTCGCAGTAGAGACCGGAATCGGTCAGGACGAGGAGGGGCAAGGGAGGAGGTGGTATGTGGTAGATGTTAGGTGGCGGGTCGTGGGGCGAAACGGCGGACGCGCCTACTTCGCGTGGACCGAACGGACTTCCGGATTGCCGAGGGCCTTCCAGAGTTCCTGAAGGTTGCGGCGATTCTGGCCCAGGTCTCCCTTGCCGACTCGAGAGGCACTGCGGGCCTCGACTATCGAACCGCTGTCCGACTGAGTGACGAGGAGATACACGTCATCCACGAAGCGGAAGAGCCGAGTCGTGCGGGTGGCCCAGATGACCGCGCCGCCGTCGGAAATTGCCTGCTTCTCGACGTGCCAGCGAGGAAGCGATCCGATGGCGCGCTCGAGTCGCTCCGCGGCCGCGCGAGGAGGAACTTCCAAGGGTCGAGGCCGCAGCCTCGGATCCTCTGCGCCAGCGGAGGTCGCCGCGATATTTGCCGCACTTCCTTCCTTAATAAGCTCGGCGGCTTGAGCGGCCGTAGGCAGGGATTTCATTTTCGGGCTTCCGTGACAGGCCGTCACCGCCGCTGCAAGCACGGCGGTGAGGGACGGCAGGTTAAGGGTGCGCGCTCTCCGGCGGGCGACACCGGAAGAGGGGGCGAGAGCATGGGCTGCCATCGGCGGTTCGTCTCGTGGTATAGTTGTACCCACTTCACTTTCACGGCCGAAGGAGCCGAGTCAATGCCGGATACCCCGCTCGCCGAGCTCGCGCTGGAGGGCATCATCCTCCGCGGGCCGATGCTGCCCGGGTTCGATGAGATCCTGACTCCCGATGCGTTCCGGTTTCTCGCGATGCTGCACCGACGCTTCGAACGCAAGCGCCAGTCATTGCTCCGCGCGAGGGAAATGATCGAGGCGGATCTCGACGACGGACGTTTCCCCGACTTCCTTGACGAGACGGCGGCCATCAGGTCGGGAGACTGGAGCGTCGAGCCAGTCCCCGATGATCTGCAGGACCGACGAGTGGAGATCACGGGGCCGGTGGAGCGGAAGATGATTATCCATGCGCTGAACTCCGGGGCGCAGGTATTCATGGCGGACTTCGAGGATGCCACGAGTCCGACCTGGGAAAATGTGGTGCGCGGCCAGTGCAACCTTTACGACGCGGTGCGTCGCACCATCGAGGTTCGCTCCGAGCGCGACGGTTCCACGTTAAAGCTCAATCCGACGACCGCCGTGCTCGTGGTCCGGCCCCGGGGTTGGCACCTACCCGAATGGCACGTGGTCATCGACGGACGCCCGATGTCGGCGAGCCTGTTCGACTTCGGACTCTATTTTTTTCATAACGCCAAGACGCTGCTGGCGTCTGGCACCGGTCCCTATTTTTATCTGCCGAAGCTCGAGAATCATCTCGAGGCCCGACTCTGGAATGAAGTCTTCACGCGCGCCCAGCGCTGGCACGACGTTCCTGTAGGATCCATCAAGGCGACTGTACTGATCGAGACCATCCTCGCCGCCTTCGAGATGGATGAAATCCTGTTCGCCCTGCGCGAACACGCCGCCGGCCTCAACTGTGGCCGCTGGGACTACATCTTTTCCACGATCAAGAAATTCCGCGCTCATCCGCGGTTCGTGCTCCCGGATCGCTCCAAGGTCACCATGGACCGGCACTTCCTGCGGTCATACACTCAACTCGTCGTGAAGACCTGTCATCGGCGCGGCGCGCACGCCATCGGCGGAATGGCCGCGCAGATTCCCGTCAAAGCCGACCCGGAAGCGCATCGCCTCGCCATGGAGAAGGTCATCGCCGACAAGACCCGCGAGGTACACGACGGCCACGACGGGACCTGGGTCGCGCATCCGGCCCTCGTCCCCATCGTGCGCGCCATTTTCGACGAAGGCATGCGCGGACCGAATCAGCTCTTCGTCAGTCGGGCCGATGTCGAGGTCTCGGCCCAGGACCTCCTCGACACACCCTCGGGTCCCGTAACTGAGTCGGGGGTGCGACTCAATATCGACGTCGGTATGCGCTACCTCGAAGCCTGGCTTCGAGGACAGGGGTGCGTCCCGATCTACAATCTCATGGAAGATGCGGCCACCGCCGAAATTTCCCGCTCACAGCTCTGGCAATGGATCCGGCATCATGCCTGCCTCGAAGATGGCCGTGTCATCGACGCTCGGCTCTACGGTGATTTCCGGGATGATGTGGTCCACGCCCTACGCGCAGACCTCGGGGAGGAACGCTGGGGTCAGAGCCAGTTCGAGCAGGCGATCGAGCTGCTCGATCGGCTGGTTCTGTCCCCGCAGTTCACCCCATTTCTTACCCTGCCGGCATACGATCGGTTGCTCAAGAACGAGGGCGCGCGCTGAACCGACGGTCCTGATTTCGGTCTCTCGGAAAGCTCCCCGCAGAACGGAGCCGTTCAATGAAGACTTTCCTCGTGCTGCTGATTCTGATCGCCGGCGTCGCGTATCTCATTACTCGTGAGAAACCCGGGACCGGCGGCAAAGCACGCGTCGGCATGAGCCGGGCCGCGCCACTGGTCAACGCGGTCGAGGCCTACCGGAGCGCGCATGGAGGGTATCCCGCGGCCCTCGAGGACCTGGTTCCGGATTTCATCGGGTCGATTCCCCACGAGATCGATGGTCACCCGATCATCTACGATCGGCATGGAAGTACGTATGGTCTCACATTCTCCTATATGAGCCCGCTGCCGACGCACTGTACGTTCACGCCGACGCAGACCTGGACTTGCGCCTGGCTGTAGCTGGTCAGGTGAGAGTGCTGCGGCGCGGCAGCCGCGCTAGCGGCGCTGCTTCGAGTTTATCAGCAGGGCGATTCCGCCGATCAGCGCGGCCGCTGCCACGATCGGAGCCACCGGAATCCGGTGCTGCTCTTCAGCCGTGGCCTGGATGGGGCCGAGGTCGAGCACCTTGTGGCGGGTGGTGTACGTGAACCCCTGATACACGAGGCCGAACGCACCCAGCACGATCAGCAGCCCCGCGAAGACACTCATCGGTTTCATGCAGTCGCTCTCCTCGATCCATCGTTCGGACGAATTCCTTCGCGATCCTTTCCATTATAGAGCCTGCCCTCCAGTTGGTTCCCGGGGTTCATCCCCCTGTGACCCTTCGCTCGGCTGTCAGGTCTCGCGAGGACCGGGAAGGATTTCACATTTCAGGTGTAGCAAAGCTCGAGCCTGCCTGCTGGTGCGCGGGCTTCTCCGACACTTAGCTGACGGCCGCCACCTCCGCTTCAGACTGGCGCGAGCGGCATTGCGGGACCCACGGGTCTTGCCGCGGACGCTGCCAGACGAGCGATGAGGCGATGCCGGTGAACAAAATGTCCGACACGATGCTGGACTGCATCGACGACTGCACCGACTGTCACGCACTCTGCGTCGAAACGATCAATTATTGTCTTGGGCGAGGTGGATCTCACTCCGAGGACGATCATATCAGGTTGATGCTGGACTGCGCGGAAATCTGCCAGACGAGCGCTAACTTTCTGCTCCGGGGCTCGGATCTCCATCCCCTGACCTGTGAGGCCTGTGCCGAGGTCTGCGACCGCTGCGCCCGGGATTGCGAACGACTGGACGGCGACGCCGGTATGCGGGATTGCATCGAATCCGGCCGCCGGATGGCTGGAGCCGCGGGGTGGACGGCGGTCCCCGAACCGATACATATGAACTGAGGAATGCAAGCATCATGAAAATGGAATCATTGCGGGACCTCTACATCCAGGAGCTCAAGGACCTCTACAGTGCCGAGACGCAAATTCTGAAGGCGTTGCCCAAGATGGCCAAAGCCGCGACTCACCCGGAACTGCAGAGCGCCTTCGAGGAACATCTCGATCAGACAAGGATGCAGAAGGCTCGGCTCGAGGAGATTTTTGAAGCCCTGGGCGATTCGCCGAGGGGTAAGACATGCAAGGGCATGAAGGGTATCATCTCCGAGGGCAGCGACCTTCTCGGGGAAGACGCCGAGCCGGCCGTGCTGGACGCGGGGCTGATCGCCGCGGCGCAGCATGTGGAGCACTATGAGATCGCCGGATACGGTTGCGTGCGCGCCTATGCGGAACTCCTCGGCGAGCACCATGCCGTGACGCTGCTTCAGCAGTCGCTGGATGAGGAAGAGACGACCGACCGGAAACTCACCGCGCTGGCCGGGCGTCTTGTAAACGTGGATGCAAATGTGGATGAATCGGCGACGTCACGGCTCTAATTCCCGGAAGCATCATCGGGAGGCCGTTCAATCAATGAAATGGAGCAGGAAGCCATGGCCAAGGACACGAAGGACGTCATCTCGACTCTGAACAACCTGATCGAGACTTGTCGGGACGGGCAGGAAGGTTTCATGCATGCCGCCGAACAGACCAAGAGCCCCGAGCTCCAATCGCTGTTCGACAATTTCGCTCGGCAGCGCAGTCAGTTCGTCAATGACCTCCAGGTCGAAGTCCGGCGCCTCGGTGGCGATCCCGAGCAGCACGGCAGCGCGGGTGGCAGCCTGCATCGCGGCTGGATCGACCTCAAGGCGAAGATCACGGGGCGGGACGAGCATGCCATCGTCGCGGAGTGCGAGCGCGGTGAGGACGCCGCGGTACGGAACTACGAGGAAGCGCTCGAAGAAGACCTCCCGGACGATCTCCTGCCGGTGGTCGAGCGGCAGTATATGCAGATCGTACAGGCGCATGACCGTATCCGCGCCCTCGAAACGACGACGGATAAGTCTTAGCTCCGTCCGAGTCTCATCGCTGATTGAAAGAGCGAGCGGCACCGAAAGGCCGCTCGCTTTGTTTTCATAACGGGAATTCACGACGCGCAGCGGGACCGTGACGATGATTCACGCTACACATCGGCGCGATGCCCGGTCGAGTGGTACAATCCGGGCTTTCGAAAGTGTAGCCAGAGGATGGATTGATACCGCTGGGCACACGACCGATCTTGTCTGTACCCATGGGGGCGCGGGTCGCGGGCAGTGCGAGCGCTGTGCTGATGGAGGTATGCACCGCACACGCTTGGCAATTCAAGGCAACCCGACAGCAAAGGACCCGAACAATGACTCAGCGAATCACAATTGCCGCGTTCCTGGCGGCGGCAGTCATAGCCATTCCGGCCTGTTCGCCCAAGGGCGGCGCGAACGGTCGGGCCTCCAGCTCCGACAGCGCGACCACCGGCTCTTACGGCGGCACCCAGAATCCGGCCGATCGCAACAGCCGCGCCGGTGTATCCGGAGCGACCGATACCTCGGTGAATCGCACCGGTGCCCGCAGCGACTCAATGAGTCAATCAGGGACACCGCAGCCAAATATGACGAGCACGAGGCCCGACACGATGCCCAAACACGGGCGGACCCGCCGCAGCCGCAACGGGATGATCAAGAGCGATACGTCGAGCTCGCGAATCAAGGCCGATACGGCGAGTGCTCCTCGTGACACGAGCGCCCAGAGCAGCATGCGCGCTCCCAGCGCCGATTCCACCGGGAACTCGACTGGAAGTTACGGAGCCACGGTTCCCTCGCCTTCGGCGAGCAGCGGGAAGATCCCCACGCCCGCCGCTGCATATGGCGCGATAGCACCTTCGACCGGTACATCGTCGTCCAGCACGGTGGATACCTCAAGTCCGCCCACCACGGCCACGTCTGCGGGAACCGCCGCGGGCGGAACGGAAATGAATCCCGGCTCGGCCCTATCAGACCCGTGTTCCCAGATCGATGTTGCCTCCGGCACGATGCGCTCGACCCAGGGCGCCACGGTTCCCCGGCCGACCGACACGTCGGTTGCGACCAGCTCGACAGCCGGCCTGCGCGACACTACCGGTTATGGCAACAATCCCAATAAGAGCCGGGATACACTTCAGGGGAACCAGCCCGTCACGCCCCCGGCGCGGACTCCCTCACCGAGCGGCGCGGCAGGCCTGAGCGCAGCGGATCGTCAATTTGTGGAGACCGCTGGCAATGGCGGGCTCGCTGAAGTTGTGCTCGGTTGCCTCGCGAAACAGCGCGCTACCAATCCCCAGGTGAAAGAGTTCGCCCAGCGGATGATCGATGATCACAGCAAAGCCAATCAGCAGTTGATGCAGCTCTCCGTGCAGAAAGGCGTCACCTTGGCCTTGCAGCTCCAGGGCGATCCCAAGGCCGCGATGGACAAGCTTTCCGGTCTCACCGGCGCGGCGTTCGACAAAGCTTACATGAACGACATGGTGAGCGATCATCAGCAGGATGTCGCGGCGTTCGAGCATGAGTCGACAGGGGGCCAGGACGCGGATACCAAGGCATTGGCGACTCAGACACTTCCCACGCTCCGCCAGCACCTCGAGCTCGCGCAGCAGGTCAACGCGGCGGTAAAGTGAGAGTGGGAACGACACCTCTCTGTTTTCTCGTCGGCGCAACTGATCGATGAGGAGCCCCGGGGGCAGCACACCGTGTGCTGTCCCCGTACGCTGTTCGGGTCCCTGTCCGGATCCAGAAAGAGTCACATGAAATCGTCCCGCCGTCCTCGCGCCGACCGGTTTTATTCCGCCCTGATCCTCGGCCCGACGGTATTGCTGTTGCTCTCCCTGGTATTCGAAATGGTGAACGGGCTCGCACCACAGTCCGGCTGGGATTTTCCGGCACGTCTGTTCATGATCGCTGGTGCACTTGCGGCACTGTCAGCCGCGCTGCCAGGACTGCTGCATATAGCCCGGAAAGGCATCCGCGTGATCGGTCGTCTGGAACGGAGTCATATCGAGGTGCAACTGGGTCTGGGTGCCGTGTTCGGTCTCGACCTCTGGCTGCGGTCGATTTCGGGGCTGGGTACGGTGGGTCCGCTGATACTCGCGGTTTGCGGATACCTTCTGCTGGGCATCAACGGTTGGCTATGCGGTGAGATATTGTACCGTCATCGGTTGGCTGGCCGTGGGAAAGTGCGTCTGCCGCCACGCATGCCGCCAATCGCACTCGGGCCCGAGAGATACTGGCAACCTTCCCTTGGGGAGCGACGTTCTCCGACTGCGGAGCGGCGCCGTCCCGAGCCGGCCATGTTGTAAGGCGGTCGGTTCCGATATTTGCGGCGGCCGCTCGTGACTCGTCCGCCGCCCCGCCTCCCTCTGGAACTGCGCCGGGATCCTCAGCTCTCCTGTCGCCTCGCTGTTGCCCTCCGCATGTGCGCCCCCCGAGTCTCTCGGCGTCGCCAGTCGAGATCCGGACCGGGCCCGGGGGTGCCTTCCTGCCCGATCCCGAAGTACAATTGTCACTCGGTGGCACGAACCGATATGACCCGGCATGTAACTGCGTCGGCCCTCCAGTGCACCGCGACCTCCGCGATCGCGGCATGCAGGAAGCCCAATCCCGATCGAGGCCTTGATGGTAGCCATGGATAGATCCTCGCGCGCGAAAGTCGCGATCAGCCATACCTCCGAAAAACACCGCAGCCCGGCGCGCGTACTCGGCCTGGTTCGTGAGGCGATCAATCATCTCGGCGGCATGGAAAATTTCGTGCAGCCGGGCCACACGGTCCTCATCAAGCCCGATCTCTCCGTCTTCTACTCCGCCGAAGAGGGCTGCACGACGGATCCGCTGGTTGTCGGCGCGCTGATCCACCTCGCCAAGGCGGCAGGCGCCGTCAGGGTGCTGGTTGCGGAATCGACGGCGGAATCCTTCTCGACGCTCGAGGTCATGGAAGTAACGGGCATGGCCTCGGTCGCCGAGAGGGAAGGTGCGGAGCTGCTGGACCTCGCGGGACAGGGGATAGCCACCCGTACGGTCGCAGTCCCCAACGGCCAGGTGCTCGGCCTCGTGCCGCTGCCAGTGGCGCTCCTCGATGCCGATGTGATCATCGACGTGCCCAAGGCCAAAAATCATCACATCGAACCGATCAGCGGCGCACTCAAGAACTGGATGGGCATCGCGGACCACCGTTACCGCGCGCACTCAAACGGAGACGAGCAGTCGGTCCAGCGGTTCATGGACATCATGACCGTGACCCGCCCGACACTCTGCGTCGTGGACGCGCTGATTGCCGGCGAAGGTGACGGTCCGATCGCGAATGTACCCAGGTGGTGTGGCTGCATCATCGCATCGACGGACCCCGTAGCCACGGATGTGACGATCGCCCGGCTCATGGGCCGTGACTGGCGGAAGCTGCAGCTGGCCCGGGAGGCCGAACGCCGCGGGCTGGGCGTGCGGGAGAGCATCGACTACGCGGGTGTCCCGCTGGATTCGGTCTCCTTCAAGGCATGGCCCAGCCACGAGGGTCTCGACTATCTGCCGATCAATCTGCTCGTCGGTCAGTCAGCCACGCTGGCCGGGAGCCTCGGACACGTCAAGCGGGTGCTGGACAGTCTCCTCCGCCGCGGCGAGCTGCAGCAGATCATGGGGCTGCGCGGCACTCCCACGATCATGATCGGCGATGCCGAAGATCCGGCGTTCGAGGAGCACCTGAAGGAAGGGCCATATCTCGTCTTCGATGACACCGCGAAACCCGAGTACAAGGATGATCCGCGCGTCCACTTTACCCCGGGTCACCCGGTTCCGCAGGACATCATGCCGCAGCTCATGCGGGGCCTTGGCGTAGGACAGGTCGGACGCGCCAGCGTGCGCTGGCAGGAGCTCACGCGCTGGGGCATGCACGAGATGAAAAACGGTTCGGCGACGCGCAAGGTGCAGACGGTTGCGGCTCCGCTTTTCGCGGTCGGCATGGCCGTCGCGGGTGCCGCCGCGCTCGCGACATTAGTTCGCGGCGGTGTGCGCCGCAGGAGGGGACGCCGGGCCACCGACCGCTGATTCGCGAGACCTCGGCGCAGCGCCTGACGGCATTCGGCGCTCGCCGCCTGCGCGCCCGCGCCCGATCCTGCCACAAAATGGTTCATTGTCCCGAGCGAACCAGCCCTCCCGTCCCATCTCAATCGTACGAACGCCCATTCCCGCCCGGGGTATGAACTCCCGAAGGACCAGCTCATCGACCTTTGAATGATGCGTAACGATGCGCGCCGACGCGCGCGATCACTCCTCGCCAGGTGTCCGATGCCCACTCGCACTGGAACTACTCGAAGCAAGAGCAAACCACGCCCCAAGCGCACAAAATCAACCACGTCACGCGCCGTGCTCCGGCCGCCAGCTCGAACGAGCAAACGCCGCGCGCCCGCGTCGCCCGCCGCGACGAGCGCCCGAGCTCGCCTGGCCGCCAGAGTTGAGGCCGTTGCCTCGGATCTGACAGCATCGGGTCGACGGGTTCTGGCCCGCGCAGCAAAGCTCCTGGGTAAAGCCAGCGAGGATGCCGGGCGCGAGGTCTCGAAAGGCGCGCGGCGTCTCCGCGCGCTGGTACCGCATCGGGCTGATTGACTATTTAGGACCCGATGGAGAAGTGCCCGACGGCGTCCCTCGAGGTATTCACAGCCCGGTGTCGGGCGGATGACCGACCTGTGCCTCACGGCCAGGTTGGGCCGGGCTTCCGGCCCCGAAGAATCGTCGAGCCGTCCGCTCCGGTGGCGGCGCGCACACGGGAATGTGCCTGGGAGTAATCGGCATGAGGTGGCGGATCGGTCGACAGCATGAAATTCCCGAACTCGACGCGGGCGAGGATGTCGCTCGCGTCTACCATGAATCACGTGGAATCCTCCGGCTGTCTGGCGTGGATGACATGCTCCGACAGCTGGCGGCAAGTTCCAGCTCGTCGCCGAACGAGGTCGACGCTTCGCTGCTGACCCTCATGCCGGCGCTTCATACCGCATAGTTCCGGTCGAATTTTCCGGAACTTTACAGTAACGAATCTGTACTATCCGACTGAGTGGTCCTGGTGCAGCGGGTGAATGGCGCGGTCGAGCGGACCATATGTACGAAGGATGGAGAAACGCACAACGAATGTCGCGGCGCTTCGTCCTGACGCCCGCCCGGACGAATCGTATCGCCGGCGGGTGTTTTTGTTAAAGAGCGACTGAGGTCGCACGGTTGACTGAAGGCAGGGCAGGATGTCGTACCTGGTTGGATTACCCCAGCACGGAGCAGCGCAAGACCATGAAACAGTCACTTCGAATCTCTCAGCTGATTCTCGCCGGCGCGGGCGTGCTCGCCGCCGTCGGCTGCAGTCCCAAGCCCGAAGGTGAAGTCGTCTCCAAGTCCGCCTCGGGGACCAAGGTCGCGGAATCTCCTGCCGCCGCGGAGCGTCACGACAACGTGCTGGTGCGCGTGATCAACGCGACGCCTGGCACGGTCGATGTCTGGGCCGACAGCCAGAAGGCGTTCTCCTCGGTGTCCGCCAAGCATACGACGGACTACAAGGAATTCCACGACAACAACAACATCACCTTCCGGCTCCGCCGTGCCGGTCAGGCCTCGTCCACCGATCCGATCGCGACGAACCACGAGATCGTGAATGACGGGAGCTATCACACCATCGTCGTGGTCCCCGGTGACAGCGGCAAGAACATGGACCTGCGCATCGTCGCCGACGAGCAGAAGCCTGTCGAAGCAGGTAAGGCGCGCGTTCGCGTGATCAATGCCGCGCGCGACGCCGGCGAGATCGACGTCGTCGCCCCCGGCCAGAAGGATCCGGTATTCGGTGGCGTGAATTTCGAGCGTGAGGCCGGCTATAAGGATGTCGATCCCGTCACCGGCAGCCTTCAGGTCCGCCGCCAGGACGGCAAGGGCACCGCGGCTACCATCCCGAACTCCAAGCTGGTCGCCGGCAAGACGTACACGATCGTGGTGACCAACGCCGGTCACTCCGCCGGTGCTCTCCAGGGCATCACCGTCACGGATGAAATCGGCACGAGCTCTGCCGGTGCCATGCGTCCCGCGATGACCGATACGACGACGCACTAGGGCTGGCGAGGATGTCGCGGGACGTTTCGCGACGCACTAGCTGGGATACTGAACCAGGCAAATGCACCGCCCGCGTGACGCAGTTCGTCCACGCGGGCGGTGTTTTTTGGATAGGAACCGGCTGCCTCATTCAGGCACGTCGAAGAGCCCTTCGGGACCGGCTTCCGATCCGCCGGGGTATAGGTTGACGGAATGGCGCCGTTTCATCCCGTTCGTGGCTCAGCTTCTGAAATCGCTTACCCGCAATCCCCACGTCTCGAAGTTCAATCCGGGGCGACCGGCCATTCGAGTATGCAGGGTCGCTCCATTGGCGCGGGCGCAGAGACAGCCATCCCGGTAGATTGCGGAAGACGTGCCGTGTATTCCCGACGTCCATGAAATGTCCAGAGTGCCCATCTGGCACCAGCGAAATATTAGAAATGTGCTCGGCAAGCCGGAGAACTGCGTGATGTGGAAGCCACGAAAGGTGGAGGTCGAAGGTGGCGGCGAGGAAGGGGGCCGCACCGGTCTGGCGCATGGTGAAACCCGCGTCAAGGTCGGCGAACATGAGGTCGTCCTGACCCAGCTCGACAAGGTGTACTGGCCGGAGGAAGGCTACACCAAAGGCGATCTGGTCGCCTATTACCGTGACGTCGCTGACCTGATGCTGCCGTATCTGCGGGATCGTCCCCTTATTCTCAAACGTTACCCCAAGGGAATCGCGCGGGGATCTTTCCATCAGCATGAAATGCGCGATGCGCCTCCATATGTGCGCACCGTCCCCCTCGAATCCGAGGCTGGTCGAGTTATCGACTACGCCGTCTGCGACAACGCCGCGACCCTTCTGTATCTCGTGAACCTCGGCTCTATCGCTCTGCACCCGTGGCATTCACGCGTGGGAAATCTGGATCAGCCAGATTGGGTCGTGTTCGATCTCGACCAGGAAGGCGCGAACTACGATGTTGTGTGCAAGGTTGCGCTGGCACTCAAGGAAGTGCTCGACCGTCTTGGTCTGGAGGCCTATCCCAAGACCTCCGGTTCTTCGGGTATGCACCTGTACCTGCCGATCGGAGCGCGTTACGGATATGATGTCGCGGCCGAAGTCGCCGAAGAGATCGCCATGGTCGTGGCCCGTGAAAACCCCGACCTGATAACGCTCGAACGCTCCCTCGTCAATCGGAAAGCCGGACGGGTCTATCTGGACTACCTGCAGAACGCCCGCGGCAAGTCCATCGTAGCGCCCTACTCAGTGCGCGCTCGGCCTCGCGCCTCGGTGTCCGCGCCGCTCGACTGGGGGGAAGTGAAGCGCGGGCTGCAGCCCAGCACGTTTACCATGCCGACGATGCGCCGCCGACTCGAGACGAAGGGTGATCTATTCTCGCCGGTGCTCGGCCCCGGTCAGTCGCTCGAGGCTGCGCGCACCGAGCTCGACCGTCTGCTTCGGGGAAGAAGGCGATCGCACGAAGCGCTTGCCTGAACCGGCGCGAGCCGGAATCAGAAAACCAACTGGGCCTCCGATTGGAGGCCCCGTTCGTTGCCATGCGGATCGATCGACGCGACGAATATTAGCGGCGCGTCTAGAAAACGATCTCCATGCCGATGCGGGCGAGCCGCGGCGGCCCGTACGCGAAGAGCGGCTGGGCAAAGTCGGTGGCCGCCTGCAGGTAGAGTGCTTGCAACTCACTGCCCGAGACCATCCCGTCCTGATTCAGGTCCGCTGCGCTGCGATAACGCGGAGATTCGAATGGGATCGCCTCGGGGTGCGCCGCGAAGGCACGATCAGCCAGCGCCTGGATCGACGCATTGTCCAGCGTGGGCACGCCGGTATCCCGGCGGACCGCGACGATATTCCGCCGGTTGAAAACATTGCGCATGTCCAGATAGACGCTGCCGCCCAGCCGTGCGATGCGAATGGGCCGGCGAAGGAGAAGATCGACCGTCTGTGTGCTCGGAAGCCGGGACGAGTTGGGTGGACCGATGATGCTGTCGCCGGCGGCGTTGGTTCGCGAGAACGGTAGTCCTGAACTGTAGCGGACGATCGCGGCCGCCTCGATCCCTCCGAGGGGGTGAATCCCCAGCAGCATCGGCCCGCCCTTCGGCGATATCTCGGTTGTGATGAGCGCCGTGATCGAGTGGCGCCGGTCGTAGTCGAGAGGAAACTCGGTCTTCGCCGGAATGATCGTATCGTGCGTGATCGGATCGATGGTGATCAGCCGGTTGAGCAGAAAGGCGTTGGTCGAGTTTGCCGTAGCCTGCTGGAGATTGTAACTGACCCGTGCACCCCACCCGTGGTGCAGCGTCCGCTCGACGATCAGCTCGGCGCCTTTCACGGAGCCCGCGTCGTTGTTGCCGAAGATCGAGGAATCCGGGTTCACACCCAGCGGTACGGAGGCTACGAGTCCATCCAGCCGGCGCACATAGGCGTTGATGCGGACCGTCGTCGCCTGCGCGGCTCGGAGGCGCAGGCTGAACTCGTACTGGTCGGACTTCTCGAAGCCCAGGTCGGGATTGCCCCGGCGGAAGCGCCCGGTACGCGTCGTATCGTCGAACGCCGCATCGGTGAGGTATTGATAGTCGGGCGGCTGGCGGAAGCGGCCATAACTCGCCACGAAGGTCGCTCCTCGAAGCACGGTACTCACCGCGAATCGGGGGCTGATGCTCTGCTGGTATGACTTCGGTACGCCCGGGAGGTCCGTCCGTCCGGTGAACCTGTCGTAACGCAGACCGGCGGTAAAGGCGAGATCCTCCTTGCGATACTGCGCCTCGGTATAGAGGGCGGCTGCGACGGGAGTGAAATTCGATGCCGTAGCGGGCGGCACCGTACCGGGAATCGTAGTGAGGCTCGCGGGGAGCGCCTCGCCCGCAGCGAGATAGCCCAGGGTGCGCTGGAATGTCTGCACCTTCTGATTGGCGAGCTCGCCGCCCACGTACAGATCGACGTTCGGTCCGGCGCCGATACTCACATCGAGGCGGCTGCGGATCTCGCGGAATCGGTTCCACGCGAGATCTCCGCGTGACCCGGTACCCAGGAAGAATGCCGGAACGCCATAAGGCGTCTGCTCACTCAATTGCGGAGGCGTGAACCCCGGTATCGCCGCCGCGGCGCCGAGCGTGTCCTGCGAGCGGGCCAGGTCCTCCCCCACGACGTGCACGGGCTTCAGGGTAAAGGCGCCGAACGAATAATCCGTCGGGCTGACCGCCGTGCCGCGAATAAACTGTCGGGTGAAATATCCGACGCGCAGATCGGCGACAACGTTCTGGCGCGGAAATGTGCGCTGGAGGTGGCCGCTCATCAGTGTGCCTGTAGTTCGCTGCACGGGCGCCAGTCCGATGTCGTACTTGTAGGCGGGGTCGTAGAGCTGCCGCTGCTCGATTGAGTGCACACCAAAGAGGCGAAGCGTCTGTCGTGCTCCAAGCGGAATTGTGAGCTTGCCGGCGAAGTCACCCTGCTCGCCGCTGTTGTGGGGCAGCATCCATGGTTCGGCGTGTCGGGGATCGAGCGGATCAGCAGGCGCTGGAGCGTTGACCGGATCGAAGTCCAGCTTTGCGGACGCGTCGAGGGCAATGGCGGCTTTGATGCCACCGGCGATAGGTCCGTCCGCCTGCACGACCGCGCGGTCGAGTCCATAGTCGAGGCCGTTGCCGAATGGCCGGTCGGTCTCGTACGCCGTCCGTCCGTGCCAGGCGTCGCCGCCGTCACGGGTCACGAGATTGACGAGGGCGGACACCGCCTGGCCGTATCGCGCCGAGAAGCCATTCGTGATGAGCGAAGCTTCGGTCAGCATGTCGGGGGGCACCCGCACTCCGAGCGATCCCGTCGATGCATCCAGCTGATTCTTGAGCCCGAGCCCGTCGAGGATGAACGCCTGCTGGCCGAGTCGTCCGCCCCGGTAACTCTCCCCAACGGAACCGGCCGAGAGACCGATTGCTTCATCCACGCTGGAAACGGGGAGGCGGCGCAGAGCTTCGCGATCGAAAGTCTGCGCGTCGGTCACCGCGAGCGGATCGAGCAGAGAATCCACCGGCGCCGATACCGCGATCGGCGCGATCTCCACCGGTGCGGCGACCAGCGTGAAATCGAGCGGAGTGGTCTGCATGCTCCGGACGAATACACTGTCCCGGTTCACGCCGCGATATCCGATCGCCCGCACAGTGAGCCGGTGCCAGCCGGGTGCAAGCTCGCGAAGCCGGTAGGCGCCGAGCGCATTGGAGACGGTACTCCCGCGGATGGAATCCAGCACGATCCGCACGCCCTCCAAGGCGTGCCCCGACGCCGAATCGCGGATTTGGCCAGCGATGGCGCCGGTGGACTGGGCCAGAGCCGGAGATGCGGCCGCGAGCAGCAGGAGCGGAACGATCAGTCGCCGCATCAGAGCGCCTCGCAAAGGCGAAGTGAAGGGAACCGGGACAGCCGGTCGCCCGATCGAGCGGCGCAAGCCGCGCAACGTCGGCTCGCTCATGGTCCCTGCAGCAGCCAGAGGTCCGGCCGAACCGAGAGTAGCGTAGTGTCGACGCCGATGATCGTATGCGTCGAGTCACGCACCGTATCGATCTGGATCAGTAGCCCTTCGGCGACGATCCGCGCGCCAGAGGGCGAGAGTGCTGGGTGACGGAAGATCAGGTTCGGCGAAGGTACCGGAGTTTCCAGCCCGGTCCCGAGATCCAGGAGGACGAGGGCGCCTCCTTTGTCGGATTGCACCGGGCCGACAGTCGAGTCCACGCCGAAAACGACAATCCCGCCGACCACCGCGATCAGCTCGTTGCCGACGACGCGCACATCACGCGCGATGTTGCCCGAGCCGAAATCGTGGACGACCGTTACCACGCCGCTCGCGAGGTCCTGCCTGAAGACGCGAGAGTCTCCCCCGAGCGTGTAATAGACCGTGCCCGCGCCAGCCGCCTCGACCGAAGAGGCATAATCGGTCCCCGGTACGAGGCTCATTACCGGAGTCGGTCCGGAGAGGTCGAGTCGCATGATGTCGAGTCCCGACGCGACGGTGTCGGGACTGCATCCGCCGCATGGGCTGGGATAGTTGAGGAGTTGGCCGACATAGACGAGGGACGTGGCGTCGAGCCAGGAAAGGTCCGAAGCGAGGTCGTGCGAGCGGCCGCTGGGCGCAAGATATGGAAACGTCCGGACTCGCTGGCTCGAGCCGGGTGACGCGAGCGTTGCCACGTCGATTCCGCGCGAGAGTGGGAACAGGCCGCCACGCCGGGCTGTTGTGTTCACGTATGCGAGCAGTCCGGAGGGACCAACGGCCGGGACGAGGTAGGCGTCCGCGGAATCATCGTGAGAGGGTGCGAGCTGGCAGAACTCCATGGTCCGGACGCCACCGTCTCGCGGGAGAATGCCGAGGCAGCGATCCGACGTCGGCACATCCGTCCGTTCGTACGAATACAGAATGCCTGACTCATCTGGAAGCCAGGTCGGAGTGAGGTCGGATCCGAGATTGAGCGTCAACTGCCGAGGGATGGCGCCGGTGAACGGACCGGACGGAGAATGATTCGTGGAAGCGAAGGGCTCACTGTGTCCGCAGCCGGATGCGAGTAGCAACAGTGTAATTGCCCAGGGGCTGAGGACCTGGGGCCGCGTGCGCGGGAGCAAGTGCACAATCCTCCTGTCGGTGCGGGGCAACGGTAGGGGTGGTGTCGAGCAATCTACCGTCCAGAGCCTCTCCCGCCAGCCACGGCGGTTCGGTCGATCGGGACGGAGCTGGTCTATATATAAGGAAAAGAATTCGGCGAAGCCCGCCGCCAGCCACGACGTCCGACGGGGCGTTCAAGGTGACGGATCAATCTGATCCACGGACACGCCCGGGGCGGGTTGTCCTCGGTACCGCGCCCCCCACAGATTCGCACTCTCCCGCCCACACGGATGCAACGTTCCGAGGCCGGCGAGTGTCCGATTGTGGGATGGCTGAATCCCATGAGCGGTCAACGACGTCTGGTGCTCCCTGTCCGCTGATCTTCCATGTCATTGGTATCCCGCGAGTTGGGTTTCCGGGTTGGACCGCTTCGCGGGGCACACTTCTTTCACTTGTGAGCCTCGTTATTCCATCGGTCCGTCCTTCCATCGAGGCTTGAACTGCTTGGACATTCCCCGTCAGCCAGTCCGGAAACGTCAACGCTTTATCTACGCCGGCATAGCCGTTCTCGCGCTGGTGCTTGCAACCGTCGGTCTGAGCCGGCTCAAGCCGGCGCCTCCGACTGTTGAACGAGGGACCACCTGGCCGGACACGGTTCGCCGCGGAGCGATGCTGCGCGAAGTACGCGGACCAGGGACTCTGGTACCCGAGCAGATCCGGTGGATCGTTTCCGTCACACCGGGCCGAGTCGATCGGGTGATGGTGCAGCCGGGAGCCCTCGTTGACGACAATACCGTTCTCCTCGAACTCAGTAATCCCGATGTCCAGATCCAGTCCCTGGAGGCGCAACGGCAGCTGACCGCCGCCGAGGCGGAACTCGTGAGCCTTCGAACCACTCTCGAAACCCAGCGTCTCAACCAGGAGGGAGTCGTCGCCACCACCAAGGCCGAATATCGCGATGCCATCCGGCGGGTGCAGGCAGATTCCGAGCTGGTCGCACAGAATCTGATTTCAGTTGCGGACTTCGGGCGTTCTCGAGACAAGGCCGACGAGCTCACCACTCGGCTGCACGTCGAGGACCAGCGGTTGGCCATCCTCTCGGGCAGCGAGCAGGGACAGCTCGATGTCCAGCAGAAACAGGTCGAACGTCTGAAGGCGATCGCCCAGTTTCAGGAGCGCCAGGTGCAGTCGATGGTGGTGCGAGCCGGAGCGCACGGCGTGCTTCAGGAACTGCCCATGCAGGTGGGACAGTGGGCGATCAGCGGTGCCACGCTCGCCAAGGTTGTGCAGCCCGGGCGACTCAAGGCGGTGCTGCGGATTCCCGAAACGCAGGCGCCTGACCTGGCCATCGGCCAGCCCGCCTCGATTGACACCCGCAACGGAATCGCCAAGGGACGCATCGTCAGAATCGATCCGGCCTCGCAGAACGGCACGGTGACCGTGGACGTGAGCCTCGGTGACTCGCTGCCAAAGGGTGCGCGGCCCGACCTCAGCGTAGATGGCACAATCGAAGTCGAGCGCCTCGAGAATGTGCTCCATGTCGGCCGGCCCGCGTATGGTCAGGCGCACAGCAGCGTCGGTCTCTTCAAGGAAGTCGAGGGAGGAGAATACGCCGAGCGAACCAAGGTGGACCTGGGTCGGACGTCGGTGAACGCCGTGGAGATTCTGCGCGGGCTCAAGGAAGGAGATGTCGTCATCCTCTCCGACATGTCGCGCTGGGATGCGGTCGATCGGGTGCGGATCAAGTAGGGCGAGAGAAGTAACGCTTAACGAGTGACGAGTAAGTGTGGAAGGGAGAAGGGGCGGTGCAGGAGTGTTCCAACGGCCAACGGCAGACGGCCAGCGGCTGAACGCGATCAACCACGTTTCCACGGAGCTTTCATGTCCTCGCCCGCGCCAGCGCTGATTCACCTCGATGGCATCAAGAAGGTGTTTTATACCGACGAAGTCGAGACTCACGCACTCGAGGAGATTCATCTGGAGATTCGCCAGGGGGAGTACGTTGCGATCGCGGGTCCTTCCGGCTGCGGGAAGACGACGCTCCTTTCGATCCTCGGGCTGCTCGACTCTCCGAGCTCGGGTAATTATCTGCTCGACAGCAAACCCGTCGCACAGCTCTCGCCGTCGGATCGCGCCCGGATCCGTAATCGGGAAATCGGTTTCATCTTCCAGGCGTTCAACCTGATCGGAGACCTCACGGTCTATGAGAACGTCGAGCTCCCGCTCACGTATCGCGGACTCCCCGGCGACGAGCGCAAGAAACGGGTGCAGGAGGCGCTTGAGAAGGTCGGCATGTCGCACCGGATGAAGCACTATCCCTCCCAACTCTCAGGCGGTCAGCAACAGCGTGTCGCCGTCGCGCGGGCGGTGGCGGGCAAGCCGCTCATCCTGCTCGCGGACGAGCCCACCGGAAACCTCGATTCGGTGAACGGTGAATCGGTGATGGAATTGCTCCGTGATCTGCACCGGGCGGGTGCCACGATCTGCATGGTCACCCACGATGCCCGCTATGCTCGTCACGCGGATCGTTCGATTCACCTCTTCGACGGCCGGGTTGTCGAGGAACGCGCCGGCGAGATGATTACGGCCTGAACTCCGCGGGACCGCACTGTCCCGTGCGGCAATCGATTCCACATCAGCAGAGAGCGCCGTGCGCAGGGCGGATGACGTTCATCCGCCCGATCCACCGGGCACGGCAGTCGCGGCAACACCCATTATCCGGGACACTCGTATGGATTCGCTCTGGCAGGATCTGCGCTACGCCGCCCGTCAGTTGTTGAAGAGCCCCGGATTCACATTCGTCTCGGTGGTCACACTCGCGCTCGGCATCGGCGCCAACAGCGCCATATTCAGCGTCGTCAACGGCGTGCTGCTGCGGCCGCTCCCCTTTCCCGATCCGGACCGCCTCGTCGAGGTCGGTCACCTGCATAACGAACGAGGCGCCGTCTTCGGCGCTTTTTCACCGCAGGACTTCGACGATCTGCAGCGCGACAATCGGGTGTTCGAGCACCTCGCCACCTACTGGTTCACGGCCGGACAGAGCGGATCAAATCTCACCGGGTCGGGCGAGCCGGTCCGTGTCGGCACCGCACTGGTCTCGGGGGATTTTTTCGCTGCACTCGGAATGGCGGCCGCCCGCGGCCGCGCGCTTCGGCCGGCGGACGACGTCGTGGGCGGGGACAACCACGTGGCCGTGTTGAGCGATCGACTCTGGCGTCAGCGCTTCGGTGGCGACGCATCCATCGTCGGGCGGACGGTGACGCTAGATGGGAAGTTATTCACGGTGACCGGCGTCATGCCGCCCGCATTCGAGTACCCATCACGCGATGTCGACCTGTGGCTTCCGGTCTCCATCTTCACCGATGACGATGTTCCGCATCGGCGCGAGGTGCGGTGGCTCAATGCGGTGGGCCGGCTGCGGCCCGGTGTCAGTCTCGAGGCCGGGCAGGCTGCGGCCAGCGCGATCATCTCGCGCCTGGCTCAGGAATATCCGGAGAGCAACAAGGGTTGGGTGGGCGCCGTCCTGGAGCCGATGCATGACGCGCTCGTGGGCGGCGTGCGCCCGGCGCTCCTGGTGCTCCTCGGCTCCGTGGCGATGGTCCTGCTGATCGCCTGCGCGAACGTCGCGAATCTGGTGCTCGCCCGAGCCACCTCACGCGGACGCGAGGTCGCCATCCGGGCGGCGCTTGGAGCCAGGCGAGGCCGCTTGATTCGCCAGATGCTGACCGAGAGTCTGCTGCTCTCGCTCACCGGCGGCGCGGTGGGACTGCTGATCGGGATTTGGGGACTGGATTCCCTCCTCGCGATCAGTGGCGGCCGGATTCCACAATCGAACATGATCCATCTCGATCCGACGGTCATCTCGTTCACGTTTCTGCTTTCGGTGATTACCGGCCTCCTGTTCGCGATCGTCCCGGCATTCCGAAGCACCCGAGATACGGTGCTCCCGGCGCTCAGCGATGGTGGCCGCACGGGAACCGCCGGGCGCCAGCGCCAGACCTTTCGCAGCGCACTCGTCGTTTCACAGCTTGCGCTCGCCGTGGTCCTCCTCGCCGGGGCGGGCCTGATGGTGCGGAGCTTCTGGCGCCTTACTCACGTGAATCCGGGATTCGAACCGGATCAGGTGCTGACGCTGCGTATCAGTATTCCGGAGACGAAGTATCCCTACCCGGGAAAAGACGCCGCCTATCGCAATGAGCTGATTGACAAGGTCGCGGCGCTGCCGGGTGTCGTGGCGGTCGGCGGCAGCAAGACCGCGCCACTCCGGGGCGGAGGGGAGCCTTACGAATTCAGTGCCGTCGGAAAAGACGGCGCGCCGAGGATCCTGCACGCTCGATCGGGCGCCTACATCGTGACGCCGGGCTACTTCCGCGCGTTGGGAATTCCCATTGTTCGTGGTCGCGATTTCAGCCGCCAGGACAACCCCGATGCGTTCTATCTCCTGGTGAACGAGGCGGCCGCGCGGGAATTCTGGCCCAACGAGAATGCGATCGGACAGACGCTCCTCCAAGGCGAACGGCGCGCCGAGGTGATCGGCGTGGTGGGAGATGTCCGGAACGACGGCCTCGCCACCGATGCGGCGAGCGCTATCTACGTCCCGATCACCCGGTTCAGTCGCTCGACGCTGAACATGTTCGTGCGGACCGCGGGCAACCCGCTGCTGATGGCCGGCGTCGTTCGGGATGCGATCTGGGCGGTCGATCGGGACCAGCCGATCTCAGATCTCGGCCCGCTTCGGGAAGCCGTTTCGGGCTCGATCAGCCAGCCCAGGTTCACGACTACGCTGCTGGCGCTGTTCGGCTCTCTTGCGGCGGTGCTCGCGGCACTCGGTATTTATGGCGTGATGTCGTACACCGTGAGCCAGCGGGCGCATGAGATCGGCATCCGCATGGCCCTCGGCGCCCGCGCGGCAGACGTCCTGATGATGGTCGTCGGTCGAGCGCTCACGCTGACGGGAATCGGGATCGGGATCGGATTGCTCGGCGCGGCGGCGCTCACCCGTCTACTCGCCTCGCTCCTTTTCGGAACCAGCGCGACGGACCCCCTTACCTTTGCGGCAATCACCCTGATCCTCGCGGGCGTCGCCCTCGTGGCGAGTTATGTGCCCGCGCGGCGCGCGGCGCGAGTCGATCCGGTCGTGGTGCTCAGAAATGAATAGCGACTCTGCGCGGTCGCCTGACCCTTCTTCGTGGCGCCTCGTCACGATCCCCCCGTCACGTAACTGACCGAACGCTTCGAGATCAACATGCACACCATCCTGCAGGACATCCGTTACGCGGCACGGCAACTTCTCAAGAACCCGGGATTCACGTTTGTCGCCGTGCTGACCCTGGCGCTCGGGATTGGTGCCAACACCGCGATCTTCAGCGTCGTGAACGGTGTCCTGCTTCGACCGCTCGCCCTGCCGTCGCCGGATCGCCTTGCAGTGCTCTGGACCACATGGGAGAAGCGAGGGCAGCTGGAGGGTTCCGTCAGCGGCCCCAATTTCCTCGACTGGAAGCAGCAGACGAAGAGCTTCAGTGGCATGGCGGCGTTCAAGACTGGGGACCCGACATTCTCGGGTGACGGCGCCGCGGAGCGCGTGCATGGAGGTCGGGTGACCGCGGATTTTTTCACAGTGCTGGGAGTCACCCCCGCGCTCGGCCGCGCCTTTGCCCTGGACGAGGACCGGCAGGGAGCCGCTGATGTCGTCGTGATCAGCGATGGACTCTGGCACCGGCGCTTCGGCGCCTCTCCCAGCGCAGTCGGTCGCCAGGTGACGATCAGCGGGCAGTCGTTCACCATCATCGGGGTGCTGCCGGCGGGCTTCGAATTCCCCTTGCTCTCCGACGCCGAAGCCTGGGTGCCGCTGACATCGGACACGATCTTCCAGACCCAGCGCGGCAACAACAGCTCGCATGTGATCGCGCGTCTCAAACCAGGTGCGAGTCTGGCGTCCGCCAATGACGATCTTCGTTCTGTCGCGGATCGGCTCGCACGTACGTATCCGAAGGATGATGCGCAGACCAGCGCCAGGCTCGTCGGTCTCCAGGAGCAGGTGACCGGGAATGTGCGGCCAGCCTTGATCATGCTGCTCGCCGCCGTCCTCCTCGTGCTGCTGATCGCCAGCACCAATGTGGCGAATCTTCTCATGGCGCGAAGCGCTGCCAGGCTCGGCGAGATGGCAGTGCGCTCCGCGCTCGGGGCATCGGCAGGAAGACTCTTCCGGCAGCTCATCACGGAGAGTGTGCTGCTGGCCGTCGCGGGCGGATCGCTCGGTGTCGTACTCGGGTCGTGGATTCTTTCGGGGCTGGTGGCGGTTTCGCCCGCGAACCTTCCGCGCCTCGCGGAGATTCACCTCGACGGCCGAGTGCTGGGTTTCACGATCCTGGTCACCCTTGTCACGGGACTGGTGTTTGGTCTGCTTCCCGCGCTCGAGGCCGCTCGCGCTGGCTCGGCCCAAAGCCTTCGGGCGACGGGACGCGGCCTCGCGGGACAGGGTGGCATGCTGCGTCACTCGCTGGTGGTAGCACAGATGGCACTGGCGCTGATGCTGCTGGTCGGGGCCTCGCTGCTGATCCGGAGTTTTCTGCAGTTGCGACAGGTCGACAGCGGATTCCGCACCGAAAATATCCTCACCGCCGAAGTGGCGCTTCCCGATGCACGGTACGGCTCTCCGGCGAAAGCAGAAGCCTTTTTCGCTGAGTTGCTTCCGCGGATCCGCGCGCTGCCGGACGTTCGTTCCGCCGGGGGCGTCTTTGGACTGCCACTCACCTCGTTCAACCTTGGTCTTGGTTTCTCCATTCGCGGGCTTCCGCGTCCGGCGGACGGAGAATGGCCCGAGTCGCGGGTCTCCGGCGTGACGCCGGGCTATCTCGAGACCATGAGTGTTCCGCTCCGCCGCGGACGGATGATCGGCGAGCAGGATGGGCCGGATGCGGAGGGCGCGATCGTCGTAAATGAATCCCTGGCCCGCAAATATTTTCCCGGAGAGAATCCGGTCGGCCGTCAGATTCAGCTCGAGGGCAGCGTCACCGACGGACCGGACCGGTTGCGTACCATCGTGGGCATGGTGGGCGATGTCCGGGATGAAAACCCCGCTTTGGAACCGAAGCCGGAGATGTATGTGCCTTATGCGCAGTTCCCGATCGGGTTCATGACGCTTGCGGTCCGGACGAGTGGTGCGCCAGGCGCGGCCGCGCCTGGTATCGCGGCAGCGCTGCGTGACATGGATCCGAACATTCCGCTTTCGTCTATCCGCACGATGGGGGAGTTGACTGACGCGTCGCTGGCCCAGCCACGTTTCTACATGCTGCTGCTCGCGTGCTTCGCGGCAACCGCGCTCGTGCTCGCCGCGGTCGGCGTGTACGGCGTTATAGCATACGGCGTGTCCCAGCGGCTTCGCGAAATGGGTTTGCGCATGGCCCTCGGTGCGACACCCGGCGATGTGCGCGCGCTGATCGTGCGACAGGGATTTCTGCTCGCGGTCGCCGGGGCGGTGCTTGGTGGCGTCGCCGCGCTCGCGGCGAGCCGACTGCTCGCCCGGTTGCTGTTCGGCATCTCCGCGACGGATCCGATGACGTATGCCGTGACCACCGGCGCCCTGCTCCTGGCGGCACTCGCCGCCTGCGTCATCCCCGCCCGACGTGCGACGCGGGTAGATCCGATGGTGGCGTTGCGGGGAGAGTAGGAGGCGGTGAGGGGTAAGCGGTGAGCGGGAGCGGGTGATGGAGAGAGGGATCTCTCTTCGGGCGACTACTGGCGAGGGGATGATGGATACGCTTGCGCAGGACATTCGCTACGCCTTCCGGCAGCTCGGCCGGAGCCCCGGTTTCACCGCGGCGGCCGTCTTGACGCTCGCGCTCGGCATCGGGGCGAACGCCGCGATGTTCGGCGTGATGGACACCCTGCTGTTCCGGCCGCCGAGCGGGATTGTCCGTCCCGACCGCGTGGTTCGCCCGTATCTGACGAGGAGCTTTGCCGGGATGGGTGCCTACACGTCCGACGTGTTTTCCTATCCTGATTTCACCGACCTGCGGGATCACACCCGTTCCTACGAGTCGGTCGCGGCCTATTTCAATACGGATCTTTCACTCGGACGCGGTTCCAGCGCCAGGCCGATCAAGGCGGGGATCGTGACCGCCGGTTTCTTCCCGCTGCTCGGCGTTCGTCCGTACCTGGGGCGCTTCATCTCCCCTGAGGAGGACGCCCTGCCGCATGGCATCCCGGTCGCGGTGCTGGGATACGCATTCTGGAAGCAGCAATTCGGCGGCGCCGCCTCCGCTCTGGGCCAGCAGCTGCGCATCGGCACGCACCAGTACAGCGTGATCGGTGTGGCGCCGCCCGGGTTCACGGGGCCGGACATCGAATCGCTCGACCTCTGGGTGCCGCTGAGTACGCTCGCGGATGCGATCGATACCGAGTGGGCCACGACGCGGAACGCCTATTTCTTCCGGCGCATCGCCCGGCTCAAGGATGGTGTCACTCGCGAACAGGCGGCGGCCGAGGCGACGACACTTTACCGGAACCTCCATCTGGCAGGACGTGAGCCGGACCCGCATGGCATCGTGCGCCTCGGCCCGGTTCAGGCGGCGCACGGGCCGGATGGGTCGAGAGAGGCCACGCTCTCGCTCTGGCTGATGGGTGTCTCGCTGATCGTGCTGCTGATCGCCTGTGCCAACATCGCAAACCTCCTTCTGGCGCGAGCGGTCCATCGCCAGCGCGAAATCGCGATTCGCCTGACCATCGGCGCGAGCGGCGGGCGAGTGGCGCGCCAGCTTCTGGTGGAAAGCGCAATGCTCGGCCTGCTGGGCGGAGCGGCCGCGCTGTTACTGGTGTGGTGGGGCGGGGACGCGATCCGCGCGCTCGTTCTGCCGGCGAGCGTGCCGGCCGGGACGAGCCTGGACGCCCGGATGATCGTCTTCACGGCTGGGATCGCGCTGCTGACGGGAGTGCTCGCCGGACTTGCACCTGTCTGGCACGCCCGTGCCGCGGACCTGAGCGTTGCGCTCAAAACCGGCGGCGGCGTGGGTCAGGCCCGGTCAAGACTCCGTGGTGCGCTGCTCATCGGGCAGGTCATGCTCTCCGTCGTCCTGCTCGCCGGCGCCGGGTTGCTGGTGCGGAGCCTTCACAATGTGCTGGACCTCGATCTCGGATTCGATCAGCACCAGGTTCTCGTCGCGTCGATGGATCTCAAGGAAGCGGGCTACTCCGCGGCCCAGGCGGACGCGGTCTTTCAGCTCGCGCTGAACCGGATGCAGGCGCTGCCTGGGGTCGCTCATGCGAGCCTGGCCGTCGGCACGCCGTTCAGCTGGAGCTTCTCGCAACGGGTACGCCTTCCCGGCAGGGATTCACTGCCGCAGGTTGCGGACGGCGGTCCCTATATCAATGCCGTCACACCGGATTTCTTCGCGACGATGGGAACGACCCTCCTCCGGGGGCGCACGCTCACTACCGGTGACAACGCCACGGCGAGTAGAGTCGCGATCATCGACCAGACGATGGCGCGATTGTACTGGCCCTCCGCCGACCCGATCGGCCAGTGCATGATCCTGGGCTCCGACAGCACCTGCACGCAGGTCGTCGGCATTGTAAAGGATGCGCACCGGAGCTCCCTGATCGAATCCGCTCCGTTGCAGTACTACATCCCACTCGCGCAGGAACGCTTCGACCTCAATCGCCGGGATCTGTTCGTACGCGCGAGCGGGGACCCGGCGGCGTTGATCGAACCGGTGCGCCAGGCCCTTCAGATCGTCGCTCCGGATCTGCCCTACGCCAACGTCCGACCGCTGGCCGGTCTGCTCGATCGGCAGCTTCGGCCCTGGCG
>JBDUEA010000025.1:0-28813 GCA_040002695.1 Gemmatimonadota bacterium | reverse complement strand
GCCGCCTTGGCTTCTTCGAACTTGAACTTCCCGTAGTCCATGATCTTGACCACGGGAGGACGCGCGGTCGGAGCGACTTCAACCAGGTCCAGCCCGCGCTCGGCTGCCGCCGCGAGCGCCTCTTCGATGGGCAGCACGCCAAGCTGCTCGCCCGTCGAGGTGATGACGCGCACCGGGCTGATGCGGATCTGACGATTGACTCGGGTGCGCTTCTCGCGCTCGTTTGTGGACAGTGAGCCGCTCCAGACCGCAAAAGAAAAAGGACACCCAGCCAATCCGGATGTCCACGAAGTCGAAGCCGGCGGGGACTGCTCCCCGTTCCTCGGCTACGCTGCTGGGACCCGGTTGCGCCGCACGAGGCGGGCTGGGGGTGGGAGGCTGACGTGCCTCCGCTTCAAAGCTGCCGCAAAGGTAGCGGGGGCTCCGAAGTGAGTCAACGGGAATACTGCCGGGAAAAGGGGAAGGGGGAAAGGGGAACGGGGAAAGGGGAAAGGGGAAAGGGGAAAGGGGGCTCGAAAGGAGCAGGCGTCACTTCAAAATTCTGGCGGGCAACTTCGGCTGAATTCGTCCGCCCCGTCCGCCCCGTCCGCCCCGTCCGCCCCGTCCGCCTACCCCTCCGCCTTCTCCGTCCTCTCCGCCTTCTCGGCCCCCACCATCACCGCCTCCGCCAACCCCACCCCTTTGCCTTCCGCCACGGCACGACCCATGGCAACGACCGGATCATGTTCGAAGATCAGCAGCCAGCCTTCGGACTCCGCGCGTTCGAGCAGTGAGCGCTTGGATTCGAGCGTGCGCAGCGGCTCGAGGTCGTAGCCCATGATGTACGGCAACGGAAGATGAGAGCTGGTCGGAATGATGTCGCCAAGAAAAATCGCGGTCTCACCGGCGCTGCGGAGGAGCACACTCTGGTGATACGGGACGTGTCCCGGCGTCAGGCGCACCGAGATTCCTGGCACGATTTCGACGTCTCCCTCGAGAAGCCGCCACCGTCCCGCCTCCGCCACGGGCTCGAAGTTGTGGGGCAGGTAGCTCGCGCGGGTCCGCTCGTTGGTACGGCGGGCGAACTCGAGCTCGCCGCGCTGCACAACATACGTCGCATTCGGAAATGCGATCGCGGGCGGTCGGTCCGACAGGCCGAATGACACCTCGTCCCCGGCGTATCCGCGTTCATCCGCGGCGCCTTTCCGCCGATTCCGGAGCGTGTTGCCTCCGGCATGATCGAAATGGAGATGGGTGTTCACGACGGTGCGGATATCCTCGGAGCGGACGCCGACCTCGAGCAGCGCATCGTCGAGCTGAGTCGGTCCGCGGATGCCAAGGTTCTCGATGCCATAGATGTCGAGAAACTTCTCGTCCTCCTTATTACCCAGCGCCGTGTCGATGAGGACGAGCCCATCGGGGTGCTCGACCAGCAGGCAGCGCATGGCGAGCGGGATCCGGTTCCGTTCGTCAGGTGCAATTCGCCTGGACCAGAGCGGCTTCGGCACCACGCCGAACATGGCTCCGCCATCGAGATGCTGCCCGCCTCCCTCAAGGGTGTGACAGCGGAAGCGGCCGAGCTGGAAGGTATGGGTCAGCGACATGGCGTCAGGGATCGGTGTTACGCGCTCTTACGTGCGGTGAGCGCGTCGAGGTCGGCGAGCGTCCGGGCGCCCTGTTCCCGCGCGAGTCCGATCAGCCGCTGCAGCAGCTCCGCCGTCGCGAGGGCATCCCCCGCGGCGCGATGCCGCGCGGGATTCTCCAGATTGAAATAGAGACTGAGGCTGTCGAGACTGCGCGACGGGAGGTGGGGCACGAGCTTCCGGGCCAGGCGCACCGTGCAGAGCCGGAAGCCTTCGAGCGCCAGGTCTCGCGCGCGCCGCACTTCCGCGGTCACGAAGCCCCAGTCGAAGTGCACGTTATGGGCGACGAAGACTCTCCCCGCGAGCGAGGCCAGCACCTGGTCCGCGACCTCGTGAAACCCGGGCGCGCCACGAACCATCTCGTCGGTGATTCCGGTGATCCCGACGATGCGCGATGGAATCGGGCACCCCGGGTTCACCAGCGATTCGAACACCAGTTCACGACGCGGGCCATGCACGACGACGACGGCGATATCGGTGATGCGGTCAGCGGCGCCCGGACGCATGCCGGTGGTCTCGGTATCGACGACCGCGAAGGCGGTCTCCTCGATCAGCGGAGAACCCTGCACCTCCGCCACAATCGCCCAGCGGCCATCGTCCATCTGCCAGACCCGTGGATCGGAGCCCAGCAGCGCGACCGCGAGCCGGTCGGTGACGGCGCCGGAGGCGTTCGGAAGTCCCAGAATCTCCCGGGCGAGCCGCGCTGCGGTGCACGGCTCCCGCGCCAGCAGTTCGAGCGTGCGCTCCACGAGGGTACGATCCGGATAGGCGGTGAGTCCGATCATCGTTCCCGTCTCCGGATGGGCATCGTCATGCAGCGCGTGCCTCCGCCGCCCCGAACGAGCTCATCGCCTTCGATGGTGATCACGGTGCGGTGCTTGGTATCTGCCCAGTCATCAAAAGCGAGGAAGTCGCTTCCGCCCACTTCGCGAAAGCCCGCCTTCACCAGTTCCGCCAGCGTAGTCTCATTGCGCCGGTAGCTGATGATCGTGCCGGGACGGACCGCGAGAAAGTTGCACGCCGAGGCCCACTGTTCGCGTTCCTGCGTCGTGCGCCGGGTGCCACCGGCGAAAATCGGATCCATCGGCAGATTCACAGCCTTGAGCGCGGCGAAGAAGTCGGGCATCTCGCGGACTTCGTCCTGGCCCTTCCGTCGGTGCAGGACCGCGAGCCGTTCAGGCCCGATGAAATGCGGCGGATAGATGACGCAAAGGCCGGTGTCCACCTGGGTGAAGAGCATGTCGAGATGAATCGCCGTTGGTTCCTGCGGCATGACGATCACGATCACGTCGGTGACATCGGTGCGGGCGAAGGCGACTTCACACAGCTCATCAAGGGCCGCGGGGGACGAGCGCTCGCTGAAGCCCACCAATAGAAGGTCGGGGCGCAGCACGTGCACGTCGCCGCCTTCGAGCGTGTAGGTGGGACGGCGCTCTTCCGACCCGTCGTAGAGCAGCCCGTCGTTCCTCAACTCGTCGTGAAAGCTGAAGAGCGTCTTGATGAGCAGTTCCTCGGTCCAGCGCACGCCATAGCGCATCGATCCGACGACCGCGTGATGGCCGATCACCATGCCGATATCGCGGGGAAAGAACAGATTCGGCAGCGGTGGCAGCGCGAACCCCTGCTCGTTGAGCGACCGCGCGATCGGACCCGTCTCCTCTTCGAGTCCCTCGATGAGCGTCCGGACCAGGTCCTCCGCCGGCATCTTGCTCAGGCGCATGGCGAGGGGCGCAGAGGGGACGACGTCGAGCGTCTTCGAAATCAGGAAATCGCGCGCTTCCGGCCGGGCGATTGTCTCCGAGAGCAGGTCGGCAATCTGGTACACCTGGCAGAACCGCTCGAGCACCGCCACGAAGCGACGATGCTCGCGCTGTGCGATCTCGAGACCGATGATGTCGTCGTAGAGATAGTCTTCCCGGTTCCCCGGCGTCACCGCCGTCAGCTCGACCCCCGGCGTATGCACCAGCACCGCTTCGAGTGGAGAGATTTCGGAGGTGATGAAGACGGGCATGGGGGGAGAAGGTAGTAGGGGGTAGGTGGCAGGTGGTAGGTAGTGGCTGGCTGACTCTGAAGCGAAGGGCGTAGCGTTTTTTGAATTGGCGATCGGTAATTCGGATGCCGGGCGCCTCGCCTGCCCGATGCAGTCTCCGCACCATGAGAATCGAGAGCTATCGGGAGATGCTGGTCTGGCAACGGGCGATGGATCTCGTCGTCGAATGCTATCGACTGAGTGATGCATTGCCCCGTTCGGAACTGTTTGGACTGGCCGCGCAGATTCGTCGCTCAGCTTGCTCCGTGCCGGCCAATGTCGCGGAGGGGGTAGGACGCAAGCACCTCGGGGATTATCTGAGGCATCTTTCGATTGCGAATGGATCGCTCAAGGAAACCGAAACCCACCTGCTTGTGGCGGGAAGGGTCGGTTACCTGGCCGAGTCAGACGTACAGCGCGCTCTCGAACAGTCAGCAGAGGTCGGAAAGATGCTCGCCGGTCTGATCCGCCGGCTTCAATCCCTTCGACCAAGAATCAAGGTGCCCTGACGAACTGCGGCAGTAACCATGACCTGCGGCCTGCCACCTGCCACCTGCGACCTGATCTCACCGATTCGTCAGCGCATACGACAGCGTCTCCAGCTCGAACGCGAGGTTCACCGTCTTCACCACCACGTCGTCGGGGACGGAGATCTGGATCGGGGCGAAATTGAGGATGGCCTTGAGACCGAGGCGGACGAGGCGGTCGGCCACCGGCTGGGCGGAGTCGGCCGGTGTCACGATGACCGCGATGTCGACCGGTGTCCGCGAAAGCTCGGTCTCCATCTGGGCCACGTCGCTGACCGCAATTCCGTTCCACTGCGTCCCGATCTTCTCCTTGTCGGTGTCGAAGATCGCCACGATGTCGAACCCGCGCTGCCTGAACCCGCGATACTGCACCAGCGCGCTGCCGATTTTCCCCGCGCCGACCATGACCACCCGATAGCGCCGCCCCAGCCCCAGGATTTCCCGGAGCCGCCCCAGCAGCTCGGGAACGGAGTAGCCGAGCCCCCGCTTCCCAAAGGAGCCGAAGAACGAGAGGTCCTTCCGTACCTGCGCGGAGGTCGTGCCACCCCGCGCGGCCAGTGCCTCGGAGCTCACCGTCTCGGTCCCCTGCTCTTCGAACTCCTCGAGAAAGCGGAGGTACAGGGAGAGGCGGCGTACGGTGGATTCAGCGATCTTGCGCATGGTATCATTGTGAAATGTTTCACAAATCTACCCCCGCTCCCTCTTTCGAGCAATGCGCCGCCCATTCATCCCGACGTCACGTAGCCCGCGCCCACCATCGCACCAAACAGCTCCACGAACCGCTCGGGCGACAGCTCCTGTGGGCGCGTCGACTCAGGGAGCCGAAGCCCACCCAGCACCGGTGACACCCGGTCCGCTCCCCACCCCGAGAGCTCCCGCAATCCCCGGAGCACTTGCTTCCTCCGGAAACCGAACATGCCCACCACGAAGCGACGAAACGCGGCCACGTCCGCATCCGCCACGAGCGGTTGCTCGAGCGGCGTGAGTCGCAGCAGCGCCGAGTCTACTTTGGGCCTCGGCGAGAACGCACCCGCAGGCACGGTGAACAACCGCTCCGCCCGTGCGACGGCCTGCACACCGATGGTGAGCGCGCCATACTCAGCGCCTCCCGGCCCGGCGACCACACGCTCGGCGACTTCCTTCTGCACCAGGAAGACGATCCGGCGCGGGCGCGGCGGCAGCAGCGCCTTGTCGATGAGCGGCGACGTGATGTTGTAAGGGATGTTGCCGATGATGAGCGCAGGAGGCGGGCTGCCCAGGGAGTGCCAGTCCACCTCCAGCGCATCGGCCTCGACGATCGTCACTGTGGGGAACCGCTCCCGAAGCGCTGGGATCAGCTCACGATCCCGCTCGATCACGATGAGTCGGGAGACGCGCGAGGTCAGCGCCGCGGTGAGCCCACCCGGCCCCGGGCCGATCTCGAGCACGGAATCGTCCCGCGCCGCATCGAGCGCATCCGCGATCCGGCCGAGGATGCGGGGATCCGAGAGGAAGTGCTGACCGAGGTGTTTCTTGGGGGGCATTGCCGGGCAGGACTAGTTTCGAGTCAAGAGTGAGGAGTGACGAGTGACGAGTGACGAGTAAAAAGTTGAAAGTAAAAAGCGAATCCGGGAGGGATTGCATCCTAAAGCGCGCAACTTCTAACGTTCAATTCCCATTTCACCTTTCAACTTTCAACTTTCAACTTTTTACTTTCATCCTTCAACCTTCATCTCGTCACCCGTCACCATTTCTTCACCCCCGCCTCAAATCCTCATGACGAGCAACGTCCGGTCATCCCCCGGATGCGGGGAAAATGCATCCGCCGCCGCGAACACAGCGTCCACGATTGCCGCCGGAGACTCTCCGCGATGCCGCGACAGCGTCTCGAGCAATCGCTCCTCGGTGAAGGGTTCATCCTCCTCATTGCGCTCGTCGACCAGGCCATCGGTCCAGAGGCAGAGCAGGTCCGCCTTCGGCAGCCAGCTGACCTGGTGACGCTCGATATTTCCTGCCGACGAAAGCCCGAGTGGTGGCGCGGTCGTGGGCAGCCGCTCCGGCGGTCCTTCTGACGGAATGCGAAAGGCGTGCTGATGACCCGCACTCGCGTATGTCAGCCGTCGACTCCGCGGGTCGAGGACACCGTAGAATATCGAGAGATACATCTCAGTGGAGACCAGCTCGGTTTCCAGGCTCTCGAGCAGGGCGGTGAGCGTCTCGTCCGGCGTACTGCCCGCGCCCGCGTGAATGCCGGCGGCCGACATTACCAGCGCCATGACCAGCGCGGCGGAGAATCCGTGCGAGGACACATCGCCGAGCATCACGCCGACGCGCCCCCGTCCAAGGCGTCCGAAGCTGTAGAAGTCTCCGCCGACCGATTCGACCGGGCGGCAGCACGCCGCAACCTCGGCGTCTCCCTGAAGCACCGACGGGGAGGGAAGCAGTTTGAGCTGGAGGTCATGCGCGAGCTCGAGCTCCCGCTGGACACGCTGCTGCCCCAGGTCGCGGACGACGAGCCTCGCGTTCTCGACCGCGGCGCCGATCTGATTGGCGATTGCGAGCACGAGCTTCCGGTCGCTCGGGCTGAAGCTGTCCGCACCCAGGCGGTCGGTAAGATTGACCACACCGACACAGCGTGACGGCGCGCCCGGCGCCGCATAACAGATGGGGATGCTGAGAAACGCCTCGCCCTTGTAATTGCGTCCTTCGGGAGATCCGGGATTCTGGGCGAGCGGATCGACCGGATCGTAGATCACGATCCGCTTTTCCCGGAAGACGCGGGCGGCGATCGAGGATTGATCATCGATGGAAATCGGTACCAGTCCTTCGGCCGAGTAACCGCGCGCCGCCACCGTGCGCAGCATTCCAGTGGGCTCATCGTGCACCATGATCGACGACCGGCGCGCTCCGACCACCGTCGACACTTCACGTAGAATGGTCTGCGCTGCCTCGTCGAGCCGTACCGTATGGCCGAGGATCTCACTGATCGCGTAGAGGAGATCGATCTCCTCGTACCTGCTGGCCAGTTCGTCGGTGACCGAGGCCGTCTCGCGCTCCGCCGTGAACAGCGCCGCAATGACGGGCAGCAGCGACACGCAGACCTCGGCGAGCCGGTGCTCGGAGGCGCCGGAGAGTTCGAGCCAGAAGCCTTCGGCGTCGGGGACGGGCGCAAGCCAGACGGAACCGGTCGGCGTGGGGACCGGCCCGGCGCGTACGGGGATGGGCGGTGTCCAGCCAGGATCGGCGCCGCCGAACCGGCGGAGCAAGCGGCCATCGAATCGCCACATGCGGAGCCGGACACCCGCGAGGGTGCCGAGCGCATCGACGACCGCCTCGAGTCCTGCTACCGGCGGCGCAGCGTCATGCAGATGGAATTCCCCTGCGGATTGAAATGAACGTCATCCACCAGGCGGCGGATGAGATACAACCCCCGGCCGTTGGCCCGCTCCAGGTCCTCGGGGTCCAGAGGCTCGGCGATCGTCGAAGGGTCGAAACCAGGACCCTGATCAGTGACATGAATCCGGATGGCGTCGGCGAGGAGCTCGGCCCGCACCAGCACGTACTTCGTGCGATCCTCTCCGTTGCCGGCAACGATGGCGTTCGCGAGGGCCTCGGCCACCGACACCCGGAGATTGAATCGGAAACGCCTGGAGCTCCACGCGCCGGTGCAGCAATGGCGAATCAGCAGGTCCACGACCTCTTCAACGCACTGCACATCGCTGGGGACGCGGAGTGAAACCTCGACCGTGGCGCCCGTCGGACCCGGCACCCGCATGCGTCGCACGCAGAGGCGGAGCGAGGCAGCGGTGGGGATGAATTCCCGAGGCGCGGGTTCGATCATGACGGCAGGGCCGGGTTCAGAATCCCGCCAGGGCTTGTTCTGGCAATTCCGTAATCGTGAAGAGCGTGTCGAGCTTGGTCAGCTCGAAGAGCGAGCGCAGGTCCTCGTTCAGGCCACAGAGGCGGAGCTCGCCGCCCTGCTCGCGTACTTTCTTGGAGATCGAAACCAGGGCGCCGAGGCCTGAGGAGTCGATGTAGCCGGTGCGGGTGAAGTCGATCAGAAATTTCCGCTCGCTATGATCCAGCGCTTCCTGGATTGCGCTCTTGAGTTCCTGACGGTTCCCCACTATCAGCTGTCCTTCGACCTTCACGGTGTACACGCCGCCCGGATGTTTGGTCGCGGTGAAGCCCATCACGTGCCTCCGTCAGGATTTGAAGGATCCGACTGCAGGGCGACCATTGCCGCCACCTCGACAATATCATCAGAAGTCGCCCCGCGCGAGAGGTCGCTCATGGGCCGGTCCAGTCCCTGGAGCAGCGGACCGAGCGCCACGGCCCCCGCGAGCCGCTGTACGAGCTTGTAGGAAATGTTGCCGGCCTCGAGATTCGGAAACACCAGCACGTTGGCGCGCCCGGCCAGACTCGAGCCCGACGCCTTCCGCTCCGCGATCTCCGGCACCAGTGCCGTGTCTGCCTGCACCTCGCCGTCGGCCACGATACCCGGTGCGAGTTCTCGAAATCTTGCGGTTGCGGCGCGGATCCGCTCGACCGCGGGACCGGTCGCACTGCCGTGCGTACTGAACGAGAGGAAGGCAACCCGTGGCTCGTCTCCGACGATGCGGCTTCGGTCCCGCGCGGCGGCCAGCGCAATCTGCGCGAGCTGTTCCACATCAGGCTCCGGGAGCACGGCACAATCGGTAAAGGTAAGGGTGCGGTCCTCGAGGACCATGTAGAAGGCGGAGCTCACGCAGAGAAAGCCGGGCCTCACACCGATGGCCCAGAGCGCCGCGCGGATGACATCGGCCGTCGTGGTGATCGCGCCGGCGACGCAGCCGTCGGCCTCGCCGAGGGCAACGAGTCCGGCGCCGAAGCGGACCGGATCGGTGGCGAGGTCGAGCGCGTGTACGCCGTCCTCGACCCGGTCGGGCTTCCGGTCCCTGAGCCGCTTGGCGATCGCGTGCAGGCGTGGATCGCGCGCCGGATCGATGCCGCCCGGACCGATGAGTATCGGCTGGGCGATGCCCTCGGCACGCAACCGCTCCGCGGCCGCCTGCACCCGCGGATCCGTGCCCTCCGCGAGCACGATGCGCGCATTCCGGCGCCGGGCGCGCTCGAGCAGCGTTCGACGAAAGCTCATCGGCCGAAGCGCTTCCCGAGCGCAGCCTGCACGGCCGGGTGCACCAGTCGGCTCACGTCTCCGCCGTACCGGGCGACCTCCCGGACCAGGCTCGAGCTCAAGTAGGTCATGTCCACCGCGGGCACGAGAAAGACTGTCTCCAGGGACGGGTGCAGCTGGCGGTTCATCAACGCCATCTGGAATTCATACTCGAAGTCACTCACCGCGCGGAGTCCGCGCACGATGATCGACGCGCCGACGCGTTTCGCGAAATCCGCCAGCAGGCCGTCGAAGGTCTCGAACCGCACCCGCGGGTCGTGGCCCACCGTCGCACGGAGCAGGTCGAGGCGTTCGGGTATGGTGAAGAGCGGCTGCTTGGCCGCATTCACCGCGACGGCGACGATCACCTCGTCGGCCAGCGTGAGGCTCCGCTGAACGAGATCCTCATGGCCCCGCGTGGGCGGATCGAACGAGCCTGGATAGATGGCGGTTCGGGTCATGGCGCGTAGCAGAAGGTGAGGGCGGTATCCCCGTAGCGACGAGTGTCGTCGCCGGGAACATCGACGGAAGCGCGGTGCTCGACGCTGAGAATGCGCGCGAACGGAGTCACGCGGAAGAGTCGCACCAGGGCGCCGGCATGATCCACTGTGTACGGCGGGTCGGCAAAGGCGACATCGAAGGCCGCCGGTGGAAGCCGTTCGGCGAACCGCATGGCATCGCCGCGATGCACGGTCGCCTCCGGCTCCGCACCCAGTGCCTCGATATTTTCCCGCAGCGCGGCGAGCGACGGAGCATTCAGTTCCACGAATTCCGCGGAGATGGCGCCACGGGAAAGTGCCTCGAGGCCGAGCGCTCCGCTACCCGCGAAGAGGTCGAGCACCCGCGCGCCCGGCAGCGACTCCTGGAGAATGCTCATCCATGCCTCGCGCACGCGGTCTGCGGTGGGCCGGACTCGCGCATCGGTCGGCGGTACGATCCGGCGGCCGCGATACTTCCCGCCGACGATACGCACCGTTCAGGCAGCCCCTGCTCCCGTGCCGGTCCGAACGGTCGAGACCGAGGGCGTGAGCGCGCAGACCCGCGCCTGCAGACTGACGGTGCCCTGCCACTCATTCTGCTCGAGGCGAAAGGCGACGTCGACCGGACGATCACTGAGCCAGGGTACCCGGTCGGCCCACTGAAAGCCGATGGCCGCCAGCCGTTCCCCGCCCTGCTCGAGCACTCCCTTGAGATGATTCGACCCGACACGACGCGGCCCCGCGAAGCGCACCTCTCTAGCCCCGAAGACCGGGCTCGGATTTCCCATTCCGCACGGCTCGAGGTAGCGGCAGAGTTTTTCGAGCTCCGGGCGGATCTGGTCGAGCGGCAGCACCAGGTCGACGCGCTGTTCGGGGCCGAGATCGGCGGGGGTGAGTTCCCGCCGGGCGATCGCCGCGAACCGCTCGCGAAATTCGTCGAGACGGCCGCGACGAATCGTCAGTCCGGCGGCCATCCGGTGCCCGCCGTACCGTTCGAGCAGATCGGCGCATTCGGTCAGCGCGGCGTGCAGGTCGAAGCGCGAGATGCTCCGGCCTGAACCCTTGCCCACGTCTCCATCGAACGCGATGAGAAAGCTGGGTCGGCCGTATCGCTCGACCATGCGCGAGGCCACGATGCCGACGACTCCCGAATGCCAGGCATCGGAGGCAAGCACGAGTCCGGCGTCATGCTCGGGGTCCGCATACTGCTCCACCTGGACCAGCGCCTCCTCGAGCATCTGCTGATCGAGCGACTGCCGTCGGGTGTTGAGACCCTCCAGCTGGTGCGCGAGGCGATCGGCCTCGGCTTCATCATCGGTCAAGAGCAGAGCGAGCGCGTCACTGGCGTCTCCCACCCGGCCGGCAGCATTGAGCCTGGGGCCGATGACGAAACCGAGTTGACCAGCCCGGATCTCCTTGCCCTCGAGTCCACTCACACGGATCAGGGCTCGAAGTCCCGGCCAGCGGCTCGCCGTGAGGAGCTTGAGCCCGTGACGAACGAGAATACGGTTCTCGCCGACCAGAGGAACGATATCGGCGACGGTGGCCAGCGCGACCAGATCGAGCAGGTGGAGCGGCAGATTGGGCGAGAGGCCGAGCGCGGGAGCCAGTGCCTGGGCCAGCTTGAACGCGATGCCGGTGCCGCAGAGCGCATTGAGCCCGGAGTGATCGCCCGGCTGCTGCGGATCGATGATCGCGAGCGCCTCCGGCAGCGCCTCACCAGGAATGTGATGATCGGTGACGATCAACCCGATGCCCGCGGCCGCCGCGGTCCGCGCGGTATCTAGCGCGGTGATCCCGCAGTCACAGGTAATGATGAGCCGGACGCCGGCCGCTCGGGCCACCTCGAGTCCCGCCGGTCCGAAATCGTATCCGTCTCTGAGGCGGTGTGGCACGAACGGCGTGACTCGAGCGCCGGCCGCCCGCAGCACGCGCGTGAGCAGGGCGGTCGCGCACTGACCATCCACGTCGTAGTCGCCATGCACCAGGATTCCGTCTCCCCGGTGGACCGCGGCGGCGATGACTTCGACGGCCCGCGCCATGCCGGCGAGGGTGAGCGGATCGGCAAGATCGTCGAGAGCGGGGCGGAGAAACCTGCGGGCGGCCTCGGCGCTCGAGTGCCCGCGCTGCAGCAGGAGTGCCGCGAGCGGAGCGGGAATGCCAAGGGTCCCGGCCAACACCCCGACGTGCGCTGCCAGGGCCTCCGGTTCCACGAGCCAGCGGAGGGCCGGAGCGGGAATGGCGGTCTTCATGACCTGACGATGCGCGCGCACTCCGGCGCCCGCGTCATCGTCTTCACTCGGTGGCGTACAGAATGACGCCGCAGGCTTCACACCAGTCGATCAGCGTCCCCGAGCGAATCTGACTGCGCCGGTTGAGAGGCACGGTTGTGAAGCAGGCACCGCAGGCAGTTCCGTTGAGTGCGACGACGACGGTCGAGGAGCGCGCCGAGCGCAGCCGCTCGTAGCGTGAGCGAAGGGGCTTGCCGACTCCGCCGGCCGCTGCATCCCGCAGCTTGAGGGCGGAGCGACGCTCTTTCTCGAGCGCATCCCGCCGACCGCCGATCTCATCACGTGCTGGCTGCTGGGCGCTGTGCAGCTCGGCGAGATTCTTCTGGGCGACTCCCGCGTCTTTCTCGAGCTGGGCGACGGCGTCCGCGGACCTGACCCAGTCGGTCTCTTCCTTGGCAAGCACCGAGCGGGAAAGATCCATCTCCGCGGTCGCCGCGGCGATCTCCTTCACGCCACGCACCGTTTCGAGCCGGGTCCTGCGACGCTCCTGCATCTTCCGGTAACTGTCGATCTTGGCTTCCAGCTCGTCGCGGCGGCGGGCGGCATCCTGTGCGGCCTGCGTCGCCCGGGCGGCGGTGTCCTCGGCTTTGCGGACGGCGGCTTCGATCGCTTCGAGTTCCCCGAGAACCGATTGAAGTCGTGCGTCCACTGCAAGCAGTGTGAGATCCTTTTCCTGAAGATCGAGCAGTTTCACCAGGTCATCGTGCATTCCGGCTCCTCGGGATAAGTACGTGCGAATGTCTCATGAGCGGAGGCGTTCCGCCACTACGAGCGAGTCCGGCCTTCGGGATGCCGGATTCTGAGCCTGCGCCAGCCATGCAGCTCGAATTCCGCGGGGAATCGCGCGCGAAGATCGCGAACCCTGCGGTCTTTTTCTTCCGTGAGCGCGCGCTGCTCGTCAGGCCGGGCAATCAGAATCCGATCGTTCAGCGCCTCGAGGTCCCTGAAGTGCGGTCGCGCTTCGAGGGCGCGCCTTGCCCCCTCATAGATCATTCCGAGATCCTGGCCTTCCAGGCCATCCGCGGCCGCCTTGAGTCCGGCCCAGACGCGTCGTGCTTCGGGCGAAAGCTTCTCGAGATCGACCTCGGCTCCAGCACCCGTCACCCGATACGCCTCGAAGATCTCGTGGTACTCGGCGCCCTCGAGCCATTCAGCGGGGACCTCGGCGAGCGCCCGGTCGCGCCAATCGTGATCGTTGACTACGACGCGCATGAGCTGCTGTTCCGCTCGGGCGCCGACGCGCCGAGCGGAAGGTGCAGCGGCACGGCGCTGCGGGGCAAGAGCAGATGCGGCATTCGCCGTCACGGATGGTCCCGCGGAGCTCTCGGGCGGAGAGATCGGCAGGGCCGCAACTTCCCTCTCCAGGACCTTCTTGTCCACGCCTGAGCGCTCGGCCACGATCGAAAGATAGAGCTCGCGGGTGATCGGATCCCGGGCAGCGCGGATCGTCGGCAGCAGCCGGTCGAGTGCTTCGCGACGATGCTCGAAGCCGTCGAACCAGCCGCGACGATGGAGAATCTGGATTTTCCGCTCCAGCACGTCGATAGCGTCCTTGAGAATCGGCTGCAGGGCCGCGATGCCGCCGCGCGCCACCAGTGTATCAGGATCCTCCCCCTCGGGCATGGTGGCGACGCGCACCCGCATCTCGTGACGCAGCAACTCGTCACCCGCGCGGAAAGTAGCCTTGAGACCCGCACTGTCGCTGTCGAGCAGCAGCGTGGCGACCGGCGCCAGACGACGGACGAGTGCGGCCTGGTCGGATGTCAGCGCAGTTCCGAGTGGCGCGACCACGTGGTCGAGTCCCGCGAGCACGAGCCGGATGACGTCGAAATATCCCTCGACGACGATGACTTCCTGTTCCTTGCGGATGGCCTGGCGGGCCTGATGAAGGTTGTAGAGCTGGCCGCCTTTGTGGAAGATCGGCGTCTCGGGTGAATTGAGGTACTTGGGCTCACCGGGGCCCAGCAGCCGTCCGCCGAAAGCTACCACGCGACCGCGCAGATCGTGGATAGGGAAAAGCAGTCTCCCCCGGAACTTGGGGACGAGTGTTCCGTCGTCACGCTTCGCGAGAAGTCCGGCCTCGAGGAGAATTGGTTCGCGAAGACCGAGGCGCGACATCTCCGTGAGGAAAAGATTCCCGCGGGGCGCAAACCCGAGTTCGAAGGGAGCGAGCGCCTCGAGATCGAACTGGCGCTGGACCAGGTAGGCGCGCGCGGCCTCTGCCTCCGGATGTTCGGTGAGCTGGCGGCTGAACCAGCCCTGCGCCGCGGACATCGCGCTGTAAAGCGGTTCCCGGGGATCGGGGCCGCTCCGCTCCGCCTGTTCGGGTATGACGATCCCCGTGCGTCCCGCGACTTCCCGCACCGCGGTGGGATAGTCCATCCCGAAGCGCTTCATGTACCAGGAGAAGATGTCTCCGGATTCCTTGCAGACAAAGCAGTAGAACTGACCCTTCTTGGGGATCACGGCGAAGTTGCGGTGAGTGCCGCCGTGGAATGGACAGGGTCCGCGATAGTCGGAGCCGGTTCGCTTGAGCTCGACGGAATCACCGATGAGGCCGACCATGTCCGCGCTGTCGCGGACCTGCTCGATGATCTCATCGGGGATCATGCTCATCCGGTAAACTCCACGATGGTCACTCCGGTGCCACCCTGATTCGACGGGGCGAACCCGCTTTTCGTGATGCGCCGGTCCTGAGTCACCACCCGGCGCACGCGCTCCCGCACGACCCCAGTTCCTTTCCCGTGGATGATCCGTAGAAACGGATTCTCCGCGAGCACCGCTGAGTCGATCGCGGCAAATACGGCCTGCTCGGCTTCGTCCCCGGTGAGCCCGCGAAGGTCGACCTCCATCGGCGCCGACTCGCTCGCGGGCTCGTGACTGCCGGAGAATGATGCGCTCGAAGACTTTGCCTGTGCAGGCGGCAGCACCACCGCGGCATCCGCAGGGATCACCAGTTTCATCGCGCCAACGGCGACCACCAGCTTTCCGTCTCCGCGGATTTCCACCACCTGTCCGACTCCGCCGGGACCTCGCACGCGATCTCCGACGGACACAATGCTTTCGCCCGATCCCAGTTCCTCGTCCGCTTCACTGCTCTCGGCCGCCGAGAGCGCGGCCGACTCGGCCTTCACCCCATCCTCGACCAGGCGCCGAGCTTCTTTCGCCGCCGCCTCGTCAACGGCGCCTCTCGCCTTGCCGAGCGCTTCCTCCACTCGCTGGCGCGCCTCCAGAAGGTACGTCTTCGCCTGGGCGCGCGCTGCCCGCTCCGCGTCGCGCTCCCGCCGCCGGAGGTCGGCCTCACGCACCGACTGACTCTCCGCTTGCGACGCAAGATTCGCCTGCAGTGATTCGGCATCCAGCAGCCTGCCGGTGAGAAGCTGCTCGCGCTCCGACTGATCCCGCTCCCGCTGTTCGACGGCGGCGAGGAGTGCATCCAGCGAGCGCTCCGCCTCCGGGACCTGTGCCTCCGCTTCGGCGAGCACGGCAGGAGAGACGCCGAGTCGGCGGGCAATGGCGAGCCCATATGATCGGCCCGGGACGCCTTTGAGAAGGCGATAGGTCGGTCGAAGCGTGGCCGCGTCGAACTGAAGCGACGCATTGACCACACCGGCCGAGCGAGTCGCGAGCTGCTTGAGCGAGCCGAGGTGCGTCGTGGCGAGCGTGATGCTGCCGCGATCGGTCAGCGACTGGAGCGCGGCTGAAGCGAGCGCTCCACCTTCGGCCGGGTCGGTGCCGCTTCCGATTTCATCGAGAAGGACGAGCGAGGCGTCATCGGATTCGTCGAGAATTTTGCGCAACACCGCGACATGCGCGCTGAAGGTCGAGAGACTCGCGCTGATGGACTGACGGTCCCCAATATCGGCGAAGTAGCGGCGGAAGACCGGGAGGGCGCTTCCCTTTCCGATCGGAGGGATGATACCGCTCTGCGCCAGCGCCGCGCTCAGACCCACCGCTTTGAGCAGGACGGATTTTCCACCGGTATTGGGACCGCTGAGCAGCACCGTCCGTTCGCTGGACGCCAGCTCGAGGTCGAATGGGACAACCCGAACGGGTTCGCGTGTGTCCTGCGCGTCAGCGCGCGCGAGCAGCAGCGGGTGTCGTCCGTTGCTGATCCGGAGCGCGGCCGGAGCCGGCGCGACGTCGGGCGCGTATGCGTCGTGCTTCGATGCGTAGCGTGCCCGGGCGACCAGGTCATCTACCGCGATGCCCATTTCCCGCGCGCCGAGGAGAGTGGCATGCTCGGGGCGGAGGAGATCGGTGAGATCGCGATACACCTTCAGGACCTCGCGCTCTTCGCGGACTTCGGCGCTTCGGAGCGCGTTGCCGAGATCGATCGTGGCGCTCGGCTCGAGGAAGAGCGTCAGGCCACTCGCCGATTCGTCGTGGATGATGCCGTCCGGGCGACCGCGTGCGTCCCGCGGCACCGGAATGACGTAGCGCCCGTTGCGGATGGTCACTCCGCCATCGGTGCTGCCGAGGCCGCGCAACAGCGACTCGAGCCGCTGCACCAGTCGGGCGCGGGCGGCGCGAACCTCGGAGCGCGCGCCGGCCAGCGCGGGACTGGCGGAATCGAGGAGCCGGCCGTCGGCATCCACTGCCAGCTCGAGCCGGCGTTCCACTGCCCGATCGGGAACCGGCCGCGCGAGCGCGAAGACTTTCGGCGCCTCGGTCGCCACCCGGCGCAGCTCGGCCGAGACGAGCCTGGCAGCTGCAAGGAGCGCGCGCAAGTCGGCCAATTCGTGGCCCTCGAGCACGCTGCCCGCGACGCGGAGCCGAGCAAGCGCGGAAGTGACGTCCGGAACCAGCTCCGCGACGAGACCGCGACCGTCGCGTTCGAGCTCCGCCGCCTCCGTGACCCGGGCCAGCTCCTCGCGAATCATCGCGACGTCGTCCGACGGCCAGCGCGAGCGCACCCGCGCGCTTCCTTCCGGCCCGGCCGCGTACTCCGCAATGAGTTGAAGCACCTGCGCGAATTCCAGCGCCTCGAGGGCGTCGGCCGCCCGGCCCCCCTCCAAAGCGAACGGGGTGCCGGCATCGAATGACGCCTGCACCCCGTCCAGGTCCTGAGGGAACTGCGCACCCGTCATCCGGCCTTGAGCTCCTCGCGAGCGATCTGATTGATCAGCTTGCCATCCGCCCGTCCCTTGAACCGCGGCATCACCTGCGCCATCAGCTTGCCGAGATCCGTGGCGCCCGCCGCGATCGCGACGCGTACCGCGTCACGAATTTCGGCGGGATCCACTTCCGGCGGAAGAAATTCCTGAAGCACTCGGATCTCGGCCTGTTCCTTCTCAACGAGATCCATGCGGTTAGCGGCCGTGAACTGTTCGACCGACTCGCCGCGCGTCTTGATCCCCTTACGCAATACCTCGACGACTTCTTCGTCGGTGAGCGGGCGCCGCACCTCGATGACGCGATTCTTGAGCGCGGCGAGAGTGGTGCCGAGCAGCAGCGTCCGGCTCTTGTCCTGAGCCTTTCGCGCGGCGTTCAACTGGGCTTGCAGGGTTTCGGCGAGACTCGGCACGGGAGATCCGGGGACCACGTGGGACGTTCGCTGGGCAGAGCGCGTCGTTCGGCAGGTTCGAGCTTCTCTCAAACCGTTCAGCCATCGCAAGTGCTGGCGGCCGAAAACTTAGAGGGTCGGACTGCGCCAAACAAGCGGCGCACCGCTCATCCCGGTGGCCAGGACATCCGCCGGCCGCCCAGCAGATGGATGTGGAGATGGAATACGGACTGACCTGCATCGGGTCCGGTGTTGCTGACGAGCCGGTATCCGCCGGCGTCGAGGCCGAGTGCGGTCGCGGTCTCCGCGGCGAAGGCGAGCAGTCGCCCGAGGAGACGTTCACCCTCGGGGCCTTTCGCGTCCCGCACGGCGCCGAGATGCGCCGTCGGAATAACGAGCACGTGAACCGGAGCCTGCGGATTCAGGTCGTAAAAGGCGACGGCATCGGGAGAGCGGCGCGCGATCTTCGCCGGGATTTCTCCCGCAGCGACACGACAGAAAATGCAGTCAGACATGAGCGCCTCGATGCCGCGCGGCGGCGATACCGGCCAGGGCCGCCAGTGCGGCCGTTTCGAATCGAAGGACGTGAGTGCCGAAGGAGATTGGGAGGTATCCAGCCTGGTGGAGCAGATCGCGCTCCGCGTCGTTCAATCCGCCTTCAGGGCCGATCACAACTGTGACCGCTTCATCGGAGAGCTTCCCCGGCGGTGGAGCACCTTCGGGCGCTCCGACCCATCTGAGCCCCGGCGACTCCCTTCCCACGAAATCCAGCAGCGAAATCGGCTCGTGGACCGCAGGCGCCCAGGGATTGCCGCACTGTTTGAGCGCTTCGTTTGCGCGGTCTCGGAGCCGGTCCAAAGCTGACGCGCGAACCCGGGAATTGACGCTCGCGGTGCGTTCGGTTTCGAGCGGAAAAATGTCAGTCGCGCCAAGCTCTACCGATTTCTCCACGAGCAGAGCGAACCGGTCGCGATCTCCGGCACCGACGGCGAGTGTCGTTCGTGCCGGCCGATCGATGAATTGCACGGTATCGATCAGGATGCTGCGGCGTTTCCCCTGCAGACGGAGTGCTCCGGTCCCGATCGTTCCCGCGCCATCCAGCACTCTTACTTGCTCCCCTTCGGCGGCACGTCGCACGCTCAGATGATGCGACTCGGCGTCATCGAGAACGAGATGGGCGCCGGCTGCCAGCGAACCTGGAGCTGACACAACGGTGATCACGTCCGCCGCGCGGCCACCGCCCACCAGCCGGCGTCGATGATCTCTTCCACGATTTCGAATCCGGCGGCCACCAGCGGCGCACGGAACTCGGGAGCCTCGGTGGCCTCCATGCCGGAGAAGATCGCGATGCCGCCCGGATGGAGCGCGCGCCAGATCTCCGGCAGGAGCGCGATGTTGACGCTGCGGAGGATGTTGGAGACCACGAGATTCGCGGGCGCGAAAAGAATTGCGAACTGCCCGGCATCCGCCTCGAAAAAGAGAGCGCGCTCGGCGACCCGATTCGCCAGCGCATTCCGCTGCGAGACTTCTACCGATTCGGCATCCTGCTCGAGGCCGACCGCACGCGAGGCGCCGAGGAGCGCCGCGCCGATGCTCAGGATTCCGCTGCCGCTGCCGAAGTCGAGGACGAAATCCCCCGGCGCCATGTGCCGCTCGAGCAGCTGCAGCGCGGCGCGCGTCGAGCCGTGCTCTCCGCTCCCGAAGGCGCTTTCGGGATCCAGCACCAGCGTGACTTCACCGGGACGGGGCCGATACTCGAACCAGGAGGGAACCACGGTAAGCCGGCCGAACGAGCGGGGGCCGAGGCCCTCACGCCACTTATTGGCCCAGTCGACCTCGGCGATCGGACGACGACTGACGGTGACACCGCCTCGACCGAGCGACGACAGTTCGGCGACGAGCGTGTCCGCTGCGCTCTCATTCAGCGCGAAGGAGACCAGGATTCCGTCGTCACGCTCTTCGACGGCCTGTCCCGTCCGGGTCACGAGCCATGCGGCGAGCGATTCCCGTTCATCGGTCGGCGATGAAACGTCGATGGCCCACCACGTCATGCGCCGAGCGCCTCCTTGAGCTTGGACCAGAAGCCGGTGCCGCGCTTCGGAGGGTCGCCTTCGACCTTCGCAAGCTCGCGAAATGCGCGCGCCTGTTCTTCGGTGAGATCCTGCGGCGTCCAGACGTGAGTGCGGATGAGCAGGTCGCCGGTCCCGCCCTGACCGAGGCGCGGCAGACCCTTGTTCCTGATCCGAAGCATCGTGCTGGTCTGGGTGCCGGGGGGAATGTTCACGCGCTCGTCGCCGTACGGCGTGGGGATCGTGACCGAAATGCCCAGCGCCGCCTGGGAAAAGGAAAGCGGAAGATCGTGGATGAGATTGTCGCCGTCCCGTTCGAACCGCTCATCTTCCTTGATCTCGATCATGACCAGCAGGTCGCCGTTGGGCGCGTTCCTCGGCCCGGCCGCGCCCTGGCCACGGAGCGTCAAGTAGTTGTTCTCGGAAACACCCGCCGGGATTTCGACGGAAACGGTGCGGTCCTCGCGAACCCGCCCCTCGCCACGGCAGACATCGCACGGTGAGGCGATGATGGTTCCCTCACCAGAGCAGGTCGGACAGGGCGAGAGCGAAACGAACTGGCCGAACATGCTGCGCGCGGCGCGACGCACTTCGCCGGTGCCCTGGCAGGTGGAGCACTGCGAGGGACGTGTCCCCGGCTTTGCACCGCTGCCTTCGCAGACCGTGCACCGTTCGAGCGTCTTGAGCTTGACGCTCCGCTTGGCGCCCTTGGCGACTTCATCGAGGGAAATCTTCACGGTCACGCGGATATCCTGGCCGCGGCGCGCCTGAGCGGACTGGCCGCGGTTGCCGAAGATTCCCTCGAAGCCACCGAAGTCACGCATGAAGATGTTGAGCGCTTCGGAAAGATCGACGTGGTGGAACCCACCCGCATTGCCACCGCCCAGCCCAGCCTTGCCGTACCGGTCATAGGTCGCGCGCTTCTGCGGATCCCGGAGGACCTCGTACGCTTCCGTGCACTCCTTGAACCGCACCTCGGCCGCCGGATCCGGATTCTTGTCCGGATGCAGCTCCATGGCCAGCTTCCGATAGGCCTTCTTGATCTCGGCTTCGCTGGCGTCCCGTTCGACGCCGAGCAGCGTGTAGAACTCGCTCACTCCATCAATCCTTCCACCAGGCGGCTGGTGTGCTCCACCAGACCGATGATCTTGTCGTAGGGCATGCGGGTCGGGCCCAGCACGCCGATGACTCCGGTCACACCCCCGGCGCGATACGAAGAGGTGACGAGCGTGAACTCGGTGAGGCGCGGATCGGGGTTTTCGCCGCCAATGGTAATCGACAAACCGTCCCGCCGCCGACCCTCGAGGGCCTGCTTGAGAAGGTCCCGCCGCTCGGTGATCTGCAGCAGATCCCGAATGCGGCCGTTGGACGAAAACTCCGGCTGATCCGCGAGCATCTGGGCGCTGCCCAGCAGCACATCTTCGGGACGGCCCGACAGCGAAAAGATGTCTTCGCCCTCGGCGATGAAAATGTTCAGGAGTTCCCCGCCCCGTTCGAGCGGCTCCGCATCCCGAAGGCGCTCCGCAAGTGTGGTGCGGACCTCGAGCAGCGTCAGCCCGCCGAGGCGCTCATTCAATGTCTGGGCGACTCGCTGTACCACGTCAGGAGCCATGTTGCCAGAGACCTGGACGAAGATGGTGCGCACCACGCCGCTTCGCAGGTTGAACACCAGCAGCAACCGGTCCGAGGCGACCTGGACCAGGTCCAGCCGCTCGAGAATCAGATGGTCCAGCGCCGGTGCCACGGCGACGCCGAGTTCCTGCGTCAGCACACCGAGCACCTGGGCGGCCCGCCGGAGAATTTCCTCGACCGCGCTTCGGGGAGACGGAAGCTCCGTCTGCAGCATCGCCTGTTCGCGGTGACTGGGCGGCGCCAGCCGCATCAGGTTGTCCACATACCAGCGGTACGCGAGATCGGTGGGAATTCGGCCGGCGGATGTATGGGGGTGAAAGAGGTATCCCTTCTGCTCCAGTTCGCTCATCGTATTGCGGATGGTCGCCGGCGAGACGCCCAGACCGAACCGCTTGGAGATGGTCTGGCTCCCGGCCGGCTCCGCGGTCTGGATGTAGGTCTGGATTACCGCTTCCAGAACCCTGAGCTCGCGCTCGCTGAGAGGATCACCGACTGGCATGGGGGAAATGTAATAGGGCGGTGAGCGGTAAGCGGTTAGCGGTGAGCGGGAGCCTCGGGCGGAGGATTAATCGGAGGGGTGGCTTCGGCGACCAGGGCATCGAGGCGGAGCCAGCCTTCGGGCGTCAGTATGGCACGACCACCAGCACTGGCACCGGCCTGGAGCCAGCCGGCCTCCTCCCAGAGGGCTCGCTGAGCCGGAGCAATCATGTCACTCGCCGTTCCGGCCACGGTGCGGAGCCCGAGGTACAGGTCTTCCAGCCGGAGTGCCTCGGGGGTGAGCACTTCCGAGCCCTCGGTCGGGTCATCACCCCTCGCGATCATGCGTTCGTAGGCGGCCCACTCGCGGGTATTCCACCACCGCCGGTCCCCGAGACGACTGTGTGCCGACGGACCCAGTCCGAGGTAGGGTGCGCGGCTCCAGTAGGCGCAGTTATGTCGGCTGTGACGTCCGGGATGGCCAAAGTTCGAAACCTCGTAGTGTTCGAAGCCGGCCGACGACAACCGATGATGAGCCGCGAGAAATTCATCCGCGTACCGTTCGTCCGCGACCGGGAGAACCTGGCGCCGGTCCATCCAGTGAGCGAGCGGCGTGTGCTCCTCCACCGTAAGTCCGTAGAGCGAAAGATGAGCGGGCTCGAGTGCGAGCGCCGCATCCAGGTCCTTCGACCAGTCGCGGCCGAGTGAAGCCGGCAGCCCGAAGATCAGATCGAGCGAAATATTTTCGAAACCGGCGGCTCGAAGTGTCGACACCGCCGTGCCGATGCCGGGCGCGTCGTGGGTACGATGCATCCACAAGAGGACGCCGGGATCAAACGACTGACTTCCCAGCGAAATCCGATTCACTCCGGCCCTCCGCCATCCGGTTACGCGCTCGACGGTGACATCATCGGGATTGGCTTCGAGCGTGATCTCGGCGTCGGCTGCAACATTCCGGTCGTGGCGTATCCGCTCCAGGATGCGGCCCAGCTCAAAGGCATCCAGCAGCGAAGGTGTGCCGCCACCGAAGTAGATGGTTTCGACCATCGGCGAGACGTTCCACGCCTCGTGGCCTTCCCGCAGCGTCCACTCCTCGAGGATCGCGTCCGCAAAGGCGACCGACGGCACGTTCCGGCGGACCGCGATCGCGAAATCACAGTAACTGCACCGACGGGCGCAAAACGGAATGTGAAGGTAAAGATGCATCGCGGAAGATAGTGAGTGAGGGAATCAGGCCTGCCGCTGGACGGGCGCCGCTGGCTACTGAGAGGTGCCTTGCCGCGCGTCGACGCGATTGCCCGCGACCCATGAGCCCTCGGGGGCGCGGAATCCGCCTTTTTCCATATGACGTGCCCGGGACCTCCAACGGCCGTTGACCGACCGGCACCACGGGTCGGCCGGACGAGTCAATCCCGTTGACAGCGCATGTCCCGCTGTCCATAGTAGATTATCTCAACCCGTATTCAGTCTGAACGTCCGCTCACCCGTCACACGGAGGATCTGTGTCACGCACCAGATCGAAGTTCGGTTACGCACTGGCTGCAGGAGTCCTGGCCTCAGCCGCGCTGGGTTCGCCGTCCTCCGCGCTCGCGCAGGCCCGGCCGCAGATCACCCCGTATTTCGCGAGTTTCTACGCGATCTCGCCATACGTGAAGGACCTCGACGAGGGCTCGGGCACGCTATTCAATGAAAAGGAGACCAATGCCCCGGCCATCGGCGTGCGGGTCAGCTTCGGCATCACGCGCGCGATCGGCATCGAGGGCTCCATCGCATACGCCAATGCCGGTCGCCAGGCGAGCATCTCCCACGACAGCTCGACGGTGCAGGCGGGCTTCTTCATCAAGGGCAACCTCCTGATGGCCAGCGGACGGCTCACCTTCCATCCCCGTCGCAGCAATTTCCGCGGCATCGTGGGTGTCGGATATGAGAAGCGAGGCGGCGCCGCCTGGGACACCAAGAATTTCACAGCCGGCACGAAGTTCGACAAATCCGATATCGGCGGCATTCTCGGCTTCGGCGTGAAGGCGTCCGTCACCCCGAAGTTCGCGCTCGATCTCGACATCGAAGCGTTCCTGCATTCGAGCGATCCGCTGTTGACCGGCAAGTCGCAGTTCCAGCAGGATATTCTCGTCGCGATCGGCGTACCGATCAGTCTCAGCGGCCACTGAGCGAGACAGGTCAGGCAGCAAAACAAGTTGTACCATTGAAAAAGGAACCCCGGCGAGCATCGTCGCCGGGGTTCCTTTTTTTTGATCACTTCCGAACCTCGCTACTGCGCCGATGCACCGATCGGTTCGGGCGACTCATGGTTCGTCGTGGTACCGTCGCCCAGTTGCCCCCTCGCATTGCCGCCCCAGCACAGCGCCTCTCCGGTGCGGGTCGTCCCGCAGCTGCTCGTCCCGCCGGCGCTCACGCTCGCAAAGGCGGTCGCGCCGCTCACCGGCGCCGGCTTCGATCGACTCTTGTGCGTGCCATCGCCGAGCTGACCCGCCTTGTTCTCGCCCCAGCAATAGGCGTGGCCGTCACTGCCGACCGCGCAGGTGTGGGAGACTCCGGCGCTGATCGACTCGAACGACACCGCTCCCGCGACCGCGACGGGAGTGGCGCGATCGTTGGTGGAGCCGTCACCGATCTGGCCTGAGCTGTTGTCGCCCCAGCAGTACGCCTTCCCCGCTCCAGTGAGTGCGCAGGTATGTCTCACGCCCGCGGAAATCCGCGTGAACTTGAGATCACCCGACACCTGCACCGGCGCCAGCTCCGCGCCCAGCGGTCCATAGCCCAATGACCCGGACCAGCCGTCTCCCCAGCACCATGCGGCTCCAGCGGAGGTCAGGCCGCAGGAGTGCCCGCCTCCGGCGGTGATGGTGGTGAACGTCAGTCCTCCCGCCACCGCAACCGGTTTTTTCTGGGGGCCTTTCTCGCCGTTGCCCAGCTGCCCACTCTCGTTCTTGCCCCAGCAGTACGCCTTCCCGCCCGTGGTGAGGGCGCAGGTGTGATATGAACCGGCGCTGATCGTCGAATAGGCGAGATCGCCGACGACCAGTGCGGGCGTCGGCTGGCGCTGAGCAGTGCCATCACCGAGCTGTCCCGCCGCATTCTCACCCCAGCAGTACGCCTTCCCCCCCGCGCTGAGTCCGCAGGCGTACGCCGCTCCGGTGCTTAGTGACGTGAGCGCGATGCCGCCGCCGAGGGTCTGTGGCGAATTCTGTCCACCACCCCAGCAGGAGACTGCGCCATTGGGAAGCAGGCTGCAGGTCCAGGTGGCGCCGACGGCCACGGCCTTTCTCGCTGTGCCGGCGGCGGTGGATGATGCTGTCGAATTTACCGGCGGAGCAACGGCAGCGGGCGCGACGACGCTGATGGTGGCGGTAGCACCTTTGCCTTCCGCGGAAGCGCCGATCTCCGCGGAGCCAGCTGCAAGGGCCGTCACGATTCCGCCAGCGCTGACCTTCGCTATCGACTGGGCGCTGGAGGACCAGGTGAGCGGCCGATCGGTCAGTACCGCACCGCGTGCGTCCTTGACGGTGGCGCTCAGCTGCACAGTCTCACCGGGCTTGAGCGGCTTGCCCGGTGGCAGGATGACGATCGAGGCCACGGCGGCGACCGGCGGTGGGGCGGCGCGGTTGACCGTCACGGTGGTGCTGCCGATCTCCGTCTCGCTGGTTGCCGCAACGGTGGTCGTGCCCGCGCCGATCGCAGTCACCAGTCCACTCGAGGAAACCGTCGCGACGGTGGTGTTGCTCGAGGTCCACGCGATCCCCCGATTCTCGAGGGCATTTCCCTTGGCATCCCGAACCGCTGCGGTGAGCTGCAGGGTTTCGCCGGGCGCAAGATTCCGGGGCGGCTTGCTCACCGCGACCGCCGCGACGGGGATCGTCGTCGGACGAGGCGCCGCGACGACAATCTTCGAGCTCGCGTGGCGCGTGTCCGCAGTCGCCGAGATGCTGACGACGCCGGGGGCAAGGGCGGTGACGAGGCCGGCATCGGAAACGCTGGCGATCCGCGGATCCGAGGACGCCCAGGTGGTCGTCCGTCCCTTGAGCTGGGCGCCGCGCGCATCGAGCGGGTTCGCGCTGAGCTGAGCGGTGGAGCCGACGACGAGGGATTCGGCCGCCGGCGAAATGCTGATGGACGCAGCGGCGACGACCGCCGGTGTAACTGGCGTCGGCGGTGGCGAGACTGGCTGAGGAGCCGGGCTCACCCGGATGGTGAGGGTCGAGTGCCGATCCTCACTTGAGGCATCGAGCGTCGTCGAGCCGGCGGCGAGCGCGGTGAGAAGACCGGTGCTGGAGACGGTCGCGACAGCCGGATCGCTCGAACTCCAGACCAGCGTGCGACCGGTCAGCGGCGCGCCATGCGCATCCTTGACTGCAGCACTGAGCTGGGCGGTTCCTCCGACCTGCAGCGGTGCGGATGGGCCGTTGAGCGCGATTTCCGCAACGGCAGCCGGCGGAGGCGGCGCATTGGCGGCGACGACGAGGCTGGCGGTCGCGGATTGACTGTCGATGGTGGCAGTGACGGTCGCGCTTCCGGGATGGATCGCGCTGACCACGCCGGTCAGAGAGACGCGCGCCACGGCAGTGTCGCTCGAAGTCCACCACGCCGGACGCGGCACCGGAAGCTCGTTCCCATCCCTGTCCTTCGCGACAGCGGTCAGTTGCGCCGTGCTGCCGGGGGACAGAGGTCCGGTTGGCGCCTTGATGGCGATCGTACCGATAGCGGCCGGGCCGGGTCCGACCGGCACTGGAGACTTTCTTCCGCGCAGGAAGAGGAAGGCGCCGACCACGATCGCGAGGATGATTCCGGCATAGAGCGCGATGGGACGGGAGGCGCGTTCGGCGGGCCGGGTGTCCGCCGGCTGAACCGGGGGCGACTCGGCGTTCTCGGAACGAACGGGAACCGCGACGGGCTTCGCGATCACCTCAGGAATCGGGTCGGTCGGAGCGGAGCGGAGCGATGCAAGCGCGCTCGCTTCCATCTTGATCGTCGGGACTTCCGCGAGCGGAATCGGGGTCGACGGCGCGGCCGGCGCGGCCGGCGCGACCGGCGCGACCGGCGCGGCGACGACCGTGACCGTGATCAGAGCGCTCTGACCTTCAGAGCTCGCGGTAACGGCGACGCGCCCCGGCTTGAGCGCCTTCGCCTCACCGTCAGCCGCAAGCTCCAGGATCGACGCATCCGCCGAATTCCACGCGATTTCGCGCCCGCTGAGGGCCTTGCCGGCCTTGTCCTGTACCTCGGCCGACATCCGAGCGTGGTCCCCGACTGTGAGCGTTCGAAGCGGCTTGATCGTAAGCCGCGCCACCGGGACCGGAGTGACGGTGACGACGACCGTCCCGCTCCGTCCTTCGCTGGTTGCGGTAAGCGTCACATTTCCCGGCGCGATCGCCCGCACGGTACCGTCGCGACCCACCGTGGCGATTGCCGGCACGCCGCCGCTCCAGACAATTTCGCGACCGGAAAGTGGCCTGCCAGCGGCATCGCTGAGCGTGACCGAAGCCCTGCCCGTGGTTCCGGGGACCAGCGTGAGTGTCGGGGGAGCGATGACGACGCTTGCTACCGCCGCCGGAGTAACGGTTACCGTCGCTCGACCCGTGATCCCCTCCGCGCCGACCGAGATCGTCGCCTTGCCCGGGCTCACCGCGGTGACGAGACCTTCGCCGTTGACGGTCGCGACCGATGCATCGCTCGAGCTCCAGCTGAGTGGGCGGTGTGCCGCGGTCCCCCCCGATGCCTGCGGTGCCGCGTTAAGCCGAGCGGTCTCTCCGACGGCGAGGTTCGCCGAAGGCGGCGTGACCCCGATCGAGACGATGCGCGGCACCGGAATCGGTGTGGTCGCGGCTTCGACCTGGGTCTTCATCGGTGGGATCGGACTGGTCGGCGGCGGCGGAAGCGCCTCGAGGGCGCGCTGATTCGGGCTGCTTCGCACGAGCTCCACCAGCGCGCCCCTCACCGGATCATCGTGCGCGAGGGAGTGGCCGCCCATCGCGGCGACGGCATCTTCGACGGAGGGCCAGCGTTGATCGGGTGACTTCTCGAGCATCCGCATGATCGCGGTCGCAAGCGCTGGCGGGCAGTCAGGCCGCAAGTCCTGGATCGGCTTCGGCTGTTCGTGGAAGTGCGCGAACATGATGGCCATGGCCGAATCGGCATCGAACGGTTGCTTGCCGGTGACCATCTCGTACGCGACCACGCCCAGTGAGTACTGGTCGGATTTCCCGGTGATGTCCTTGGCGGCGCACTGCTCCGGGCTCATGTACGATGGCGTCCCGACCGCGATCCCCGTCATCGTGAGTCCGCGCGCCTCGGCCACCTTCGCGATGCCGAAATCGGTCACGACGGCCCAGCCCTCGTCATCCACCATGATGTTCGCGGGCTTGATGTCGCGATGGACCACGCCGCGACGGTGTGCGTAGCCTAACGCGCCACCGACCTGGTGGAGCAGCGCCTGGGCCATCGGAATCGGGAGCGCGCCCACTTCACGGATGATCGACTCGAGTGAACGCCCCGCGATGAACTTCATGACGAAGTACAGCGCTCGGCCCTGGCTCTTGACGGCGTGAATGGGGATGATGTTCGGGTGGCTGAGCGAGGCGGAGGTGCGGGCTTCCCGCTTGAAGCGTTCGACCATGCCCTCGCCCATGAGGAGCAGCGCAGGAGACATCACCTTGATCGCCACCTTGCGGTCGAGCGCAATGTCATGCGCGAGGTAGACGGTCGCCATGCCGCCGCGACCGAGCTCGCTCAGGATTTCGTAGTCGCCAAGGGTCGCGGAACGGAGGACGGCGAGCATTGCCGCATCGGCATCCTCGGTCGCCGGCATCATGGCGGTCGCGACCGCTCCCTGCTCTCCCGAGACGTCCGAACCGCAACGCTGGCAGAAGCGCGCGCCCGGCGTGATGGTCTCGCCGCAGCGGGTGCAGGTGGGATTGGCGGTCATGCGTTCATGGATGCGACGGGTCGCGAGGCTGTGGGTTCCGGACAGCCGAATGGGGCGCGGCAGAGCAGATGAAATGTAAGGCCGGGCGGACGGGGCGGACAGGGCGG